>NZ_JBFECU010000012.1:0-109667 GCF_041379855.1 Microbacterium sp. BWT-B31
CCGCGCGCCCGCCCGCCCGCCCGCGCGCGCGCCCGCCCGTGCGCCCGCTCGCCCGTGCGCCCGCTCGCCCGCGGGGCACCGCGGCGTCGAAAAACCGCGTACTCGCCGAAACCGCACGTCGTCCGCGTGGATAGCGTGGTCGCTCGGCGAGAACCTGCGTTCTCGACGAGGACCGGTGAGCGCGAGGGCGCGGGGCCGGTCAGCGCGAGGGCGCGGGACCGGTGAGCGTGAGGGCGCGGGACCGGTGAGCGCGAGGGCGTGGGACCGGTCAGCGCGAGGGCGCGGTGGCGAGGATGGCGTTCGACCACGGGTCGTCGAACGCGAGCGTGCGCCCGTCGTCTCGCACCGCGAATCCGTGGTGGCGCAGACGCTCGTCCAGCGCGCCGAGCGCGTCGGCGTCGGGCAGCGTCAGGTCGATGCGGCCGAGGCCGAGCGCGGGCATCCGCGGTCCGGCTCCCCGCGAGTTCCACACGTTCATCGCCATGTGGTGGTGGTATCCGCCCGCGCTGACGAACAGCGCCTGGCTGCCGATGGCCGCTGTGGCGTCGAATCCGAGCGCGTCGACGTAGAAGGCGCGGGCGGTCGCGACATCCCCCACCGACAGGTGCACGTGACCGACGGATGCCGCCTCGCCGGCGGTCGCGCCGAGCGAGGCCTCTTCGGTGAGGTGCTCGCGCAGGAACGCGTTCGGGTCGAGGTAGAGGGTCGCCATCTCGACCTCGCCGTGGACCCACGACCACTCGGTGCGCGCGCGGTCCCAGTACAGTTCGATGCCATTGCCCTCGGGGTCGGTGAAGTAGAACGCCTGGCTGACCAGGTGGTCGGCCGAGCCGGTGAACGCGCCCGGCGCCTGGCGCGCCACGCTGTAGAGCGCCGCGGCGAGGGCGGTCTGCGTCTCGAAGAGGATCGCGGTGTGGTAGAGCCCCGCCGAACCTGGCGCCGCGTGCCGCAGGGCGGGTTGGTGGGTGAGGATCACGATGGGCAGGCCCGCGCGGCCGAGCGTGACGGTGTCGCTGTCGGCCGAGAGCACCTGCAGGGTCACCACGTCGCGGTAGAAGCGCGTCATCGCGTCGAGGTCGCCCACCAGCAGCGTGACGGCGCCCATCGCGGTGGCGGCGGCCAGGCGGTCTGACGATTCATTCACGTGAATCGCAACCCGCGGCATCCGTCGTTCATTCCCTCCGCGACCGGCGTCGAGAACGCGCGTACTCGCCGAGACCGCACGCTGTTCGCGGTGACAGCGCGGTCATTCGGCGAGAACGCGGTTACTCGACGAGAGGGGTGGGGGAGGGGGAGGGGGGCGGATGCTGCGACCCGGCGACTACCGCGGGTCGCCGCCCAGCTGACCCACCGCGGGGATCGGGCCGCCGTCGTCGGCGCCGGTCTTGCGCCAGCGCGCGATGAGGTTGCCGAGGTGGTAGATGAGCAGCGCCGCGGCGGCGCCGATCACGATCGCGCCGAGCTGGAAGTCGCCCCACTGCATCGTGAAGCCGGCGATCGCGACGACGAGGGCGACCGCGGCGGTGTACTGGTTGACCGGGCGCGAGAAGTCCACGCGGTTGTCGACCCAGATCTTGATGCCGATGATGCCGATCAGGCCGTACAGCGCCGTGGTGACCCCGCCGAGCACGCCCGCGGGGATCGTGTTGAACACCGCGCCGATCTTCGGCGACATCGCCAGCAGGATCGCGACCGCGCCCGCGACCCAGTACGCGGCCGTCGAGTAGACGCGCGTCGCCGCCATCACGCCGATGTTCTCGCCGTAGGTGGTCGTGCCCGAGCCGCCGAAGAGGCCCGCGAGGGTGGTCGCTGCGCCGTCGGCGATGAGCGCGCGGCCGGTGTGCTGGTTGACCGAGGAATCGGTCATCGTCGCCACACCGCGCACGTGGCCGACGTTCTCGGCGATCAGCACGAGCACGACCGGCAGGAACATCGCCACGACCGACCAGGTGCCGGGGTTGCCGAAGTCGGCGATGTGGAACTCGGGCAGCCCCACCCACGCCGCCTCGGTGACGTCCGTGTAGTCGACCTCGTGCTGGATGACGGCGACGACGTAGCCGACGATCACTCCGAGGAAGATCGAGATGCGGCCGAGGAATCCGCGGAAAAGCACGCTGAACAGGATCACAGCGACCAGGGTGACCGATGCCGTCACTGGCGCCTGCTGAAAGTTCAGCCAGGCGACGGGGGCGAGGTTGAAGCCGATCAGCGCGACGATCGCGCCGGCGACCACCGGGGGCATGAGCCGGTCGATCCAGCCGATGCCGGCGAACTGCACGACGAACCCGACCGCGGCCAGAAGGACGCCGACCGCGACGATGCCGGCCAGGGCCGACCCCATGCCCTGCGACGCCGTCGCGGCGGTCACGGGGGCGATGAACGCGAACGACGAGCCGAGGTAGCTGGGCAGCTTGTTGCGCGTGATCACGAGGAACAGCAGCGTGCCGAGGCCTGAGAACAGCAGCGTCGTCGACACGGGGAAGCCGGTGAGCACCGGAACGAGGAACGTCGCGCCGAACATCGCGACGACGTGCTGGGCGCCGATCGCGACGGTCGCGCCCCAGTTCAGTCGCTCGTCGGGCTTGACGACCGCACCGGGCTCGACGGTGCGACCGTTTCCGTGCAGTTTCCAGATGGGCATGGGCACTCCTCAGCTCGGGTTGATGCTGAGAACGATACCTGGGAGTTCGCTGTGAGCGGTGGTGCGGCCCCGGGGTCAGGCGGTTCCCGTGAGGCGCTCCAGCAGCTCGCGATAGCGCGCCGCCGTGCGCCCGACGATCTCGGCGGGAAGCGCCGGCGGGGTGCCCTCGCGCGGCGGGGCCCAGTTGGCGGCCAGCCAGTCGCGCACGATCTGCTTGTCGAAACTCGCCATGCGCTCGTCGGCAGTCGTGCCCGAGGCCCAGGCCGCGGCATCCCAATACCTCGACGAATCGCTCGTGAGCACCTCGTCGGCGAGGGTCATCGTGCCGTTGTCGTCGAGGCCGAACTCGAACTTCGTGTCGGCGAGGATCAGCCCCCGCGCCTCGGCGATGCGCGCGGCGCGCGTGTAGATCTCGAGCGAGAGCGCGCGCAGCTGATCGGCACGCTCGGCGCCCACGAGCTCGACGGTGCGCTCGAACGAGATGTTCTCGTCGTGCTCGCCCAGCGGCGCCTTGAACGCGGGCGTGAAGATCGGCTCGGGCAGGCGGTCGCCGTTGGCAAGACCAGAGGGCAGGCGGATGCCGCACACCGTCCCCTCGACGCGGTACTCGGACCAGCCCGACCCGGTGAGATACCCGCGCACGACGCACTCGATCGGCTGCATGTCGAGGCTTTTGACGACCATCGCGCGTCCGGCGACGGCATCCGGAATCAGCGCGACCAGATCGTCTGCGGTGTTGGCGACCCCGTCGGCGCCGAGCGTGAGCACGTGCGCGGGGACGAGATGATTCGGGATGCGCCGGCCGCCGTCGGCGCCGGCGAGCTGGTCGAACCACCACAGGCTGAGTGTCGTGAGCAGCAGCCCCTTGTCGGGGATGCCGGGTGAGAGCACATGGTCGAACGCGCTCACCCGGTCGCTCGCGACGACGAGCATGTGCTCGGGGCGCGCGCCCTCGGCGGTGCCGTCGGGCACATACAGGTCGCGCACCTTGCCGGAGTAGACGTGGTGCCAGCCGGGGAGGTCGTCAGGGTTCGTCACCGCTCCATCATCCCCCACGCGCCGGCGCGCGCCGGCCGGGTGTGCCGTCCCCTCAACGCGGCACACCCGGCCGACGGATCACTTGACGGCGACGAAGACGTCGTCGGCGAGGATGCCCGGAGTCACCACGAGCACGCCTGCGTCCGCCGTCGCCGACGGAACCGCCAGCACGATGTTCCCGGTCGCCGACGCGCCGGTGTACAGCTCGCTCAGGGTGTCGAGCGGGTCGGGGGCGACGGCGAAGGAGTCCAGCCCGTCGATCGTGACGCCCTCAGGCGTCACGTACGCGATCGAGGTCAGAGCCGGCATGCCCTTGTCGGGGCCGGTGTAGGTCACGGTCACGTTGATCAGGATGTACTCGTACCCGGCCTCGGGGGCCTGGTTGATGATGTTGGCGGCGACCACCTGATCGGTCGCACCCAGCGTGACGCCGTTGATCGTCACGTCCCACTCCCGGCCGCTGACGACCGAGCCGATCGGTGCGGGGTGGTCGCGCGACGACCCCAGGGCGGCGGTCTGCTCGGCCGGCTCGTCTGCGATCTCGGCCTCTTCGGTCGGTGCCGAGACAGAGCTGCCGGTCGTGTCCTCGATCGCGTCGTTCACGGCGGTGGCGGCGAGGGCGAAGAACACCACGAAGCCCACGATCGTGCCGACGACGCTCAGGATGAGCGCGACGACGCCCGGCCACTTCGCCCCCTTCATCACCAGCGCGACGATCGCCAAGACGAACGCGATCGGAAGCAGGATCCAGCCGACGATGAGCGCCCCGGGGATGCAGGCGAACAGGAACCCGAGCGCCGCGGCGCCGAGCGCCACCCAGGCGAGCGGACGGACCGCCGGCTTCGCGGGCTCGGCCGGTCCGACAGGGGCGGCGACCGGAGGGGCTGCGGGCGCGGGCGGCTCAGGGGATGACGGCGGCTGCGTGTTGTCGAACGACATGGGATGGGTCCTCTCAGACAGGTGTGGTGCGCCTTCGCGCACTCGGACGACGTCCGTTGCTTCCGAGCCTGTCGGCGCGGCCGGGATGGGCGCCTCCGTCGTCCGGCCGGGGAGTGCCGGCCTTTCGCTCGGACATGTGCAGACGAAAGGGTGAGGGCGGTGTCGGCCGTGCTGCCTAGGCTCATCTCATGACGCTTGCCGTGAGCCCGAAGCGGCGACCGCTCGAACGGCTCCTTGGCGGCAGCCGGTCGCTGGGGCTGTTCGTGATCGGGGTGCTGTTGGACACCCTCGGTCTCGTCAACGTGCCCGGCGCGGTGACGTTCGCGCAGGGCGAGGACACCGAGGCGCACATCACCACCGCCGGCGTGCTGATCTTCCTCCTCGCCGTCGCCTGCTGGGCGACGGTGTTCGTGAGGGTCAGGGCCCCACTGGCGGTCGTCGTGGCGGGCGGGGTCCTGATGCTGCTCGGGGTGTCGTACGCGCTCGCCCTGGTGGGCGTGTACTGCGCGCTGGTCCGCTGGCCGCGGAAGACGACGCAGATCGCCCTCTCGACGGCCGCCGCCGTGCTCCTGTTCGTGCTCCGCGAGCTGCTCGGCGGCTGGGGCGGGGCGCTCGCATGGACGTTCGCGAGCGACACTTCCGCCGACGAGGCGCACTGGCACATCGCGACGGTCGTCGTCGCCGTCCTGTCGCTGGCGACGGTCGCCGGACTCGTTGCGTATCGGCGCGCGCGGGTGGAGGCATCCGCCCAGCGCGTCCAGGCGGAACACGAGCACCAGCGCGCCGAGGCGCTCGATGCGCAGCTCGCGCGCCAGTCCGAGCGGGAGCGCATCGCGCGCGACCTGCACGACGGCCTCGGCCACCGTTTGTCGTCGATGGCCCTCGCTGCCGGCGCCTTCGAGTCGCAGGCGGCCGCGGCTCCGGTCGACCCGGCGCTCGCGGAGTGGGCCCGCCTCGTGCGGCATCAGGCCCATGCCGCGCTGGAAGACGTTCGCGGTGTCGTCGGCGGCCTGCGCTCCGACGGGGGCGTCGGCGGCGCGGCGCCCCAGGCGTCGCTGCGCCTGGTCGCAGGGCTGCTCGCCGACCTGCGGGCCGCGGGCTACCGCCTCGACGCCTACGTGCTCATCGAGGGGATCGAGCACGCCCGCCCCGCTCGGGACGCGGCGGCGTACCGCATCGTGCAGGAGAGCCTCACGAACGCGATCAAGCACGCGCCGGGCGCGGCGATCTCGGTCACCGCCGATGCCGCACCGGACCGAGGCATCCGGATCCGCGTGGAGAACCCGCTCATGCCGGTCTCGACCGGGGTTCCCGGCGGTCGCCGGGGGATCGCGGGCATCCGGGAGCGTGCGGCCGCCGAAGGGGGCACCTCGTGGATCGGTCCGCACGAGGGCCGGTTCATCGTGGACGTCAGCCTGCCCTGGGGTTGACGGCGTCGGCGACGTCGTGTCGGCGGTGGCCGATATCGTGGCGGAATGCCTCATGCCGATGCTCGACGTCCCGTGCGGGTGATCGTCGTGGACGACGACTTCCTGGTCCGCGCGGCGGTCAAGGGCATCCTCGACCCCCGCGCCGACATCGAGGTCGTCGGTGTCGCAGCCGGCGGCGCCGAGGCGATCGAGCTGGCGCGGACGACACGCCCCGATGTCGTGCTGATGGACATCCAGATGCCCGGCATGGACGGGATCGAGGCGACGCGGGCGCTGCTGGCGATGACCGATGCCGAAGTGGTGGCGATGACGAGCATCGCGACCACGGAGACGGTCGAACGCATGCTGCGGGCGGGGGCCTACGGCTACCTCCTGAAAGACACCGCTCCCGACGCGCTCGCCGAGGCGGTGCTCACCGTTGCGCGCGGTGACGCGTTCCTCTCGCCTCGTCACACCCGGGTGCTCGTCGAGCGGGTGGCATCCGACTCCGGGCACGCGGCGCACCGCCACGCCGCCGCCCTCTTCGCCATGCTGACCGACCGCGAGCGCGATGCGGCCCGGCTCGTCGCGGCTGGGGCGACCGACAGCGAGATCGCGCTCGCGATGCACGTCGCGCTGTCGACGGCGAAGACCCATCTTCAGCAGGTGAAGCTGAAGTTCGCTGTGCGCAACCGGACGCAGATCGGGGTGATGGTGGAGCGGGCGGGCGAGACGCCATAGGCAGGGGTGCGTGGTCGGCGGCTCTGCTGTATAGTCCATGTGGACTAATCAGTCCCAACCACCTCTTCTTCCGCTCCGGAGCACCCTCATGCGCGATGCCGTCGATCGCCTCACCCCGCTCGGGGTGATGGTGCTGGCGCTCCTGCGCGAAGGTGACATGCACCCGTACGAGATGATCCGGCTGATGCGCATCCGCCGCGACGATCGGCTGGTGTCGATCACGACCGGCACGATGTACAACACCGTCGCTCGGCTCGAGCGCGCGGGCCTGCTCGAAGAGGTCGGTGTCGAGCGCGAAGGCAACCGACCCGAGCGCACCACCTACACACTGACGGATGCCGGCGCCGACGCGGTCGTCGAATGGGTGCGCCGCGAGCTGCCCCGCGTCGACAACCCCACCGAGTTCCGCATCGCGCTCGCCGAGGCGCACAACCTCGACCGCGAGACGGCGGTCGAACTGCTGGTCGTGCGCCGCGCCGCGCTCGCCGGAGCGCACCTGACGCTGACCGAGGGCCGCACGCACGCCCAGGCGAAGGGGGTGCCCGAGCAGTACCTGCTCGAAGTCGAGCGCGAGCAGGCCGTCGTGGCCGCCGAACTCGCCTGGCTCGACGCCGCGATCGCGCGACTCGACGATCCCGACTTCCCTTGGGGCGCTCCCGCCGAGCCCACGGAACGCTATCTCGCCCAACGAAAGGCTGCACGCCGATGACCGACCGCAACACGACCACGCGGGCCGAGGCATCCGTCTCGTCCACAGCGAAGCGCGGCTCCGCGCCGGCCCTGCCCAAGAACCCGTGGCCCGCCCTGTGGGCGATGGTCATCGGGTTCTTCATGATCCTCGTCGACACCACGATCGTCTCGGTCGCGAACCCGGCGATCAAGGCCGCGCTCGACCCGGACACCGCGAACCTCGACAACGTCGTGTGGGTGACCTCGTCGTACCTGCTCGCGTACGCCGTTCCCCTGCTCATCACCGGACGCCTGGGCGACCGGTTCGGCCCGAAGAACATCTACCTCATCGGACTCGCGGTCTTCACGCTCGCGTCGCTCGGCTGCGGCCTGTCGACCTCGCTCACGATGCTCGTCGTGTTCCGTGCGGTGCAGGGGCTCGGCGCGGCGCTGCTGACGCCGCAGACGATGGCCGTCATCACGCGCACCTTCCCGCCGAACAAACGCGGCGCCGCGATGGGCCTGTGGGGCGCCACCTCGGGCGTCGCGCTGCTCGTCGGCCCGCTGGCCGGAGGGCTGCTCGTCGACGGCTTCGGCTGGGAATGGATCTTCTTCGTGAACCTTCCCGTCGGAGTGGTCGGGTTCGTGCTCGCGTGGATCCTGGTGCCCAAGCTCGAGACGCACCACCACCGCTTCGACGTGCTCGGCGTGTTCCTCTCGGCGATCGCGCTGTTTCTCATCGTGTTCGGCCTGCAGGAGGGCGAGAAGTTCGACTGGGCTCCGTGGGTGTGGGCGATGATCGGCGCCGGGGTCGTCGTGCTCGGGCTGTTCCTGTGGCAGCAGGCTAAGACGCGCAGCGAGCCGCTCGTGCCCATGGAGCTGTTCCGCGACCGCAACTTCTCGATCGCCAACATCGGCATCGCGACCGTCGGGTTCACCGTCACGGCCATGTCGCTGCCGCAGATGTTCTTCATCCAGCTCGCACGCGGCCTCACCCCGACCGAGTCGGCGCTGCTGCTCATCCCGATGGCCGTCGCGGCGGGCGTGCTCTCACCCTTCGCGGGACGCCTGCTCGACCGGGTCGATCCCCGCGCGCTGCTCGTGCCCGGACTGCTCCTCGTGGCCGCGTCGCTCACGCTCTACGCGCTGCTGATGAACCTCGACACGCCGATCTGGGTGTTCCTCATCCCGTCGCTCATCATGGGCATCGGAAACGCCGGCATGTGGGGTCCGCTCGCGACCACGGCGACCCGCAACCTTCCGCTACAGCAGGCCGGCGCCGGTGCGGGCATCTACAACACCACCCGCACGATCGGCTCGGTGCTCGGCTCGGCCGCGATCGCCGCGTTCATGCAGTCGCGCCTCGAGGCGAACCTGCCCGGAGCGGGCGAGTCCGGGGGCGAGTTCACGACCGGGCAGATGCCCGACTTCATCGCCGAGCCGTTCTCGCACGCCATGGCGCAGTCGCTGATCCTGCCGATCGTCGCGATCCTGATCGGGCTGGTCGCGGTGCTGTTCCTGCGCCGGCCGGAGGGTCTGCGAAAGAAGTGAGACGGTGACGGATGCCGCGGCCTTGGTCGCGGCATCCGTCACGCGGCCGCACCCGGCGTCGAGACCGCATGTACCCGCCGAGACCGCACGTTGTCCGTGTGGACAGCGGGGTGCCTCGGCGAGAAGCCGCGGTCTCGACTTCGGACGCGGCGCGCCGAGCGGCTGCGTCAGTGCTCGACGACACGCAGCGCGATGTCGGTGCGGTGCTGACCGCCCTCGAGGTCGAGCTCGGCGAGTGCGCGGTACGCGCGCTCGCGGGCCTGCGTGAACGTCGTGCCGAGGGCGACGACGTTGAGCACCCGGCCGCCGGACGCGAGAAGGCCGGCCTCGGCCTCGACGGTGGCCGCGTGTGCCAGGTGCACGCCCTCGACCGAGGCCGCGGCATCCAGCCCCCCGATCAGTCGGCCGGTCACCGGCGCCTCGGGATAGCCCTCGCTCGCGAGCACGACGGTGACGGCGGTCGCCTCGGCGAAGGCGGGGCGGGGGTGGTCCTCGAGATGACCGGATGCCGCGGCCATCAGCAGCTCGGACAGCGGGTCGATCAGCCGCGGCAGCACGACCTGCGTCTCGGGGTCGCCGAAGCGCGCGTTGAACTCGATGACCTTCACGCCCGCGTCGGTGATGATGAGGCCCGCGTACAGCAGGCCGATGAACGGGGTGCCCTCGGCGTCGAGCTGGCGGATCACGGGCTCGGCCACCTCACGCGTGACGAGATCGGTGAACTCGCCCTCGCTGCCGAACCGGCCGTCGAGCCAGGGGAGGGGCGAGTACGCGCCCATTCCGCCCGTGTTGGGACCCTCATCGCCGTCGCGCAGGCGCTTGTAGTCCTGCGCAGGGCTGAGGGGGAGCACGTGGTCGCCGTCGCAGAGGAAGAACAGCGACACCTCAGGCCCGTCGAGGAACTCCTCGACGAGCACGGCGCCGGTCGGCAGGTACTGCGCGGCGTGCGCGACGGCGGCGGCGCGGTCGCTCGTCACGATGACGCCCTTCCCGCCGGCGAGCCCGTCGGCCTTCACGACGTGCGGCGCCCCGAGGTCGTCGAACGCGGCCTCGACCTCGGCGAGGGTGGTGGCGCGCATCGCGCGGCCGGTCGGCACGCCCGCGGCATCCATGATCCGCTTCGCGAACGCCTTGGATCCCTCGAGCTGCGCCGCCGCCCTTCCGGGACCGAACACCGGGATGCCGCGCTCGCGCACCGCGTCGGCGACGCCCGCGACAAGCGGCGCCTCGGGGCCGATCACGACGAGGTCGATCGCGTTGTCGATCGAGAACTGCGTGACGCCCGCGGGGTCGTTCTGGTCGACCGAGACGATCGCGGCGTCCTGCGCGATGCCGGCGTTGCCGGGAGCCGCGAAGATCTCGTGATCCGACTCTTCCGAGCGGAGGGCGAGGATGATGGCGTGCTCGCGCGCGCCCGAGCCGAGGACCAGGATTCTCACCCCGCCAGCCTAGCCCGGGGGTCGGCGCGGGGTCGGCAGGGGTGCGGGTCGCCGGGGGTGGCCTGCAGAACTCCTCCACTTCGGGCCCGCGCGGGGCCGGAGGCGCCGATTCCGGCGAACGGCGCCCACATCGGAGGAGTTCTGCAGGCGCATCCTCGGCTCGGACGCCGCAAGACCCCCGCGAAGACGGGCGCCGGCCGATTCCTTTCGGCCCCGCCGTGCGTCTACCCATGCATGGACACCAACAGAGCGCACTGGCTGGCCGTCGCGCGCGGCGGCGACGTGCCGCCGTGGCAGGACGTCGGCGCCGAGCCGGCGGGAATCGTTCGCGAAGACGTCGACGATCCGTCGGGCGCGTGGCTGCGACCGAGAGAGCCGATGGCGGATGCCGCGATCCTCGCGATCCACGGGGGCGGCTTCGTCAGCGGCTCGGTCGACACTCACGCCCGCATGTTCGGGCACCTCGCGCGGGCGACAGGCGTCGCCGTCTTCGCCGTGGAGTACGGTCTCGTGCCCGAGCACGTCTTCCCGTCGCAGGTCGAGACCGTGGAACGGGCCTGCGCGTGGCTGAAGGCGCGGGGCGCCCGACGCATCGCGGTGGTCGGCGACTCGTGCGGCGCGCTGCTCGCGTTCGCCCTCGCGACGCGCCGACGAGCGGATGCTCCCGCGGCGCTCGCCCTGTTCTCGGCGTGGACCGACCTCGAGGCCCGCGGCGCGTCGTACGACCTGGGCCGCGACCCATTCTTCGGACGCGACCTCGTGCGGGGGCTCGCCGCCGGATACCTCGCGGGCGTGGATCCTCGGGACCCGCAGGCGTCGCCGCTCTTCGCGGACCTCGGCGGGCTGCCTCCGGTGCTGCTCCAGGCGGGCGGGGACGAGGCGCTGCGCGACGACTCGCTCACGCTGGCCGCGCGTCTCTCCGACGCCGGTGTGGCCGTGCAGGTCGATCTCGCGCCGGGGGAGCTCCACACGTTCCAGATGGCCGCCGGTCGCTCGCCGGCGGCGGATGCGGCGATAGAGAGGACGGGCGCATGGCTGCGGTCGATACTGGTGTCGTGACGGGGTTCGAGGCCGAGGTCGCGCCGCTGCGCGGCGAGCTGCTGGCGCACTGCTATCGAATGCTCGGCAACCCGCACGACGCGGAGGACGCGCTGCAGGAGGCGCTGCTGCGTGGGTGGCGGGGCTGGCCCGCGTTCGAAGGGCGCTCCTCGGTGCGCACGTGGCTGTACGCCATCGCGACGCGCGCATGCCTCGACGCGATCCGCTCCCGCGCCGCGCGCCCCGGTGAGGTCGTCGTCGATCCGGGGCTGCTCCCCGCCGCGGTCGAGCCGTTCGCCGGCCGCGGCGACGACCTGCGACTGGCCTTCATCGTCGCGCTCCAGCGCCTGCCGGCGCGCCAGCGCGCCGCGCTCCTGCTGCGCGACGTGCTCGGGTTCACGGCGGTGGAGGCATCCGATGTTCTCGAGATCTCGGTGCCTGCCGTCAAGAGCGCCCTGCAGCGCGCCCGTGCGGCGACCGCCGACGTCGTCGGCTCGGACGTCGTCGAGCCCGACGACCCCGTCGCGCGCCGCGCGCTCGACGTGTACATGGCGGCTTTCGTGCGCGGCGACGTCGACGCGCTCATCGCCCTGCTGCGCGCCGACGCCGTGCTCGACCTCGGTGCCCGGGGCGGGGCGTTCCAGGGTCGCGTCGAGTGCGAGCCCGTGCTGCGCGACGCCGTGCGCTCCGCAGAGTGGAGCATGCGTCCCGTCGTGCGCAACGCGCAGCCCGCGGTCGTCGTGCACCACGATGGCGCGCCGTTCGGAGTCGCGGTGCTCGACGTGCGGCGTGACGGCGTGGCGAGGATCACGGTGTTCGCCGAGCCGCGACTCGTCGATGCGGGAATGGCCGGCCACGAGGCATCCGTGCAGGAATAGCCTGTTGCCATGGCGCGCAAGATCTCGACCGAGGATGGGCGCGCGGCGCTGGCCGCCGTCGCCGCCGAGGACCCTGGCCGCACCGACCTGGCGACCGCCGTGCGGTACCTGCTGCAGCTGCTCGCCGAGAAGGCGCCGGGCAACACGGTCGAGGTGCGCGTGCCGCCGTTCGGTGCGGTGCAGGTGATCGAGGGCCCGCGGCACACGCGCGGCACGCCGCCGAACGTCGTCGAGACCGATCCCGCGACGTGGATCGCGGTCGCGACAGGGCAGGAGGGGTGGTGGGATGCCGCGTCCTCGGGCCGCATCCTGGCGTCGGGTGTGCGCGCCGACCTCTCGGCGCTGCTGCCGCTGCGGCCCTGAGCCGGCGCTGACGTGGCGGTCGCACCCGGCGGCGGAGTCAGCCGTCGCGCGCCTCGAAGCGGTCGATGAGAGTCCGGATGCCGGTGGTGTTCCACCACTCGCGGGAGACCGCGCCCGCCGACATCCCGTGCCCCGGGTCGAACTCGGGGACGTAGTGCGCGTCATCCGAAGCGCTGAGCGCAGCACCGATCACGGCCTGCGCCGCATCGCGGATCACCCGGTCGAGCTCCCGGCTGTCGGGCGGCAGAGGCGTCGTCGCGAACTGCGAGCGAAGCGCCCGCCACAGGTACGGGTCCCCGCGCAGACCCCACTGCTCGGGTGCGGGGTCGAAGAGGCCACCGATCGACGCGTGCGCGGTCTCGGGCGGGAACGCGCGCAGCACCTGCGCCTGCACACGCCGGTGCGTGTCGGCGCTGAACGCGACCAGCCGGACCTCTTCTCCTCGCGTCGGCGTTCGGCCGATCGTCTCGATGGCGGCGTCGATCGCGTCGTCGAGGGGCCACCCGTACACGCCGGCGCTGATCAGCGGGAAGGCGATGCTCTGCGCTCCCAGCTCGTCCGCGACGGCCAGCGCCCGCCGGTAGCAGGACTCCAGCAGCGACCGGTCCCTCTCGCCGGCGACGTGGTTCGGGCCGACGGTGTGCACGACCCAGCGGGCCGGAAGAGCGCCGGCGGTCGTCCATCCGGCATCGCCGGTGCGCAGCCCGTGCGGGAACCGCGCGATGCAGTCGTCGAGGATCGCCGGCCCGCCCGCCCGATGGATCGCACCGTCGACCCCGCCTCCGCCGCGCATCTCGCGGTTCGCCGCGTTGACGATCACGTCGACGCGCTGCTCGGTGATGTCGCCGTGAACCGCCGTGACGCTGACCATGCGCCCAGTCTCGCCGAGGCCACCGACACTCGCACAGGTCGCCGACGGGCCCGCTGCGGCGCCACTCGATCCGCAGGCGCGCGCCTCACCGCCTCGGCGCCACCAGCGGAACCCCCGAGCCCGGGTGCGGGAACACGTCGACCGGCTGCCGGTACACCGCGGCGACGGCATCCGCCGTCAGCACCTCGACCGGCGCACCCGACGCGACCACGCGGCCGCCGTCGAGCAGCGTGACGCGATCGGCGTAGCCGAGGGCGGCGTTGAGGTCGTGCACGACCAGCGCGACGGCGGCCCCCTCGCGTGCGCGGCCGCGCGCGATGCGCAGCACGTCCTCTTGATGGCGCAGGTCGAGCGCGGCGGTGGGCTCGTCGAGCAGCAGCACGTCCGTGCGCTGCGCGAGCACGCGGGCGAGCGCCGCGCGAGCCCGCTCCCCGCCCGACAGCGACGGAAGGCCGCGATGCGCGAGCGCAACGATGTCGGTCACCTCGAGGGCCGCCGCCACGGCCGCGTCGTCGTCGTCCTCGAGAGGGGTCCGCGCCCACGGCGCGCGCCCCATCCGCACCACCTGCTCGACCGTGAAGGGGAACGACACCGCGTTCTGCTGCAGCAGCACCGCACGCTGCCGGGCGAGATCGCGCGGACGGATGCCGCGCAGCGGCGCCCCGTCGAGCGTCACGGTTCCGGCATCGGGCGTGATGTCCCCCGCGAGCACGCCGAACAATGTCGACTTTCCGGCGCCGTTCGGTCCGACGAGGGCGTGCAGCTCGCCGGCGCGGAAGGCGATGGACACGTCGGCGAGCACCGGGCGGGCTGCGCCGTCGGGCTTCACCGAGACCCCGGACGCCTCGAGGCGGACGCGGGGGGTCGGGGCATCCGTCATCATCCCCACCCCCCGGAACGTCGACGCGTGCGCAGCAGCAGCCACAGGAAGAACGGCCCTCCGACGAGCGAGGTGATCATGCCGATCGGCAGGTCGGCGAGCGGAACGGCGGTGCGGGCGACGAGGTCGGCCACCGCGATCAGGAGGGCGCCGCCGAGCGCGCTCGCCACCACGAGCGGCAGGTGCGCGGGGCCGATCGCCATGCGCATGAGGTGGGGCACGACGAGGCCGACGAACCCGATGATGCCGGCGAAGGCGACGGCCGCGCACACGAGCAGTGCGACCGTCACGATCACGACGACGCGCAGCAGCTCGACCCGCACGCCGAGGTGCCGCGCGGTGCGCTCGCCGAGGGCGAAGAGGTCGAGCCGGCGTGCGACGAACAGCGCGACGGCGCACCCGACGGCGACGAGCGGCGCGACGACGACGATGTTCTGCCACAGGGCTCCGTTGAGGGAGCCGAGCTGCCAGAACACGATCTGCTCGCGCGTCGACGTCGTGCCGAGGAAGGTCAGGAACGCAAGACCCGCGCCCGCGATCGCGTTGATCGCGATGCCGGTGAGCAGCAGCGTCACGACCTCGGTGCGCCCTCCCGAGCGGCTGATGAGGTACACCGCGAACACGGCGACGAGCCCGCCGAGGAACGCGAAGCCGGGGGTCGTCCACAGGCCGAACACCGTCAGCCCGAACGTCAGCGCGGCCGCGGCGCCGAAGGCGGCTCCGGACGAGACGCCCACGACCGCGGCGTCCGCGAGCGGGTTGCCGAAGATCGCCTGCATGAGCACGCCCGAGACGGCCAGTGCGGCCCCCACGAGCAGGCCCAGCACGATGCGCGGGAGGCGGATCTCGAAGATCACGCCCGTGGCGGTCGAGGCATCCGGCGCCCATCCCGTGTCGATGCCGAGCGCCCGCAGGAGGATTCCGACGACCTCGCTGGGCGACAGCGGGTACTGGCCGAGTCCGAGCGACACCACCACGGTGACGGCGATCAGCAGCGCGAGACCCACCGTCATGATCGCGAACCGCGAGCCGCGATGGGTCACGGGCACCGCGGTGACGACCTCGCCCGTCACGGCGCCGCGCCCGGCGCGGACGAAGGTGCGGGCGTGCCCGAAGGCGCGGGAGAATCCGCCGGCGCGTACAGCGCCCGCGCGAGCGCCCGCACGACGTCGGCCGTACGGGGGCCGAAGCTCAGGATCTCGGTGTCGGCCATGTCGACGACCCGTCGGTTGTGGCCTGCGGGGGTCTGGGCGAGCGCGGGAATGCGTTCGAGCAGCCCGTCGATTCCGCCGACCGAGGCCAGCCCGTCGGTCATCATCACGAGCACGTCGGGCTGCGCCGCCGCCAGCGCCTCGGCGGTCATCGGCTTCATGCCCTCCCACCCGATCTCGGTGGCGACGTCTATGCCTCGTACGGCGTCGATCAGCGAATCGGCGCCCGAGTCGTGGCCGAAGATGTAGTAGATGTTCGCGCTGCCGCGCACATAGAGAAAGAGCAGTCGAGGGCGATCGGATGCCGCCTCCGGCGCGATCGCGGCGACTTCGGCCTGTGCCGCCTCGATGTCGGCGTCGAGCCGATCGGCCAGCGCCTCGCCGCGCGTGGGCACGCCCAGCGCGGCCGCGATCTCGGAGACGATCTCGCGCGTGTTGTCGATGCGCCGCTCGGACGAGACCACGACGACCGCGATGCCGGCCTCGCGCAGCTGCTGGCGCACCTCTTTGGGGCCGATGGTCGTGTCGGTGAGCATGACGGTCGGAGCCAGTTCGAGGATCGCCTCGGGGTTGAGGGTGTGCCCGGTCTTGGTGACGACGGGAAGCTCCTCGGTGCCGGCGAAGTCCGTGGACGAGTCGCGTCCGACGACGCTGTCGCCCAGTCCCAGGGCGAACACGGTCGCCGCGATCGTGCCCGAGATGTCGACGGGCAGGATTCGGCTCACGTCGGCGATCTCGACCTCGCGGGCCTCGGCATCGGTTACCGTCACCGGAAGCTGCGGCGCGCTCGTGTCGGCCACGGGCTCGATCGCGTGCGACGACAGGCATGCGGTCGACTCCCCGGTCGCGGTGCGCGGGTCGGTCGCGAGGTCCAGCTCTGCGAGGGCAACGGATGCCTGCACGCACGCGTCCGGCGCGGTCGTCGTGGCCGCGGCGCAGCCGGTGAGGGCGAGCGCAGCGCTCAGCACGACGACCAGGCCGGTGAGGGCCCGCGGCGCGCGGCGGGGGACGGTTTCGGTGTTCCGCATTAGGTGAGGCTTACCTTAAACTTGACGGCGGCTGTGCGAGTGCCGTACGTTCGAGACAACCTTAGGTTAGCCATACCTAAGTGTCCAAATCACCCGAAACCGCACTGACGCACCCGGGGTGCCCGTCGCGTGCGCCCGGCCGGAGAACACGTGAATACGCAGCCCATACCGGATCGCGGGCGCACAGCGATCGCCGCCATCCTCGCCCTCCTGCTCGTTCTGGCGGGGGCGATCACCGCCACCCCCGCCTTCGCCGTCGAGGGGGCGAGCGTCACCGGCACCGTGACCGCGGCTTCACCCACCGGGATCACCGTAGGCATCGAGGCCTCTGGCCTGGGCGAGGTGACCGCCGCGTACGCGACGGTGATCGTCAAGGGCACCGAGGCGCAGCTGTCGCCGAGCTCACCGGCGATCGAGGCGCACGCGACCGACGGTTCGCTGAGCGGCGCACTGGAGCTTCCGGCATCGGGTCTCGACCGCACGCAGCAGTACGAGGTCATCCTGTGGCAGACGCGATCGCTGCCGTCGGCCGCGACGATCTACGCGCGCGCCGACGTCTCGATCTCGCCCGTGCAGTGGGAGGCGGTGTTCCCGCCGACCGCGACGGCGACGATCCTCACCGTGTCGCCCGAGACCACAGCCGTCGAAGGCGCCCCGGTCACGCTGACCGCGACCATCTCGCCGGACGCCGCCGGAACCGTCGTGTTCCGTGCCGATGCGACCGACCTCGGCTCGTCGCCCGTCGCCTCGGGAACGGCGACGCTTGCGACCTCGTCGCTTCCGGTGGGATCGAGCTCGCTGACGGCCGAGTTCACGCCGACGGATGCCTCCACCCACGCGGCTTCGACCTCTGAGGCCGTGTCGTACACCGTGACGGAAAAGCCCGCCGACCCGCAGCCCGCCGTGCCCACCGTGACCGTGTCGAAGACCTCGGGGCTGGATGCGGCGGGAGAGACGATCACTGTTCGAGGCAGCGGGTTCGCGGCCGACCCGCCCGCCACCACCGCGACGCGGCCCCCGCTGGCGGGCAGGTTCGGTGGCGCGTACATCGTCTTCGGCAAGTTCCTCGACACGTGGGAGCCGTCGGTCGGCGCGCCGAGTTCGGCACGCAAGGTCCTGGTGCAGAAGTGGGGCGTGGGCGCGGCGGACGTCGCCGCGGTCGGCGGCGCGAGCGCCGGGGCGATCGCCATCGCCGCGGATGGCACCTTCGAGACGACCCTGACCGTGTCGAAGACCGAGGCATCCGAACTGCTCTCCGGCAACTACGGCATCTACACCTACCCGGGTTCGGGTGCGGTCTACGCCCCGTTCGAGACGTACACGCCGATCGCCTTCGCCGAACCCGCTCCCGTTCCGTCGCTGTCGGTGTCAAAGACGACCGGCCTCGACCGGGATGGCGAGACGCTGACCATCACCGTCGAGAACTACGACGCGACGGCCGCCTCGAAGTACACGGCGGGCAAGGCCGGGTTCTATCTGCAGGTGGGCTGGACAGCGGACGCGTGGCGCCCATCCGACGGAGCGCCCTCGGCTGCGCGAACGAACGCGTACAGCACCTGGGTCGCAGATGAAGCCAACACGAGCGCACCCACGAAGTGGGTCGACAACGGCGACGGCACCGCCGATGCGAGTTGGCAGGTCACGATCACCAAGGCCGCCCTCGACGCGAAGGCTCTCACGGGCGGAACGCTCGCCGTGTTCACGGTCGGCGCGGGCGGAGTCGTTCAAGCCATGAATGAGCTCGCGGTGCCGATCGCTTTTTCCGCACCCGACCCCGTCCGCGCGATCGAGGTCACCGTGACGGATGCCTCGGCCTCCGCCGGCGCGACGCTGAAGGTCACCGGCTCGGGCTTCGGCGACGTGACCGGTGCGTACGCGGCGATCATCGAGAAGGGGACGGAGTCCGCCGTGACTGCTGCCGGCGGCTATGTCGCGTTCGGCTACTGGGCCGGCGCGATCGTCGACGGACAGCTCGACAGGACGCTCGTCGCACCGGTCGACAAGCTCGACCCGGCCAAGCAGTACGAGGTCATCGTGTGGCAGCTGCACACCAACCCGGATGCCGGCACGATCCATGCCCGCGCCGACGTGCCGCTCACCGCGGATCAGTGGAGAGCAATCTTCCCGCCGGTGACGGCGCCGACCGATCCGACCGATCCGACCGACCCGGTGACTCCGCCCGCGGCGGTCGCGGGCGGGTCGCTGCGCTGGGCGATCTCGACTTCGTTCTCGAACTACGTCACCGGCGACATCGCGCACGGCAGCATCGCCGTGGGCGGCGGCGCGACCCGCGCGAACGGCTCGTTCCAGTTCGGCCAGGCCGCGGGCAGCACCTACGACCCGGCGACCGGCCTCGGCACGGTCACGTACACCGGGTCGGTGCGCTTCACCGGCCACAACGGCGCGCTCGACGTCACCATCGCGAACCCCCAGGTGCGCCTGACGTCGGCGGCGACCGGGTCGCTGTGGGTCACCAGCGGCGGCTCGCAGGTGAACTTCGCGACGCTGAACCTCGCCGCCGCCGCGGTGCTCACCAGCAGCGGGGCGACGACCTACTCGAACGTGCCGGCCACGCTCACCGCGGCAGGCCGCGATCAGGTGCTCGGCGGGTTCTCGACCGAGCTCGACGCGGTGACCTTCACGATCGGCTCGCCGGCCGCCGCCCCGACGGGATCGATCGGCACGGTCGCCTCGGCGCCGCGCCCCGCCGCCCCGCCGGTGATCCCGTCGACCGCACCGGCCACAACCGGCATCGACGCCGCCCCGGACCAGCTCGCGGCGCTCGCCGCCGGGCTTGTGGCGACGGTGTCGGCGAGCGGGTTCCAGCCCGACGAGTCCGACATCCAGATCGTCGTCTATTCCACGCCGATCGTGCTGGGCACGGCGAAGGCGGATGCCTCGGGCACCGTCACCTGGACCGGCTCGGTGCCCGCGACCCTCGAAGACGGCGAGCACACCCTGACCTTCCAGGGCTCGGTGGACCGCGGCATCCGCTTCACCCTCGCTCGCGCGGCCGCGCTCGCCGCCGCGTCTTGCGTGGTCGACGGCGCGCGCCTGGACTGGGGCTTCAAGGAGTCCTTCCGCGCCTACATCGAAGGCATCGCAGCCGGCGGCTGGGAACTCGACGGCGTCGAGTACGTCTACCCCGAGTACGTCTGGACCGGCGGCACCGGATCGGTGGACGACGGCACCCGCACCGGGCTCGTCACCTACGGCGGCAGCATCCGCTTCACAGGTCACGACGGCGCTCTGGACACGACCCTCTCCCACGCGCGGGTCGAACTTGCCGGCAGCACCGGCTACCTCGTGTTCGACGTGACCGGAACGACGCAGGCGGGCCAGGCCGTGCAGTCCGCCGGCGTGCGCTTCGCGGAGTTCGCCCTGCCCGACCTCGAGGCCACGGGCGAGGGCATCGTGCTCGACGCGCTGCCGGCGACCCTCACCGCCGCCGGGGCGACCGCGTTCGGCACCTACCCCGCGGGGGAGGAGCTGGATGCCGTCTCGGCGGTGCTGCCGCTCGGCGACGCGTGCGACACCCTCGCAACCGTCGCCGACGAGCCCACGGCAGAGGCTGCCGAGACCGAAGCGGTCACCGCGATCTCGGCGGTCGCGCCGGGTGCTCCGGCATGGCCGTGGATCGCGGGCGGCGCGGTGCTGCTGGCCGCGATCGGCGCAGCCGCCTGGATCGTCGTCGCGCGGCGCCGCCGCGCGGTGGTGACCGCGGGAGACGACCGCAGCGCCGAGTGACCGCAGCGCCGAGTGACCGCCTCGCCTCCCTCGTTGGGAGGGCCCACGCAGCCTGAGGGCGCTCCGCATCCGCCGGAGCGCCCTCAGGGTGGGCGAACCCCGCAGCCTGCGCGTGCGACGACGAATCGATGCGGCCGGTTCCGGGCAATCCAGGTGAGTGGGGTATTATCCGAGACTCAACCGTCAGCGCCGTGGGCAGGACCTCAGCCCTCGCATCCCCCGAGATGAACGGCCTTCGGCGGGAAGGCGACCCCGTGGCAAAGCTCCCAGTGCCGGCCGACCTCGGTCAGGGATCATCGCCGGGAAGGACACATGCCCGAGCTGTCGAGCAAGCCCACCCTCACGATGAAGTGGTGGCGAGGCATCCGACCGCGCCTGATCGGCGTTCTGCTGATCCCGATGATCGCAGCCCTCGTGCTGGGCGTGCTGCGCGTCGAGAGCGCCGTCGCAGCAAGCGCGGACGCGCTGCGCGCCGAGAGCCTCGCCAACGCCCTCCCCGACAGCTTCCGCCTCGGGATCCAGCTGACGACCGAGCGTGAAGCGGTGAACGCCGCGATCCCGACGGCGACCAAGGAACGCATCTTCACCAACACCGACGAGGCGATCGACGCCTGGCTCGACGTGGCGACAGACATCGACGACTCCGAGGACCCCGCTCTCGCGGAGGACCTCGACGCGGTCAGAGCGGGGCTGAACGGCATCGGCACTCTCCGCGAGCAGATGGTCGATCTCGACACCCGGTCTGACGCGACGACGGCCTACACCGACCTGCTCAACACGCTGTTCGGGCTCTCGACTCAGCTCCCGGCGCTCGGGGACCCGTCGATCTATCAGCAGACCGGCGCGCTTGCCAAGGTGCGCACCGCCTCCGAGGTGCTGGGAGTGGTGCGGGAGGTGGTCTCGCAGGCGCTGGTGACCGGCGAGGTCAGTCCCCGGGGGCTGATGGAGCTCGCGGGCGCCCAGGCCGTGTGGGACCAGGCGAGCGACGAGTTCATCGGGGGGTCCTCGCCGGCGGCTTCGGGACTGTTCGAGGATCTCACCGACCGGGGGCCCGACGCGATCCTCACCCCGCTGCACGTGATGGATCAGATCGTGCGGGACGGCGGGATCGATCAGACCGCCCTCACCCTGCCGGCATGGCTGCAGCTCTACTCGGGATTCGTCGCGAACATGGAGAAGGTCATCGTCCGGGCAGCGGACGACCTGGCCGCAGACGTCACCGACGTGCGGCAGGCCGCGCAGCAGACCGCGCTGCTGACCGCCGGCATCGTCCTGGGCGTGCTTCTGGTCGCGCTCGCGGTCACGCTGCTGGCAACCCGATCGATCCTGCGGCCGCTGGTCCGGCTGCGCGAAGCCGCGCTCCGGATCGCGAGCGAAACGCTCCCCGGGCGGGTGCGCGACATCGAGAGGGCGGACGGCCCTGTCGACACCTCGGTGCAGCCGATCGGCGTCACGGGACAGGACGAGATCGGCGAGGTGGCCGACGCCTTCGACGCGGTCCACGCCGAGGCGGTGCGACTGGCCGGTGAGCAGGCGCAGCTGCGTGCGAACGTCAACCGCATGTTCGTCAACCTCGCACGCCGCAGCCAGAACCTCGTCGAGCGGCAACTGCGCCTGATCGACCAGCTCGAGGCCGGTGAGCAGGACCCGGCACAGCTGGCGAACCTGTTCCAGCTGGACAATCTGGCCACGCGGATGCGTCGCAACGACGAGAGCCTGCTCGTCCTGGCCGGAGGCGACACCGGTCAGGCCGCGCGCGGAGACGTGCCGGTTATCGACGTGCTGCGCGCCGCGGCATCCGAGATCGAGCAGTTTGCCCGCGTCGAGTTCGACTCGGCGGAGTCGGCCGAAGTGCGCGACTCGGTCGCCGGCGACCTGGTTCACCTGCTGGCCGAGCTGATCGAGAACGCCGCCAGCTTCTCGCCGCCGGACACGCCGGTCGTGGTCCGCACCCTGCCGCACAGGCCGGGCGACTCGCTCATCATCGAGATCCACGACCGCGGCATCGGGATGACCCCGGACGAACTGCTCGCAGCCAACACCAAGCTCAGAAGCACGAGCGGCATGGACGCCGACGTCGCGCGCATGATGGGCCTGGTGGTGACCGCCCGCCTGGCCGATCGTCACGGCATGTCCGTCTCGCTGCGTGCGGGCAGCGCGGGCGGTGTCGTCGCGCGGGTCGGGATTCCGACGGGTGCGCTCGCCGAGAGCCGGACGACCCCGCTGCCGATCGTGAGCACGTTCGGCCGCAAGGAGCCGGCCAGCTCGTCGCCCGCCGCCTCGACCGAGAGTGCGACGACCGCCGACTCGACGGCTCTCGCGCCGGCGCAGCCGGCCACCCAGGCGATGCCGCTCGTGCAGGCGCAAGCGATCACCAAGGCGCCGCCGATCGCGCAGGCGCAGCCGGTCACCCAGGCGATGCCGGTCGTGCAACCGCCCGCGGCCACGCCGACTCCCGCACCTCTCGCGCAGGCCGCGACCGCAGCGCACGACGCGGAGAACCCGCCGATCATGTCGCTGCCTGTGCGTCACGACCGCGACGACACCCCGATCTTCGCCGCGCTCCAGTCCGAGTGGTTCACGCGGCGCCGGCCGCTCGGCGCAGGCCGCGACACGAGCGCGCAGACGGAGGGGCTGCACAGTCCGCAGAGCTGGTCCTCGCCCGGCGACGTCGGATGGAAGCGTGCCGCTGAGGTCGCTCAGCGCCCCCAGGAGCCGGAGCTGGTGACGGCGGGCGGGCTTCCCAAGCGCATCCCCGGACAGTACCTGATGCCGGGTGCGGCTCCGGTGACCCGGCAGTCCGCCGCCCCGGTGCCGCGCACAGTCGACTCGCGTCGCAGCGGCGCCCTGGCGAGCTTCCAGCGCGGCGTGAGCCAAGCCCGAGACGACTCGGCGCAAGACCCATTCCGATCCGATAGACGGGAAGACGAGTGACCACCGCTCCTGCGAACCTCGACTGGCTGATCGACAGCCTCACACAGCGCACCGCCGACGTCGCGCACGCCATTCTGGTCTCCGCCGACGGGCTGCCGATGGCGCGCTCGGCGGCCTTCCCGCCTGATCGCGCCGACCAGCTGGCCGCGATCACCTCGGGTCTGACCAGCCTCACCCAGGGCGCCGCGCGCGCTCTCGGGGCCGGCCAGGTTCACCAGATGGTGGTGGAGATGGACGGCGGCTACCTCGTGCTGATGTCGGTCGGCGAAGGCTCGAGCCTGGCGGCGCTGGCGAGCCCCCAGTGCGACCTCGGTCAGGTGGGCTACCAGATGCAGCTGCTGATCGCACGTGTCGCGACCGCGCTCACACCCGAGATCCGCACCGCCGCCCAGCCGGGCGGCTGACCCCGCCGGCCGCACGAGGACCCACCGTGAGCTCGCCCGACGACACTCCATCGCAGCTGGTCAGGCCCTATGCCCTGACTCGCGGCCGCACGGCGCCCACCCGCGCGTACCCCCTGGAGGCACTGGTGCGCACCGACCTCGAGATGCTCGACGGCCTCCGGCTCTCGCCGGAGGAGCGCTCGATCGCCGAGCTGTGCCGCCGCAGTCGCTCGGTGGCCGAGGTCGCGGCGCTGGTGCACATCCCGCTCGGCGTGGCGCGGGTGCTCATCGGTGACCTCGTCGAGCGCGGCGTGGTGAGGGTGCATACGCAAGCAGAACCCGATTCCGCCCCCGGCGCCGCGCTCCTTGAGCGCGTGCTCAGTGGGCTGCGCAAGCTGTGAGGAGAAAGACATCGTGAACACCGACACCAGTCAGGCGACTCTTTCGGCGAAGATCGTCATCGCCGGGGGGTTCGGCGTGGGAAAGACCACCCTCGTGGGCTCGGTCTCCGAGATCGACCCGCTCACCACCGAAGCGGTCATGACCTCGGCGAGCGTGGGTGTCGACGACCTCTCGGCCGTGCCCGACAAGACGACAACCACTGTCGCGATGGACTTCGGACGCATCTCGCTGGATTCCGACCTGATCCTGTACCTGTTCGGCACTCCGGGGCAGGACCGCTTCTGGTTCATGTGGGACGACCTCACCGTGGGCGCGATCGGCGCCGTCGTGCTGATCGACACCCGCCGCCTGAGCGACTCGTTCGGTGCGATCGACTACTTCGAGTCGCGCGGAACGCCGTTCATCGTGGCCCACAACGTGTTCGGCGCCGAGTACCGCCACACGTCCGAGCAGATTCGCGAAGCGCTGTCGTTGCGACCCGAAGTGCCCATCATCGCGTGCGACGCCCGGGACCGGGAGTCCACCAAGGCGGCGCTGATCACCCTCGTCGAGCACGTCCTCGCGCTGGTGGCGTCGGACTCCGCAGCCCGGTAGCGGCGATGGGTCGCCGACAGAGTGGGACAATGGATGCATGACCACCGGCGACGCCCCTGACCCGGGGCGCGACATCCCCGCCGCGCCCGACCCGGATCCCGCGGCGCCCGCAACCCATCCCCACGCCGAGCTCATCGAAGACGAGGTCGAGCGCGTGCGTGTGCGGCGGGCCCCGAAGTACGCCGTGTTCATCGTGCTCGGCGCGGCGCTCGGGCTTCTCGTCGCGCTGGTCCTCACCTTCTCGTTCAACGGCACCTCCGACGCGAGCCCGTCGACGGGCCTGGTCTACTCTCCGCTGTCGGTATTCGGCTTCCTCTCCCTCATCGGCGTCGCCGTCGGCGTCGTGGTCGGCGGCGTGACGGCTCTCATCTTCGACCGCGTGCTCGCGCGCCGGGCCCACGACGTCGCGGTCGACCACGAACGGATCCACACGGTCGACTGACCGCCGCGAGGTGACCGAGTCGTGGGAAACACACGGTGTCTCTGCCGCGATCTTGCCGAGGTCGCGCCGCACTGGATCGCGAAGCTCATCCGTCGCGAGAGGGTGAGGGAGATCTGCGGGCGCGTCCCCTAAGCGAGCTCGGCGATGATCGGATGGATCGCCGCGTCGAACGCCACGACATCGCCGCGCAGGCTGTCGGTGACGGCGATCGTGAGCGCCCCGATCCACCACACGCCGCGCTGGGCGAGCGGCAGCACCTGCACGTTGAGCTCGAACGAATGCGCCCGGCGGCCCACCTGGCGCTCGTGCTCGGCGATCGCGCTCGCGTAGGCGCGGTACGAGACACCCGGCTTGGCCGAGGCATCCTTCGCATAGCGGCTGTGGGCGGACTGCGAGAACGCGACCGCCTCAACGGCGTGCGGCACGATCGCGGCGCGCAGGTCGTCGGCCCCGGTCGTGGGCAGCGCGACGAGCGTGCCGAACTCGTCGACCAGTTCGAGCGGGACAGGCGACGGATGCGCCGTCGGCTCGACGGTCATCGCCCAGTATTCGCGCCACTGGCGCTCGAGCACGTCCTGGGCCTGTTCGGATCGCGTGTTCACGCGGGCGGGGATGCCGCGCAGCGAGGGCAACTCGTCGGGCGAGCGGATCCCGAGCACCTGGCGCAGGTAGAGGGCGAGCAGGATCGGCTGACCCGCATCTTCGCGGATCACCCACTCCGGAGCACCGGCGCCGCCCATGCCGCCATTGTAGATCGCCCCTCCCAGCCCCGGACCGCCCACGGCGATCGGGCCGCGATCGGCGAGTCGGGAGGCCGGGCACGACGAAGGTGGGAGCCAGTGCATCCGCTCAGGAATGCGCCGGTAGGCTGGTTGCGTGGCCTCCCACTCCTCAGGCGCCTCCGCGAACCCGTATTCCGAAGCCGGCGTCGACACCGCTGCGGGTGATCTCGCGGTGGAGTTGATGAAGTCGGCCGTTCGTCGTACCCACGGGCCAGAGGTCCTGGGCGGGGTCGGCGGGTTCGCCGGCCTCTTCGACGCGAGCGCCCTGCGTGCCTACGACAAGCCGCTGCTGGCAACCAGCACCGACGGGGTCGGCACGAAGGTCGCCATCGCGCAGGCGATCGACAAGCACGACACGATCGGGCTCGACCTGGTCGGAATGGTCGTCGACGACATCGTCGTGGTGGGCGCGAAGCCGCTGTTCATGACCGACTACATCGCGTGCGGCAGGGTCTTTCCCGAGCGCATCGCCGACATCGTGCGCGGCATCGCCGCCGGGTGCGCCGAGACGGGCACCGCGCTCGTCGGCGGCGAGACGGCCGAGCACCCGGGTCTTCTCGGCCCGAACGACTACGACGTGGCGGGCGCGGCGACAGGCGTCGTCGATGCGGGCCGCGTGCTGGGCGCCGAGCGCGTGCAGGCGGGCGACGTCGTGCTGGCACTCGCGTCCAGCGGCCTGCACTCCAACGGCTACTCCCTCGTGCGCCACATCGTCGCCGGCGCCGGCATCAGCTACGGCGACCGCGCGCCCGACCTCGGCTCTCGCGCGACGACGTGGGGCGAGGCCCTGCTCGAGCCGACGCGCCTGTACACGGCGCCTCTGCTGCGGCTCATCACGCAGATGGGCGACCGCGTCCACGCGCTCAGCCACGTGACCGGCGGCGGCATCGCCGCGAACCTCGCGCGCGTCCTGCCGTACGGCACCTGGGTCGATGTCGACCGCTCGACGTGGTCTCCGTCGCCGGTGTTCCGCGTGCTGGCCGATCTCGGCCACCTCGACCTCACCGCGACCGAGGGCACGTGGAACCTGGGCATCGGCTTCCTCGCGGTCGTCTCGGCGAGCAAGGCGGAGGCGGCGGCATCCGCTCTCGCCCACGAGGGCATCGCCACCTGGCAGGTCGGCGTCGTCAACGACTCTCCCCTTCCCGAGGGCGAGTTCGAGCAGGGTGCGAAAGGCGTCGACGGCGGTGCCGTGCGCCTGGTCGGCACCTACAAGTAACGGAGCGAAAACCACCTCATGTGCGGCATCGTCGGAATGGTCGGTCAGGAGTCGGTCAACCAGGAGATCTACGACGCGCTGCTGCTGCTGCAGCACCGCGGCCAGGACTCGACCGGAATCGCAACCGCCGAAGACAACGGCGTGTTCCATCTGCACAAGGCGCGCGGGCAGGTGCGCGAGGCGTTCCGCACGCGCGACATGCGGGCGCTGCTGGGCAACATCGGGCTGGGCCACTGCCGCTACGCGACCAAGGGCACGGCCTCCAGCGAAGAAGAGGCGCAGCCCTTCTACGTCAACGCGCCCTACGGGATCGTGCTCGTGCACAACGGCAACCTCACCAACACGCGCGAGCTCACGCAGGAGCTGTTCCGCAAAGACCGCCGGCATCTGAACACCAGCTCCGACACCGAGCTGCTGGTGAACGTGCTCGCCAACGAGTTGCAGGCGTCGATCTCGGGTCTGAACCTCGACCCCGAGCAGGTGTTCCAGGCCGTCACGCGCCTGTACGAGCGCGTCGAGGGCTCGTACGCGGCGATCGCGCTGATCGCCGGCTACGGGCTGCTCGCGTTCCGCGACCCGTTCGGCATCCGTCCGCTGATCCTCGGTGTGCGCGAGCTCGAGGGCGGCCGTTACGAGTGGATCGTGGCATCCGAGTCGCTCGTGCTCGAGAACGGCGGGTTCCAGGTCGTGCGCGACGTGCTGCCCGGCGAGGCGGTCTTCATCGACATCGACGGCACCCTGCACACGCGCCAGTGCGCGAAAGAGACGCAGCTCGTGCCGTGCGCGTTCGAGTACGTCTACCTCGCGCGGCCCGACTCGATCATGAACGGCATCTCGGTGTACGAGGCGCGGCTGCGTATGGGCGACCGCCTGGCCGACACGATCGCGAAGTACACCCCGAAGGGCAAGATCGACGTCGTCATGCCGATCCCGGACTCGTCGCGCCCCGCCGCGATGGAGGTCGCCCGCAAGCTCGGCGTCGAGTACCGCGAGGGCTTCTACAAGAACTACTACGTCGGCCGGACGTTCATCATGCCCGGGCAGGCCGTGCGTCGAAAGAGCGTGCGGCAGAAGCTCAACGCGATGTCGACCGAGTTCAAGGACAAGAACGTTCTGCTGATCGACGACTCGATCGTGCGCGGCACGACCTCGAAGCAGATCATCCAGATGGCGAGGGATGCCGGCGCCAAGAGCGTCACGTTCGCGTCGGCCGCCCCGCCCGTGCGGCACCCGCACGTCTACGGCATCAACATGCCCTCGCGCGGCGAACTCGTCGCGCACGGCCGCACGATCCCCGAGATCGCCGAGGAGCTCGGAGCCGACTACGTGGTCTTCCAGGAGGTCGAAGACCTCAAGGCCGCGATCCTCGAAGGCTCCGACATCGAAGACCTCGACATGAGCTGCTTCGACGGGCGCTACATCACCGGCACTGTGACCGACGAGTACCTCGCTTGGGTGGAGGGCTCGCAAGAGAGCTGATGACGGATGCCGCGGCATCCGTCACCAGCCCCTTGAGTCGCGCGGGGGTCAGGCGGTGACGCGGGCGCCCTCGAGCACCTCGAGGAACGCCTTCATCCACGTGCCGTTGTCGGGCCACGCGCGGGCCGACACGAGGTTTCCGTCGATGACGCCACCGCCGTTCTCGAAGACGCCGCCCGCGGTCTCGACGTCGATCGCGAGCTCAGGGTAGGCCGACGTCGTGCGGCCCTTGAGCACGCCGGCCGCGGCGAGCAGCAGGGGCCCGTGGCAGGTGGCCGCGACAGGCTCGTTCTTCTCGAAGAAGTGCTGCACGATGCGCTTGGCGTCGGCATTGTTGCGGATGTACTCGGGCGCGCGGCCGCCGGGTACGACGATCGCGACATAGTCGTCGGGGTTCACGTCGGCGAACGCGATGTCGGCGTCCCACGTGTGGCCGGGCTTCTCGGTGTAGGTGTCGAAGCCGTCGACGAAGTCATGCACGACGAACTGCAGCTTGCGCTTCTCGGGCGCGCCGATGTGCACTTCGTACCCGGCCTCCTGCAGGCGGTGGTACGGGTAGAACACCTCGAGGGTCTCGGCGGCGTCGCCGGTGAGGATGAGGATCTTGTCGGCCATGAGGGGTTCCTTTCGAGACGACCGTGTCTGTCGCTTGAATCCTGATTCCGGATGCCGCCGCCGTCCACGCCGGTTCTCACGATGTGCGAACCGCCTGGCCGATCCGCCGCCGGGGCGGCCTACACTTGCCGCATGGCTGGAGCCCTCGAGGCCCGCGACGGCGCGGGCATCCGATCCGCGGATCGCGTGCTGCGGATCCTCGACGAGGTCGGTGAGAGCGCCGACGGTCTGAGCGCCGCCGAGCTCGCGGCGCGGCTGGGACTGTCGCCGGCCACGGCGTACCGGCTCATCGCGACGTGCGTCGCGCACGACTATCTGGCCCGCGGCGACGATGCCCGCTACATGCTCGGGCGGGCGGTGGAGGGTCTCGGCCGGGCCGTGCGCGCACAGCTCGTCGTGACACCGGCGGTGCGGGGCATCCTGAGCGATATGCGCGACACCGCTCGCGCGCCCGCCTACCTCACGGTCTTCCGCGGCGACGACATCGCCGTCGCGCACATCGCCGACTCGCCCGCGCATCCGCGGATCGGACAGCTGCACGTGGGCTTCGCCGAGGCGGCGCACGTCACGGCGTTCGGAAAGCTCATGCTCGCGGCGCGCGACGACGACGGGGTGCGGCGCTACCTCGCCAAGCACGGCGCGCGCTCGATCTCGCCCCGTTCGGTCACGAACGAGCGCACGCTGCTCGACCAGCTCGACGACGTGCGCGCGCTGCAGGTCGCCGTCGAGGTCGAGGAGTACATGCCGAAGCTCGCATGCATCGCCGCCCCGGTGCGAGCCCGCAGCGGACGCACCGTCGGAGCGGTGTCGCTGTCGACGACGGCCGATGAGTTCGCCTCACGTGCACACGAACTCGAGCGGATCGTGCGCCGCGGTGCGTGGCACGTCTCGAGCAGTCTGCACGCGTGAGGCGAGCAACGCCCTCGGGCGGCTCGGCGCCGTCAGGCGTCAGCCGACCGCGGTGCCGAGGGCTGCGCCCTCTTCTTCTCCTTCATCGTCCTCATCCTCGTACTGGTCGGCCCACTTGTCGACGTACTCGTCTTCATCGTGGTGACCGAGCTCCCGCTCCAAAGCGGAGTAGTTGACGCTCGGGCTGTACGACTTGAGTTCGCGGGCGATCTTGGTGTGCTTCGCCTTCTGACGGCCACGCCCCATGCGAGACCCCCTCATTCTCTGGAGTCGCGGGCTTTGCGCGGGCCCGCCGCAATCATGATCCGGCCAAGCCGGTAAGAGTAGCATTCAGGATAACACGGAGCCCCCTCCACCCCGGTGGCTTCGACACGTCGTCAATAGGGGGCGAGCGCATATGTCCGACGCGGAATCCGCGAGCGGTGACCAGACGCAAGACCAAGACGATGCGCAGGCGGATCTGCCGCACGGCGCCGTGATCGCCGGGGTCGTTCCCGGCCTGTCGCCCCGCGTTCTGCGCGAGGCCGCCCGCTACGCGAAGCTGCTCGGCGCCCCCCTCATCGTCGCCCACGTCGACGTCACGCGCTTCGTCACCTACGAGGACCCCGACGGCTACGTGCACTCGGCGCAGATCGACATGAACATCGCCACGGGCGATGCGGCATTCGAGCAGGTGACGGCCGAGGCATCCGATGTGCTTGCCGGCCGCGGCGTGGAATGGAGCGTCCAGCAGCTCGTCGGCGACCCGGCGCCGGCGCTCAAGCACCTCGCCGATCAGGTCGAGGCCAAGCTCATCGTGATCGGCACGCGGCGCCGCGGGTTCGGCGAGTCGATCCGCGAGTTCTTCACCGGATCGGTCGCGGCGCGCCTCGCACACCGTCAGCATCGCCCGCTGCTCGTCGTGCCGCTCGGCGAGCCCATTCCCGACGACCAGGAGGAGTGGCCCGAGTAGGCCGCTTGCCGAAGTCCTCAGCCGGCGAGAGTCACCCGCCCGCCGTCAGCCGCGCAGCGCGCGGGTGACCTCGCGGCCGACGCGGTCGAGTTCTGCCGACAGCATCTCGACGGTGCTCGCCGCGAGATCGCCGCCGCGCGCGACGTGCAGCCGCAGGTCGCTGCGCATACGGGCGCGGAACTCGTTGAGCGCGGCATCCGCCCGCTGCAGCTGTTCGCGGCTGCGCACGCGCGGGTCGTCCGTCGGCGGCGCCTGCTTCGCGCTCGCGCGCTCCTGCTGGGCGGCGGCGGCCAGATCGGCGCGCAGGCTCCGCATGGCGTCGCGCACGCTGCCGCGCACCTCGTCGGCGATGAGCCGCACCGAGTCGGCGAGACCGGCCTCGATGCCCTCGAGCTCGCCCGCACGTGCGGCGACCTCGGCGTGACCGGCTTCGGTGATCGCATAGACGGTCTTGCGGCCGTCGACGCTCTTGGTCACGAGGCCCTCTTCTTCGAGCTTGGCGAGCCGCGGATAGATCGTGCCGGCGCTGGGGGTGTACGTGCCGCCGGTGCGGTCCGAGAGCGCCTGCATGATGTCGTAGCCGTGCCGGGGGCCCTCGTCGAGCAGGTTCAGCAGGTACAGGCGCAGGTCGCCGTGCGAGAAGACGGGGGTCATCACCATTCCTCCTCGTCGGCGGTGGCCGATGCCTCGGGCACGGGATTGCCCCGTCGCAGCACCGTGACATCGCCCGAGACGGTGTTGGCCCGCACATCGGCGAAGCGTCCGCTGAGCTCGCCGACCGAGCCGGCGTAGTTCGTGGTGGGACCGGTGCCGTTGCCGGAGCGCACGACGCCGTCGACCTGCACGCGACCGCTCACGCTGCGGAACACGTAGTTCGCGGGGAAACCGTCGTCGAGGCGCACGGTGGCGCTGCCCGACACCGAGTTGAGGGTGACGGCGTGCACGTCGCCGGCTCCGTCGACCAGCACCGAGCCCGACACCGTGTCGATCGTGGCCTTCTTGAGGGTGCCGGTGGCCGCGACATCGCCCGAGACGCTGTTGGCGCTCAAGCTGCCGACGAGGCCGCGCACCTGCACGTCGCCCGAGACGGCGTTGACCGTGATGTCGCCGGTGAGCCCGTCGACGATGATGTCGCCCGACACGGTGTTGAGGCGCGCGTCGGTCTTGAGGCCCGAGATGAGGGCGCTGGCGCTGACCACTCCGAGGGTGAGGGCGACATGGCGGGGGACGGCGACGCTGATCTCGGCCTTGGGGCCGCCGGCGCCGAAGTTGCGGAACACCTCGAGAAAGTTGTCCCACCTCAGCTGCGGGTGGTCGATCTCGACGGCGTCGCCTTCGACCTCGATGCGGAGGTCTTTGGTCGTGACGCTGTGCACCTCGATGCGGATGCCGGGCTCGTCGTGGGCGATCACGTCGATCTGGCCGCCGACCAGTCCGACCTTCAGCGTTCGCACGGGCTCGATGTCGATCACGCGGGTCTCGCCCGGGTGGACGATCCATTTCTCGAAAGTCATGGGTTGCTCCTGCTTGTGTTCGTGGTGATTCGCGATATATCGCGACATACCCAGAGTAACACGATATATCGCGTTTACGCCAAGAATCTTCGGAATGGACTTGAGATTGACGCAACGTCAACCTCTAGCGTGGAGCACGACGAGAGAGGAGGAGGCCCATGGAGTGGTCGATCCAGCAGATCGCGCGGCTCACCGGCACTACGAGCCGCACCCTGCGCCACTACGACGACATCGGGCTGCTTCCGCCGGCACGGGTCGCCTCGAACGGCTATCGGCACTACGACGAGGCATCCCTCGTGCGCCTGCAGCGCATCCTGCTGCTGCGCGACCTGGGCCTCGGCCTGCCGCAGATCGCGGGCGTGCTCGATCGCGACGAGAGCGAGGCGCACGCCCTGGAGACCCACCTGGCGTGGCTGCGGCAGGAGCAGGAGCGCCTGGCGCGGCAGATCGCGTCGGTCGCGTCCACGATCACGACACTGAGAGAAGGAGGCCCGCTGATGGCCGAGAAGATGTTCGACGGCTTCGACCACACACAGTACAAGGACGAGGTCGAGGAGCGCTGGGGCAAGAAGGCGTACGCCGACAGCGACCGATGGTGGCGGTCGATGGATGCCTCGGCCAAGGCCGACTGGCAGCGGGACGCAGCTCGGCTCGGCGCCGACTGGGTCGCGGCGGCCGAGACAGGCACCGACCCCGCATCGGACGAGGCCCAGGTGCTCGCCGCGCGCCACGTCGCGTGGCTGCGCGGCATCCCCGGCACTCCCGCCGCGGCGCCCGGCGGCGACATCCGCGGGTACGTGCTCGGGCTCGGCGACATGTACGTCGCCGACCCGCGCTTCGCCGCGAACTACGGCGGCGAGCAGGGTGCCGCGTTCGTGCGCGACGCGCTGCGCGTGTACGCCGAGGCGAACCTGTAGCGGATGACGAGCGAAGCGGATGCCGCGACCGAGGCCGCGGCATCCGCTTCGAGGGGATCTCGTCAGGGGGTGCGACGCCCGCTGATGAAGCGGAACAGGAACACGATCACCGCGATGATGGCGAGGATGATCGCGATCCAGAGCAGGAAGTTCAGGGTGGGCACGACGCCCCACCAGATGAACAGCGCGATCGCAAGGACGATCAGGACTATGGCGAGGATGCTCATTTCAACTCTCCTTCGGGGAGCCGGCGCGACGGGGGCGAAGCGCCGGATGCCTCGTGGGCACACTTCGACGTTGGCGCCACCGGCGGCCACGGCGCAGGGGGTTGACGGCGGTGAAGCGGCGGTGCTACAGGTGTGGCTCCACCGCCGGCTACCGAGGCCCTGGGCCGGTGTCAAGCCCCTCGGGGCGGGGAGGCCGGCGTCGTAACGTTCCGGGTGGGCCGGGTGCGGCATCCGTTCGCCCGACCCGTTCGCGAAAGGAGCAGACGATGCCCGGAGGACGCGGATCGAACCTGAAGGACCGCGAGATGTACGAAGAGCTGCGCAAGGACGGCGCCTCGAAAGAGAAGGCCGCGCGCATCTCGAACGCCGCCGCGAGCCAGGGCCGCAAGACGGTCGGCAGCCGCGGCGCCCACGCCAAGGACTACGACGACCGCACGGTTCCCGAGCTGCGCAAGCGCGCCAAGGAGCTGGGGCTCAAGGGCTACTCGGGCAAGAAGAAGTCCGAGCTGATCTCCATGATCCGAAACCACTGACCGGATCGAAGGCAGGGGACGGATGCCGCGACTCACCCGTGTTCGTCCTCTCGAGGACCCCGGCTTCCGACGCGTGCGCGCGGGGTCGGGGTTCCGTTACGTCGACGCCAAGGGCAGGCCCGCCTCGGCGACGCAGCTGGAGCGCATCCACGCGCTGGTGATCCCCCCGGCGTGGCAGGACGTGTGGATCAGCCGCCGTCCGGACGGGCACATCCAGGCGGTCGGCACCGACGACGCGGGGCGGCGCCAGTACCTGTACCACCCGGAGTGGTCGGCGGGGCGCGACAAAGGCAAGTACGCGCGGGCGCTGCTGCTCGCCCAGGCGCTGCCGAACGCGCGCCCGAGGGTCACGACGTCGCTCAAGCGCGACGGGCTCGACCGCGAGCGCGTGCTGGCGACCTCGTTCCGTCTGCTGGACGAGGCCGCGCCGCGCGTCGGATCGGCCCGGTACATGAAGCGCAATGGCAGCCGGGGGCTGACGACGCTGCAGAGACGGGATGCCGCGGTCGAGGCATCCGTCGTCACACTGTCGTTCCCCGCCAAGAGCGGCAAGCGCGCGCTGCTCACGGTCGACGACGACCTGCTCGCGGCGGTGATCGAGCTGCTGGCGGCGGGGCGTCCGCGGTCGCCCCTGCTGGCGTACGAGCGGGCCAGGCGGCGCGTGGGGCTGACGCCGTCGGACGTCAACGCGTACGTGCGCGCCCTCACCGGCGGCGCGTTCACGGCGAAGGACTTCCGGACGCTGCGGGGCACGATCGTCGCCGCCGAGGCCCTCGCCCGGATCGGCACCGTCGACACGAAGCGCGAGGCGGTCGAGGCGCAGCGCCTCGCGGTGCAGGCGACGGCCGAGGCGCTCGGGAACACCCCGTCGGTCGCGCGCTCGAGCTACATCGACCCGCGGGTGTTCACGGTCTACCGCAAGGGCCGCACCCTCGACCTCGGGCGGTCGCCGGAGTCCGCGATCCGCGACCTGCTGCGGCCCGGGAACCGCTGACGCTTCGCCCGGGCGCGGCGGCGGGCGCGCGACGCTGCGGCCGGCCGCCGGCGGCGAGCGCGCCACCTGCCTGCCAGCGCGCCGTCGCGCGACGCAGCGCTCGCAGCGAAGTGCCGCGCTCGGGCGCGATGTGACCGACCTGAGAAAGGCGGCGATCAGCCGATGAGATACTGAAAGCGATACATTCGCGTATCCGGCCGCGGCGCTCGCCGCGATCCCGTATCTCTCCTCCAGCGAAGGCACCCGTGTCGAACCTCGCCGTCCTGAGTCTGAAGAACCGCGCGCTCATCGCCCTGATCACGATCGTCGCGGCGATCTTCGGTGGTCTGGCGCTCACGAACCTCAAGCAGGAGCTCATCCCATCGATCGAGTTCCCCGCGCTGATCATCGTGTCGACCTACCCGGGCGCCTCGCCCGAAGTCGTGAACAACGACGTGTCGACGCCGATCGAGCAGGCGATCCAGGGCGTGCCCGGGCTCGAGTCGTCGACCGCGACCAGCACGACGAACGCGTCGATCGTGCAGGCGTCCTTCGCCTACGGCACGAACCTCGCCACGGCCGAGCAGAAGATCACGCAGGCCATCAACCGCATCGGCAGCCAGCTTCCCGACGGCGTCGAGCCGAACGTGCTGACGGCGAGCATCGACGACTTCCCGGTGATCCAGCTCGCCGTCACCGGGTACGACGACGAACAGACGATCCAGGCTCAGCTCGAGGCATCCGTCCTGCCCGAACTCGAGGATGTTCCGGGCGTCAACGCTGCCCAGACCGTCGGAGGCGTCGGCCAGCGCATCACGATCACGCCGAACCAGGCGGCGTTGGCCGAGGCCGGGTTCACCCAGCAGGCCATCCGCGACGCTCTCGACCACAACGGCGTGCTCTTCCCCGGTGGGCAGGTCACCGAGAACAACCAGACGCTCACGGTGCAGACCGGCGCGAAGATCGCCTCGGTCGACCAGATCGCGGCGCTTCCGCTCGTGCCGAGTGACGCAGAGCAGGTTCAGGCGGGGCCGAAGACCGTGGGCGACGTGTCGACCGTCGTGCAGGAGCGCGACCCGGTCACCTCGATCTCGCGAGTGAACGGCGAGCCGGCGCTCACGATCGCTGTGACGAAGCTCCCGTCGGCGAACACGGTCGACGTCTCGCGCGGGGTGCTGGCGGTGCTGCCCGGCCTCGAGGATGCCATCGACGGCGCGACCTTCACCGTCGTGTTCGACCAGGCCCCCTACATCCAGCAGTCGATCGAATCGCTCGCCCAGGAGGGCCTGCTCGGCCTGGTGTTCGCGGTGCTGGTGATCTTCGTGTTCCTGCTGTCGGTGCGATCGACGATCGTGGCTGCGATCTCGATCCCGACGAGCGTGCTCATCACGTTCATCGGCATCCAGGCGTTCGGGTACTCGCTCAACATCCTGACCCTCGGCGCGCTCACCATCGCGATCGGACGCGTCGTGGACGACTCGATCGTCGTGATCGAGAACATCAAGCGCCACTACGTCGGCGATGCCGACAAGCGCCAGTCGATCGTGCGCGCGGTGCGCGAGGTCGCCTCGGCGATCACGGCGTCGACGATCACGACGGTCGCGGTCTTTCTGCCGATCGCGTTCGTGGGCGATGTCACCGGCGAGCTGTTCCGGCCGTTCGCCCTCACTATCACGATCGCGATGGTCGCGTCGCTGCTGGTCGCCCTCACGATCGTGCCGGTGCTCGCGTACTGGTTCCTCAAGCCCGGCAAGCCGATCCTGGACGCCGACGGCAACCAGGTCGACCCTGAGGACGAGAAGGCGCCGCCCTCGCGTCTGCAGAGGTCGTACCTGCCGATCCTGCGCTGGACGCTCAAGCACTCGTGGGTGACGCTGCTCATCGCGGTGCTGGTCCTCGGCGGCACGATCGCCGCCGCGCCGTTCATGAAGACGAACTTCCTCGGCGACTCGGGTCAGAACACGTTCACCATGACGCAGGACATCGGCCCCGCCGCATCCCTCGACGCCGAGAGCGCCGCCGCCGAGCAGGTCGAGGCCGTGCTCGCCGACGTCGACGGCATCGATACGGTGCAGGTGTCGATCGGCTCCAGCGGCTCGGCACTGCGCGACGCCTTCTCAGGCGGCGGCGGAGGCGTCACGTACTCCATCACCACCGACCCCGACGCCGACCAGGTGCAGGTGCGCGAAGACGTGCAGCAGGCCGTCGCAGACCTCGACCCCGCCACCGTCGGCACCATCACGATCGCCGCGGCCGGCGGCGGGTTCGGTTCGAGCGACATCGAGATCGACGTCACCGCTCCCGACTCGGCCACGCTGCAAGAGGCGACCGACGCCGTCGTGGCGGCCGTGGAGGGCAAGGACGGCGTCGGCCAGGTGTCGAACAACCTCTCGGCCTCGCTGCCGTACATCGCGGTGACCGTCGACCGCGCCAAGGCCGCCTCGCTCGGCCTGTCCGAGGTCGCCGTCGGCGCGCTCGTGTCGAACACGATGCAGCCGCAGCGCATCGGCACGGTCGAGATCGACGACACCTCGCTGACAGTCTATCTCGCGGCATCCCAGAGGCCCGCGACCATCGACGAGCTGCGCGCGCTGACCGTGCCGTCGGCGCTGGGCCCGATCCCGCTGTCGGACGTGGCCACCGTCGAACAGAGCCAGGGCCCGACCTCGATCACCACCGAGGCCGGCCGGCGCACGTCGACCGTGACGGTGACGCCGGCGACGGATGACCTCACCGCGGCCTCCACATCGGTCACCGAGGCGCTCGCCGACGCCGACCTGCCCGCAGCGGCCGACGCCGAACTCGGCGGTGTGGTCTCGCAGCAGGCGGACGCGTTCTCGCAGCTGGGGCTCGCCCTGCTCGCGGCGATCCTCATCGTCTACATCGTGATGGTCGCGACGTTCAAGTCGCTGCGTCAGCCGCTGCTGCTGCTCATCTCGGTGCCGTTCGCGGCGACCGGCGCGATCCTGCTGCAGATCGTCACGGGCGTGCCGCTGGGGGTGGCATCCCTCATCGGCGTGCTCATGCTCATCGGCATCGTGGTCACGAACGCGATCGTGCTCGTCGACCTCGTGAACCAGTACCGCGAGAAGGGCCTGTCGGCCCACGATGCCACCGTCGCCGGAGGGTCGAGGCGTCTGCGCCCCATCCTCATGACCGCGCTCGCGACGATCTTCGCCCTCACTCCGATGGCGATGGGTCTCACCGGTCACGGCGGCTTCATCTCGCAGCCGCTCGCGATCGTCGTGATCGGCGGCCTCATCTCGTCGACCGTGCTGACGCTGCTCGTGCTTCCGACGCTCTACAACCTCGTCGAGGGCGCGCGCGAGCGCCGGGCGGCGCGTCGTGAGGCGCGGCTTGCGGTCTCGGGCGCCCCTGCTGCTGTCGCCGATGCCGCAGCCGCCGAGCCCGCGGCGGTCGTGGCGGGTGCGGCTGCGGCGGGTGCGGCCGGTGCGGGCTCGGCCGGGGCGGCCGGTGCTGCCCGCGCGGTGCCGCTGACGCGGCGAGAGCGCCGCCTGCTCGAAGCGGGCGAGACCGGTTCGGTTCCGCTCGCGGCCGGGGCGATCGCCGCTGTGGCGATGGCAGAAGACGCCCAGGATGAGCCGGATGCGGCGCCCGCACAGGAGGATGCCGCGACCGAAGCCGGGGCTGAGGTCGAGGCCGCTGTCGCGGGTGACGCAGAGGCTGCGGCCGAGGTTGAGGAGGACGCTGTCGCCGGGGCGGTTGCGGCGGGAGATGCCGAGGTGGCGGCGGAGGCCGAGGGCTCGGCCGAGCCCGACTCGGACGCCGATGCTGTGGAGGCCGAGGTGCCTGTGGAGGCCGAGGTGCCTGCGGAGTCTGAGGTGCCTGTGGAGTCCGAGGTGCCTGTGGAGTCCGAGGTGCCCGCGGAGCCCGAGGTGCCCGCGGAGCCCGAGGTCGAGGCACAGCCGGAGGCCGCCGCCGAGGTCGAGGCGGACGCCGAGCCCGAGGTCGAGCCGCAAGAGACGGTCCAGTCCGCGCCGGAGGGCGAGGCTGGGACCCTCTCTGCGGTCGAGTCCGAGGGCGCGCCCCAGACTGAGGTCGAACCGCAGGCTGAAGCCCAGGCTGAGATTCAGCCGCAGGATCAGGCTGAGGTCGAGCCGGAGGCTGCCGCCGATGCCGCCGCGGAGCAGTCCGACACCACGCCCGAGGACGACTCCGAGTCGGCGTATGAGGAGCGGATCGAAGCGGCCCTCGAGACCGAGGTCGAGCCCGAGATCATCGAAGACGACGAGACGGATTCCCCGGCCGACCGTTAGCGGGCACCGGCCCGCAGGTTCATCCTGCGGGCCGTCCCCCGCGGGTCGTTTGGTCTCGGCCGCTTTGCTTCCTCGCTCAACGACCCGCGGGGCGTGGCCGGAGCGAGAGAGCCTCAGGCTTCGCGCTGCAGCCAGGGGCGCAGCATCCGTGTCACCCAGGGCAGCACCGCGTACGTCATGATCGGCGTGAACAGCGCCGTGGTGACAAGCACGCGCAGCACGAGCGGCCACGCCGAGAAGCCCGGCACGAAGCCGAGCGCCCACGACCCGAGCAGATTCACCGGGAAGAACCCGAGCCAGATCGTCACCGTCTGCTTCCAGCGCGGGGGTGCTGCGGGGATCGGCTGCTGGATCGGGCCCGTGGTCGCGGCATCCGCCCCTGGCCGGCTCTCGACGTGCAGCGCGAACGGGGCGTCGAACCAGCCCTCGATGCCGGTGCGGCGCTCGACGCGCACCTCGTTCGCGAACGCGCGGCCCGCGTCGAGCCACCGCGAGCGCTGCGGCGATTGCTCCCACGTTTCGAGAGTCGGGATGTCGCGGAACCGGTACAGCATGTACCAGAGGTCGCTCGCCTCGCCCGCGCGCACCCAGCCCGAGCCGAGGAAGCCGGGGAAGGCGGTCGCCAGGTCGGTGCCCGCCTGCATCCAGCTCGTGGCCTCTGCGGTGCGGGACGGGTCGATGCGCCGCTCGATCGCGACGGTGATGGGGTGGGCCACGGGTTCTGCCATGGATCCATTGTCGGATGCCACGCCTGCCGCCCTGCACGTGCTGTGCGACCCCGACACCGCCGACGCCCCGATGAGCGACGATGAGCGACGATGAGCGACGATGAGAGGGTCGCGGATGCCCTGCCGGCCGGTGTCACGCCGGCTCCCCGCCCCGATGGCGAGCCGTTGCGCTGTCGCACGCCCGCACTCGACTCCGACTCGCCGGGATACCTCTACACGGGCCTGTGGGATGTGCCGCTCGCTGACGGGACGGACGTCGAGTCGGTGGTGCTGGGCATTCCCGACCGGCTCGGCGACCAGTGGGAGGTGCTCGTGCGAGAAACCGACAGCCCTGTCGACATCCTCATCGTCGACCCCGCGACGAAGGTCGAGGTCAATGTCACCGATGTGACGGCCGCGACCGGCGCGCCGTCGATCGCGATCGGCGCGATCTCGCACTGCGGTCAGAAGCCCGACGCGGCGCAGTAGCGTTCGGCGGGACGGCGGGCGGGCTCCCAGGGTGATCCGCTACGCTCGACCGGTCGGCTCTGGACACCGCGACGCGCTCGCGGATGGGTTTGTAGTCCAAGGGGCCGATGGTGAGCGCCGATCGGCGCACATGACCATCACATGAATGGCCCCCGGCCGACGGTTGTCCGGGTTGCCCGACGCCGCCCCTGAGCTCTTCGCGGGCGCGCGTGCGGGCGCTGTTCTCGTGCAAGAGAACCCAGGAAGACGATCACCATGCCCAAGAACAAGAAACCCGCCGGCGGTCGCGCCGCGAAGAACTTCGAGCCCCGCTACGGCGGGAAGACGTCGTACCAGGACCGCAAGCGCCGTCCGGGCGAGTCGTCGGCAGGCACAGCGGGCAGCAAGAGCCCGTCGCATCGCGGCTATCGCACCGAGCAGACCGATGCCGCGTCTAAGAAGCGCTGGACCGCTCAGGAGCGCGCCGGCCGCGACGAGGCACGCGGCATCCGCTCGCAGGCGAACGGCGAGCGCGCGCCGCGCTCGTACGACGACCGCCCAGCCCGTTCGTTCGGCGACCGCCCGGCGCGTTCGTTCGGTGAGCGTCCCGCGCGTTCGTTCGACCGCCCGGAGCGCCGTGACGAGCGCCCGGCGCGTTCGTTCGGTGAGCGTCCCGCCCGTTCGTTCGACCGCCCGGAGCGCCGTGACGAGCGCCCGGCGCGTTCGTCGGGCGAGCGCCCGGCGCGTCGTGACGACCGCCCGGCGCGTGAGGGCCGCCCGTACGGCGATCGCCCTTCCCGGGGCGGCGACCGTCCGGTCCGCGACGACTACCGCGGCGAGCGCGTGCCCCGCGACGACCGCCGCTCGTTCGGCGACGCCCGCGCGTCGTACCGCGACGACCGCCCGCGTCGCGATGACCGCGGCGGCGGCATCCGTCGTGATGATCGCCCCGCCCGTTCGTACGACGACCGCCCGCGTCGCGACAACGGCGACCGCCCCGCCCGTTCGTACGACGATCGGCCGCGTCGCGACAGCGGCGACCGCCCCGCCCGTTCGTACGACGATCGCCCGCGTCGCGACAGCGGCGACCGCCCCGCGCGCTCGTACGACGATCGGCCTCGCCGTGACGACCGCCCCCGCCGCAACGACGGCCCGACCCGCTCGGACTGGAACGCCAAGCCCGGACGCACCGCCCAGCACGAGGAGCACGTCGACGTCGTCCACGAGCGCCTGCAGGGCGAGGCCGTCGAGGCCCAGGCCGTCGCCGGCACGTCGTTCGCCGACCTGGGGTTCGGTGACAACATCGTTCGCGCCCTCGCCGACCTGGGTGCGGCATCCCCCTTCCCGATCCAGGCAGCCACCATCCCCCCGATCATCGCGGGGCGTGACGTGCTGGGCCGCGGCCGCACCGGCTCGGGCAAGACGATCGCGTTCGGCGCTCCGCTGGTCGAGTCGATCCTGCGCTCGCAGGCGGGGCAGCGCCGCGAGTTCGGCCGGTCGCCGCGCGCGCTGATCCTCGCGCCGACGCGCGAGCTCGCGCTGCAGATCGACCGCACGATCCAGCCGATCGCCCGCAGCGTCGGCCTGTTCACGACGCAGGTCTACGGCGGCGTGCCGCAGGCGCGTCAGGTGGGGGCACTCAGGAAGGGTGTCGACATCGTCATCGGCACCCCCGGTCGCATCGAAGACCTCGCGAACCAGGGCAAGCTCGACCTGTCGGGCATCCGCATCGCGGTGCTCGACGAGGGCGACCACATGTGCGAGCTCGGGTTCCTCGAGCCGGTGCAGCGCATCCTGCGCCTGACGGCGGACGGTTCGCAGAAGCTGCTGTTCTCGGCGACGCTCGACCGCGAGGTCGCCGCGTTGGTCGACGAGTTCCTCGTGAACCCGGCCGTCTACGAGGTGGCCGGCGAAGACCAGGACTCCAGCACCATCGACCACCGTGTGCTCGTCATCGACCACCGCGACAAGGCCGAGATCCTCGACTCGCTCGTCGCCCGCGAGGGCAAGACGCTCGTCTTCGCGCGCACGCGCGCCTACGCCGAGATGCTCGCCGAGCAGTTCGACGACGCCGGCATCCGCGCTCTCGCCCTGCACGGCGACCTCAACCAGGCCAAGCGCACGCGCAACCTCGAGAAGATGACGGCAGGCAAGGTGGATGTGCTGGTGGCGACGGATGTCGCGGCCCGCGGCATCCACGTCGACGACATCGATCTCGTGATCCAGGCCGACGCGCCCGACGAGTACAAGACGTATCTGCACCGATCGGGTCGCACCGGCCGCGCGGGCCGCTCGGGCACGGTCGTGACGCTCGTGACTCGCCAGCGCCGCCGGCGCATGACCGAGATGCTCGAGCGCGCCGAGATCGACGCGCCCTTCGACGAGGTGCGCCCCGGCGACGACCTGCTCGAGGAGCTTTCGGGCCGTCAGGTGAATCCCGTCGCCTGACGCGGTCGCCTGACCCCGCCGCGCCGCCGCCGCCGCGGTCGCCGCACGCCGCGCCGCCGCGGCCCGGAAACAGGACGGCGCATCGAGAGCAGGACGACCGACGAAGATCGGTCCTGTTCTCGATGCGCCGTCCTGTTCTCGGTCCACAGGGCGACGGATGCATCGGGCTTGTCGAGGTCCCCTCCGGCGATGACGAGCAGGACAATTCCATGAACTGACGCTCGTGCCTGCGGACCTGAGACACCGGGGCTGGGACACGGTGCCGCAACTTCGTCGCACCGGTCGCTCAGAAGAGCCTCGGCTCTGAAGCGGTCGCCGCGAGGCGACCCCGCGATGTGGTGACCACGCGGGATGCGGCGGCCGTGCGGGAGGCGGCGGCCGTGCGGGAGGCGAGGCCCGGCACAGGGCCTCGCCTCGGACCGTCGTCTTCATCGTGACCGTCCAGCCCGTGCACGCGCATGAGCGGCCGCACGCGCTTCGCGAGCCACGACCGGTACGCCTTCGGCGCGTACGCCGACGCCCCCGGGTACAGGCCGCGGTACGAAGACACGAGCTCGGGATGCTCCCGCCCCAGCCACTGCATGAACCACTGCTTCGCGCCGGGGCGCAGATGCAGGGCGCCGTAGACGACGCGATGGGCGCCGGCCTCCTTGATGCGTGTCAGCGCGTGGTCGAGCGACGCGATCGAATCGGTCAGGTGGGGGAGCACAGGCATCAGGAAGACGGTCACATAAAAACCCGCCTCGGAGGCGGCGCGCACCGTCTCGAGGCGGGCCGCCGCAGTCGGAGCGCCGGGTTCGAGCGAGTGCTGCAGCGCATCGTCGAACACGGCGATCGAGGTGGCGATCGTGACGGAGACGGATGCTGCGGCATCGGTCAGCAACGGCAGATCGCGACGGACCATCGTGCCCTTGGTCAGGATCGAGAAGGACGTGCCCGACTCTGCGAGGGCCGAGATGATGCCGGGCATGAGCCGGTAGCGGCCCTCGGCCCGCTGGTACGGGTCGGTGTTGGTGCCGAGCGCGACCGGTTCGCGTTCCCACGTGCCCCGCGCCAGCTCGCGCCGAAGCACGTCGACCACGTTGACCTTCACGACGATCTGCGAGTCGAAGTCGTGCCCCGCGTCGAGGTCGAGGTACTCGTGTGTCGGACGGGCGAAGCAGTTGTGGCTGATGACACCGTTCGCGATGAAATCGCCGGTGCCGGTGGTGATGTCGACCATGTCGATGTCGTGTCCGAGGTCTTCCACGCTGACGACGCGCAGATCCGCGACGGTCTTGACGGCTGTGCCCGCGATGGCCGTCTCTCGGGTGATCGCGGGCTCGGTGAGTGCGAAGAACCGCCGCCGCTGCGCATGCCCGCCCGAGATGCGCACCGTACGGACGCTGTTCGATCGCGGCGGCTCGATGACGTGTGGAATGCCGTGCACGTCGAGGGCGTCGTGGATGAGCCGAAGAGTCTCTTCGTTCTTGTTGCTGACGCGAAGCACGCCACCAGAACAGGAGCCGGCCGCATCGAAGAGGCCGGCGAGGAACCCCGCGTGCCACGCCGGGGTACGCACGCTCGGAACGGAGGTGACTCGCTCGATGGTCTCGACGTCTGCTCGTCGCGCAGTGTGGATCGCCGACATCTCTGGCCGAGCGGTCGTCGCCTGCGTGAAGGGGCGGGTCACGGTCGGAACGCCCTCGGCCTCGAGCAGCAGACGGGTTCTGTCCAGGGCGTCGTGATCTGCGAGGGCCAGGCGGAATCGGTGGACCGTGGCGGTGCGCTCGCCATAGGGATAGGCGCCGTGCAGCAGCATCCCATCACCTCGGCTCACGCCGGCCAGATACCCTCGCCGATGCTCGCCGTCCAACGGCGGGCGCAGACGAGCCCGCTCGCCCAGCCCACGTCCCATCAGCCGGTTACTGGTCGTGAGAGACGGTCGCTGGTCAAGACCGCCCATCACATCTTTGACATGCTTCCACCCCCGTTCGGTGAGGAACCGGTGGTCGGCACTGGCGACGAGCTGAGTGCCGTCAGCGAGCGTCACGCGGAATGCGCGCCTTCGAGTGGACCACTTCGCCTTCACGGTGGTCGCGACGTAGCGACGGCAGTCGCCCTGCTTCTCGGTCCCGATGACCTCCTGACCGATCGTCAGCTCGTCGATCCGGCGTTGACGCCCGTCGGCGCACAGAACCAAGGTGTCGGGGCTCAGACAATAGGCGCACGCATGGCTGCAGCCCCGGTACGGGTTGATCGTCCAGTCGAAGGGCATCGACGACGACCCGGGCACATGGTTGAGGGCCGACTTGCAGAGCACCTCGTGGAAGGTCATGCCGGCGAACTCGGGAGTGGTGACCGAGCGCACGAGCGGGTGCAGTCGGTCGAGTCCGGGCAGGGCGGCCTCATCCACCGTCCCGAGCTCTTGACCTTGCCAGCGCATGAAGGAGAGTAGAACAAAGATTCGACACTGTGTCAACCACCGCACGGCGGTTCATCGAAGGGCGAGCGCGCGATCTGGCGGCCGTGCGTGCGAACGGGTCACAATGGACGCGTGACGGCACCCCCACCGCACATGCCCACGACGACCCGTCGCGCGTTGCGAGAAGCGCGCGAGCGGGCGAGCCGCCCTGCCCAGACGACCCCCGCGTCGCACCGCAGCGCGTGGAGCGAACTGCTGGCCGCTGTCCCGTCAGGGCTTCCCCGCCACGCGCGCAAGCACACGCGCAAGAGGGCCGTCGTCGCGCTCATGACGGCGATCGGGAGCGTTCTCATCGTGGCGTCGGCATCCGTCGTCACGGCGGCGGTGGCCGTGGCGGACGCACGGGCGCCCGTCGTGCTCTTCGCCGGGGTCGACGCCTCCGACCCGGTGGCCGCCGCGATCCAGAGCGTCGTCGGCGCGGCCGCGTCGCCCACGCCCCATCCGACGCCGTCGCCGACGGGCGATCCCCAGGAGGAGCCGCTCCCGCCGCCCCCCAGGCAGGTGCCCTTCGCGTCGTGCGAGAACCCCGCGGTGGTCGCGGCTCTCGCCGCAGGCGACGACTCGGCCGTGCTCGCCGCGGCGGGCGGCGCGCGCGCGTTCCGCGAGGCCGTCGTCGCCGGCGGCATGCCGTGCATCGGGTTCGACGACCCTGCCCGGGTGTGGAACGTGATCGACAAGCTCCGTCCGTCCGCACCGGTGGACTACGCGCCCGCCGCGCTGGCGCGCGCCACCGGCGTTCAGACGTTCGGCCCGTTCGACCAGTTGCGGCCCGACGCGGCTGCCGCGATGACGGCGCTGGCCGAAGCATCCCGTTCGGCAGGAGCGGGCGAGATCGCGGTGGCCAGCGCCTATCGGGACTACTGGTCGCAGATCGACGTCTACGGAGACTACGTCTCGATGCATGGTGCGGCCTACGCCGACCTCGAGAGCGCGCGGCCCGGATTCAGCGAGCACCAGAGCGGACTGGCCGCCGACGTGCTGCCGTGCTTCGAATCGTGCCTCACGATGGACGACGTCGCCGGCTCGCCTCAGGGGGCGTGGCTCGTCGGGCACGCGTGGGAGTACGGCTGGATCACGAGGTACGAAGAGGGCTCGACGCCGATCACGGGCTACATGGCCGAGCCGTGGCATCTGCGGTATGTCGGCGTCGAGCTCGCGGCCGAATACCACGCCGGGGGCTGGCGCTCGCTCGAGGAGTTCTTCGGGCTGCCGGCCGCGGGCGACTACCCCGCGGGGTCGTGACCGCGCGGTTGCGGCATCCCACAATAGGCGGCACCGAGTTTCGCGTATCGTGAGATGCAATCTCACACGTTCGGCGCTTCGCTGACGGTGCGGCGTAGGATCGCCTGCGGCGAAGCGGCCCGAACGGCCCCGCCGGGCAACACGAAAGGACAGGCTCAATGGAGCGCGACATCTACGACGAGGATCACGACGCCTTCCGCGACGTCGTCAAGGAATTCGTCAAGCGCTACGCGACCGAAGACAAGCGCAAGCAGTGGGAGGCCGACGGCGAGATCGACCGTGCGACCATGCTCGCGGCGGGCGAGGCCGGCATCATCGGCCTGTCGGTGCCCGAGGAGTTCGGCGGCGCCGGCATGCTGCAGGACTACCGCTTCCGCGCGATCGTGCTCGAAGAGACCATCGGCGCGGGCCTCGGCTCGCTCGCCGGCGCCTTCGGCATCCAGGACGACCTCGCTGTGCCCTACATCGTGCACATGGGCACGCAGGAGCAGAAGGAGAAGTGGCTCCCGGGCATGGCGACCGGCGAGATCCTGGGCGCGCTCGCGATGACCGAGCCGGGCGCGGGCAGCGACCTGCGCGGCATCAAGACCACGGCCAAGAAGGTCGACGGCGGCTACATCGTCAACGGCGCGAAGACGTTCATCTCGTCGGGCAAGACCGCCGACATCGTCGTCACGTTCGTCAAGACTGGTGAGGGCAACCGCCCCGACGCCTTCAGCCTGCTGATCCTCGAGGACGGCATGGAGGGCTTCGACCACAGCAAGAAGCTCGAGAAGATGGGCTTCCACGGCTGGGACACCGCCGAGCTGTCGTTCACCGACGTGTTCGTGCCCGACGCGAACCTCATCGGCGGCAAGGAGGGCCTCGGCTTCATCCAGCTCATGATGAACCTGCCGCTTGAGCGCCTGTCGATCGGCGTCGCCGCCGCGGCCGCGGGTGAGGCCGCGTTCAACTGGACGCGTGACTACGTGCTCAGCCGCGAGGCGTTCGGTCAGCCGATCGCCGACTTCCAGAACACGCGCTTCAAGCTCGCCGACATGGCCACGACCGTCGATGTCCTGTGGGCCTACAACGACCGCGCGATGATGCTCTACAAGGACCAGAAGCTCACCGCCGAAGAGGCCGCGAAGGTCAAGTTCTGGTCGACCGACCGCGAGTGGGAGCTGCTCGACATCGGCGTGCAGCTGCACGGCGGCTACGGCTACATCACCGAGTACCCGATCGCCCGCGCGTTCCTCGACGCGCGCGTGCACCGCATCTACGGCGGCACGAACGAGATCATGCGCGACCTCGTCTCGCGCCAGATCGTCGGCAAGCGCTGAGCGCGCGCTGACGCGGTGACGGATGCCGCGACCCGCCCCTGTACGCAGGGCGCCGGGTCGCGGCATCCGTTCGTCTGAGATCAGGGGATGTCGCGAAACGAGGACGATTCCGCCGGTTCTGTCCTCGTCTCGCGGAATGTCCTCGTCTCGTGCCTGCGTCGGCCGGTCACGCGGCGGCTTCGGCGGCGTGCGCGTCGGCGCGCTGGGACTTGGGGGCGGGGGATGCCGCGCCCACGCGCCAGTAGCCGCAGAAGCTCACCGCGTCTTTGTCGAGCGCGCGCTCGTTCACGAGGTAGCGGCGCGCGTTCGTCGCGAGCGCCTGCTCGCCGACGACGTATGCGTGCAGGTCAGGGCCTCCGGCGGGAAGGTCCGAGAGCGCTTCGAGCGCGGCGAGCACCTCGGTTCCGGGCTTGGATGCGTGATCGCGCACGACGAAGCGCACCGTGAGGCCCGCCGGGTGCTCGAACTCGAGGGCGTCGCCTGTCGACGGCACCTCGACGAGGGCGAGGCCGGTGGCCGAGGCATCCAGGGTCGCGCAGATGCTGGCGATCGCGGGCAGCCCCGTCTCGTCGGCGACGAGCAGCACTTTCGACGTGCCGCGCTCGGGGTTGAACGTGAGCCCCTCGTCGATGATGACCACGCTCTCGCCGGGCTCGCACGTTTCGGCCCAGCGCGACGCGGGGCCGGCGGTGCCGTCGCCGGCCGAGCCGTGCAGCACGAAGTCGACGTCGATCTCGGCATCGGTCGTCGCCGTCGCGGGGCGATACGCGCGCACCGAGTAGTTGCGCATGACCGGCCGCACGCCGTCGGGGATGCGCAGATACTTGAGGTAGCCCAGCAGCTTGTTCGCCTTCGCCGGAATGCGCTCCAGGCCCTCGTCGCCCCCGAGCGGCAGGAAGATGCGGAACCACTGGTCGTAGCCCATCGACCGGAAGCGGGCGATCTCGCCGCCTCCGAGCGTGACGCGCATCCAGTGCGGTGAGAGGCGCTCGCGGCGGAGCACCCTCAGGTGGATCAGGTCTTGCGACTCGGGCTTGACGAGTCTCGAGGCGCGGGCCATCGTCATCTCCTCACGGATGGGATCGGGCAGGGGGTCACGCCGTTCCCCACGGGAACAGCAGCCAGACAAAGACGGCGGATGCCACGACGAACGCGGCGACGAAGACCGCGTCGCGCGCCCGCCAGGGCAGCAGGTGGCGCTCGGTGCGGTCGCGGTGGGCGCCGAAGGCGCGGGCATCCATCGCCAGGGCCACCCGCTCGGCATGCCGGATCGCACCCGCCAGCAGTGGCACGATGTAGCCGGACCACCGGGCGACCGCCGCGAACGGGCCGCGCCCGCCGTGGGCTCCGCGCACGCGATGGGCCTGCCGGATGACGTCGAGCTCGTAGCCGAACCGCGGCACGAACCGGAACGCGGCCAGCGCGGTGTAGCCGATGCGGTACGGCACCCGCAGGTGCTGCACGCTCGCGCGCACGAGATCGGGGCCGGTCGTCGACAGTCCCGCGATCAGCGCGAGCGCGAGGATCGCGGCGATGCGCAGGCCCGTCGCGAAGCCGATCTCGAGCGCACCCTCGTACAGCACCCACCCGCCGAGGCGCAACACCGGCTCGGTGTGCGACACGCGGCCCGCGTCGGTCCACAGCGCGAAGCCGAAGCCGATCAGCACCGTCGCGACCGGGATGAGCACGAGCAGTCCTGCGAGCCGCCGCGTGAGGCGAACACCGACCAGCAGCACCGCGTACGACAGCGCCAGGAACGCAAGTGGCGTCGCGAGATCGCGCACGAACACGAGCACGACCATCGCAGGCAGCGGGGCGAACAGCTTCGCGAGGGGGTTGAGGTCGTACAGGAACCGCACCGGGGAGTGCGGTGCGATGCCCGCGTACGGGTCGAACGTCGCCGCCGAGGTCACGGCGGCGACAACGGGTGCGCTCACGTCGCACCCCCGGGGAGGTCGGCCAGGCGGGCGATGCCGGCCAGTTCCGGATGCGACACCAGGCCGCCGAACGCACGGCTGAGCGGCGGCGGACGCAGCCCCGCGCGTTCGATGAGGGCGGCGTCGGCGAACAGGTCGCCCGTCGGGCCCTGCGCCAGGATCCGGCCGTCGTGCACGATCACGGCACGGTCGGCGTACTCGGCCACGAGCTGCATGTCGTGCGTGACGACGACGATCGTCGTGCCCTCGGCGTTGAGCTCGCGCAACAGCGACAGCAGTTCGTCGGCGCGGGCGCGGTCCTGCCCGAACGTCGGCTCGTCGAGCACGAGCAGCGCGGCCCCGCCGTCGAGGGCCGCCCCCGCGAGCGCGGTGCCCACCGACAGCCGGCGCTTCTGCCCGCCCGAGAGCAGGAACGGATGGGTCTGCGCCTTGTGCTCGAGACCGAAGCGCGCAAGCAGGGCCTCGGTGCGCGAGCGCACCTCTTCGTCGGGCAGATGCCGCCGGCGCAGGCCGTGGGCGAGCTCGTCGAAGACCGTGTGGGCGATGAACTGGTGCTCGGGGTTCTGGAACACGAACCCGACGTGCGACGACAGGGTGCGGGCATCCGTGCGTGCGACGTCGAGGCGGTGCCCTGAGCCCGTCGAAGGGTCTCCGATGCGCACCGTGCCGCGCGGGGGCCGCACGACACCGGCGATCGCCTGCGCGAGGCTCGTCTTGCCGGCGCCGTTCGCGCCGATGACGGCGAGGAACTCCCCGGCCCGGATGTCGAGATCGACGTCGTGGAGCACCTCGGCGCGCCCGCGGCGCAGGGTGAGGCCGCGCACCTCGACGAGGGGCTGCGCGCGGGCGTGGGGCGCCGTCTCGTCTCGTTGCGCCCGCGGGGCGACCCGCGGGCCGGCGACGGTGTCGGAGCCCGGGTGCGGGCCGTCGAGCACCGAGCGCGGCGAACAGGCGAAACGATGACGCGAAGCCCGGGGGGATGCCTGCGCCGGGGCATCCGTCACCGCATCGCTCTCGAGAGCGGCGTGCAGTTCGCCGGGTGTGAGCGGAAGCGGGTCGAGCGGGTATCCCGCCCGACGCAGGCGCAGCGCGGCCAGGGCCGACATCGGCAGCCACACGCCGAGGGAGTGGAGTTCTTCGGCGCGGGCGCGCAGCACGTCATCGACTGTGCCGTCGATCACCAGCGCGCCGTCGTGGTCGAGCACGAGCACGCGGTCGACGAACCCGATCGCCGCGTCGAGGTTGTGCTCGATGAGCACGATCGCGCGGTCGCCCTCGGCGACGAGCTCGGCGAGGGCCGCGTAGACCTCTTCGATGCCTCGCGGGTCGAGGTTCGCGGTGGGCTCGTCGAGCACGAGCAGGGGCGAGCCCATCGCGAGCGCGCAGGCGATCGCGAGCCGCTGGCGGCCGCCGCCGGACAGCCGGTCGGGGTTCTCGGCACGCCGCTCCCACAGGCCCACGCGGCGCAGCGCCGACTCGGCGCGGGCGAGCACGTCGGCGACGGGCAGGCGCAGGTTCTCGGGGCCGAAGGCGACCTCGTCCAGGAGCGTCCCGGTCACGAGCTGGGCGTCCGGGTCCTGGAACACCATCGCGACCCGGGTGCTCAGCTGCGCGACGTCGGTGTCGGCGGTGTCGAGGCCGCCGACCTCGACGCGACCGCCGAGCGTGGCCGGCACGGCGTGCGGGATGAGTCCGTTGAGCGCGAGCGCGAGGGTCGACTTGCCCGAGCCGCTCGGCCCGAGCAGCAGCACGACCTCGCCCGGCCGCACGTCGAACGTCGCGCGCGAGGGGGTCGGCGTCGGGGCGCCTTCGTGCGTGATCGACAGGTTCCGCACGCGCAGCAGGGGCTCGCGCACCTGGCCGCTGCGGGGCTCGGCCGCGGGCGCGACGCCGGGGACGGGCGCGGGGACGGTCACGGCGGGCTCCTTGAGGAAAGGTGAGGATTACCTAACCCGGCAACACTAACCCACGCGCCGGGAGCGCCGCGAGAGTCCGGCTCAGGGCCGGGCGCGTCCGACCCCCGCGCGGCGCAGACCCGCGCCGATGCCGAGGCCGACGGCCGTCCACGCCACGGGGCCGAGCACAGACAGCACGAGGTACGCGACCTGGGCCGCCGGCGGCAGCATCGACAGGTGCGCGGCGAAGAAGACGACGACCGCGACCACGATGCCGATCACGACGCCCGAGATGAAGTAGCGCCACGGCTGCCAGACGCGGTAGCGGGTCGCGGCCGCGACGAGCTCTTGGATGCCGCCGAACAGCACCGCGGTGCCGAGGAACCGCAGCGCCCACTGCGGGGCGATTGCGCTGGAGACGAGGGCGGCCAGCACGTGGGATATCAGGGCGACCCACGGCAGGCGGATGAGCTCCTGCGAGATGATGCCGGGAAGCACGTGCGCGCCGAGCACGAAGCCGTACACGATCGGGATCGTGGCCAGCACGGCGGGTGTGACCCAGCCTGCGAGACCGCCGAGCGCTCCCGTCGCGACCGCGATCGCCGCGCACGTGAGCAGAGTGCTCGTCGAGAGCACGGATCCTCGGGCCATACGCCGATCCTAGCGACGCACCCCGGCGTCCCCGCGGTCGCCCTTCACGGGGCTCGCCCGGTGAATTAGCATCGAACTCGTTCCGGCGTCGCAAGAACGGGGAACTCGATGGTGCGCTCTTCACTGCGGGCAGCGGCGACCGTGACGGTCGCGGCACTGCTTCTCGGTGGCGCCTCGACGTTCGCGGGACCGGCGGTGGCAGAGCAGGCCCCGGCGGTCGCGGCATCCGATCGCTACATCGTGGTCCTGGGCGATGCGCCCCTGGCGTCGTACGACGGCGGCACCGGAAGCTACAGCCCCACCCGGCCCGTCGAGGGCGCCTCGCTCGACGTGCGCTCGCGGCAGGCCGAGGCGTACGGGGCGTTCCTCGCGGAGCGCCGGCGCGCGGTCGCCGCCTCGGCCGGCGCCGAGCCGACGGCCGAGTACGCCGTGGTGCTCAACGGGTTCAGCGCGGCGCTGTCGCCGCAGCAGGTGGCGCGACTGTCGGGCGACGCGGGCGTCGAGGGCGTGTACCCCGACCGGATCCTGCACGTCGCGTCCGCGCCGTCGGCCGACGCGGCCGCCCGCAGCGGCACAGCGCTCGCGCGGCAGGCGGTGACCGCTCCGGATGCCGCGGGCGCGGGCGTCGTCGTCGGGATCGTCGATTCCGGCATCGACCCGGAGCACCCGTCGTTCGCGGGCGAGCCGCTCGGCGCCGAAGCGGGGGCGGAGCCGTACCTCGAAGGCGACACGGTCGTGTTCGAGAAGGGCGACGGCGGCACATTCCGCAGCAGCCGCGTCGGAGGCGAGGAGTGGTCCTCGGCCGCGTACTCGACCACGCTGGTCGGGGCGCGGTACTTCGCAGACGGCGCGACGGCGGCCGGGTTCGGGTTCGGCGCGGAACACCTCTCACCCCGCGACTCGTCCGGCCACGGGTCGCACACGGCGAGCATCGCCGCCGGTCGCGCGGGCGTCGAGGCGACGCTCGGCGAGGTCGGCCTCGGCCCGATCGCGGGCATCGCCCCGGCGGCGCGGATCGCCGTGTACAAGGCATGCTGGGACGGCCCCGATCCGCGCGCGACCGTCGATGACGTGTGCGCGACGAGCGACCTGCTCTCGGCCGTCGACGCGGCAGTGGGCGACGGCGTCGACGTGATCGAGTTCGCGGTCGCCGGCGACGCGCCTCCCGCCGCAGGCTCGCCCCTCGACCTGGCGTTCCGGCACGCGGCCACCGCGGGCGTGTTCGTCGCCGTCGGAGCGGGCGGCGCCGGCCCGGGCGCGTCGACCGCCGCGTTCTCGGCCCCCTGGTACACGACGGTCGGCGCCGCGACGGCGCATCCGCTCGAGGGCACCGTGACGCTCGCCGGCGCCTGGCACCTCGCCGGCGCCTCGGCGTCGGTGATCGGCCGGCCCGTGCCGACGGTTCCGATCGTGTACGCGGGCGATGCCGCCGCAGCAGGGGAGACCGCCGTGAACGCGGCGCTGTGCTTCCCGGGAACGCTCGATGAGGCAGCGGTCGCGGGCGCGATCGTCGTATGCGACCGCGGCACGAACGACCGGGTCGAGAAGTCCGTCGCGGTGCGGGATGCCGGGGGCGTGGGCATGGTGCTCGTCAACGCGACCCCGAACGCGACCGAGACCGACATCTACGCGGTGCCGACCGTGCACCTGTCGGACGAGCATCGCGACGCGCTCCTGGCGTACGTGCGCGGCAACCCCGACGCGACCGCGTCGCTCTCAGAGGGAAACCTCGCCGGCACGTCGCCGCCCGGTCCGCAGCTCGCGGAGTGGTCGGGCCGCGGCCCGGCGGGCGCGGGCGGCCTGATCGGCCCGGATGTCGCAGCCCCGGGCGTCGACGTCGTGGGCGCGGCGGGGGACGAGGCATCCGGCGACCCCGCCTTCGCCTTCCGCTCGGGTACCTCGATGGCGTCGGCGTACGTCGCGGGACTTGCAGCCCTGTACCTCGACGCCACCCCGGACGCGACCCCCGGAGAGGTGAAGTCGGCCCTCATGACGACGGCGTTCGACCTCGTCGGCGCCGACGGCCTCGCCCTCGGCGACCCGTTCGCGCAAGGCGCGGGTCACGTCGATGCGACGCGGTTTCTCGACCCGGGGGTCGTCTACCGCAACGGCCCCGACGACTGGGCGCCTTTCGTCGAGGGCCGGCGGCAGGGCGATCCCGGCGAGGCCAATCTCGCCGCGGTCGTGGTCGGCGACCTGCCCGCGACCAAGACCGTCACCCGCACGCTGACCGCCACGCGCGAAGGCATCTACACCGCGACGGCGAGCATTCCGGGCGTCGAGGTCATCGTCTCGCCCGCCGGCCTGCAGTTCACCGCGCCCGGCGAGACCCGCACCTTCACGATCGCCTTCACCGGTGCCGGAGCGCCGCCCGGCGTATGGGCGACCGGGCTGCTGGAGTGGACGGGACTGGACGGAACGGTCGTGCGCTCGCCGCTCGCGGTCAAGCCCGCGGGCGCCACGACGCCGGACTCGGTGCGCGGCGAGGGGATCGACGGCAGCACGCCCATCACGATCACCCCCGGGGTGAGCGGTGAGCTGCCGGTGAGCCTCGCGGGCCTGGCCCCCGAGACCCTGCTGGTCGACCCCGCGCACACCGTCGCAGGCCACTCCGGCGACCAGGACTCGGGCGACGCCGACGGCCAGACCTCGTGGGTGGTCGAGGTCGCGCCCGGAACGTCCCTGGCGCGATGGACGCTCGACGCGACGGATCGGGAACGCCTCGGCCTGCGCGTCTACCAGGTGACCGGCCCGCAGGATCCGCGTTTCACCCAGCGGTGGCTGCCCGACACCGACGCCGGCCGCGAACGCGTCACGATCGACCGCCCGGCGCCGGGCTGGTACCGCGTGGTCGTGAGCACGCGCTCCTCGGCCGGACCCCTGACATGGGATCTCACGCAGGCGATCGTCGCGGCGGGCGGCGAAGGCGCGCTCGCCGTGTCACCGGTTCCGCTCGGCGTCGACAGCGGCGTCGAGCAGACCCTCTCGGTCTCGTGGTCGGGGCTCAAGCCCGGCACCGCCTACCTCGGTGTGGTGCGGTTCGCCGACTCCGCCGCGCGCACCCTCGTCGAGGTCGCCGCGGGCGCGGCGCCGCCCGCCGCGGCGGTCGCGCCGAAGCTCAAGGGCACGCCGAAGCTCGGAGAACGGCTCACCGCCGACCCCGGCAGGTGGCATCCGGGTGACGTGAAGACCACGTTCCAGTGGCTGCGCGACGGCGAACCGATCCCCGGCGCGACCAGGCCCTTCCGCACGGTGACCGCCGCGGACGTCGGCACGGCCCTGTCGGTGCGGGTGACCGCGACGCGCGCGGGCAACATGAACCCCGGATCGGCTGAGACCGCCGCGCTCTTCGTGAAGCACTCCTCGACGACGATCGTCACCATGGACCGCTACTCCGGCACCGCGTCCGACTCGTACGCCGTCACGGTGCGAGTGGTCTCCACGCCTGCGCCAGAGGCCGCCGACGCGACGCCCGGAGCCTTCGGGCACGTGGGCCCAGCCTCGACCGGCCCTGTCCCCGACGGCACGGTCGATGTGCGGGTCGGCGAACGGCAGTACACCGGCACCCTCGCGGGCGGGGTCGTCACCTTCCACCTGCCCAGGCAGGCCGCCGGCACCCATGACGTGACCGCCCAGTACCGCGGCTCGGCGACGGTCGAGGCATCCGTCGGCTTCTCGGCCTTCGTCGTGAAGTGAGCCGCGCGGCGCGGCCGGGACCTCGCTACAGGCGCCGGCGACGCGCGACGAGCCGCACCGTCGGCATGGGCGGCGCGGGCACGCGTTCATCGCCGTGGCCGACGACATGGCCGAACCGGGGGCTGTCCGCCTCCCACTGCTCGCGCGCCTCGACGACTTCGTCGTGCGAGCGGGCGACGAAGTTCCACCACATCACGATCTCGCTCTCGAAGGGCTCGCCGCCGAGCAGGAACACCGTCGCATCGGAGTCCGCCGACAGCACGACCTCGTCGCGGCGCGTGCCGAGGTAGAGCAGATGCGGAGGGGCGAGGGTCGGGGCCGGGCCCTCGCGCCCCAGGGCCGAGGGCCGCTCCGCGTCGATGACGACCTCGCCCTCGATGCCCACCAGCGCGTGCTCCCAGTCGGCGCGCAGCGGCACGCGCACGCGCGAGCCGGCCGCGAGCTGCAGTTCGGCGCCGACGATCGGGGTGTGCACCTGTGCCGGTGACCGGATGCCGGCGAACTGGCCGACCACGACGGTCGCGTGGCCGGCCTGGCCGTCGAGTGCGTCCACGGCGACGGCGGGAAGGTTCTCGTGCCGTTCGAACGCCGGCGCCCCGTGGCGGCGGGACTCGGGGAGCGCGATCCACAGCTGCAGCGCGTCCAGCGGCGCGGGGCCCTCGCCCACCGAGTACTCGGAGTGCGCGATGCCGTGCCCGCTCGTCATGAGGTTCAGCACGCCCCGGCGCACGAGCGTGTCGCTGCCGACGGTGTCGCGGTGGCGGATCTGGCCGGTGAGCGGCCAGGTGACCGTCTGCAGGCCGATGTGCGGATGCGGCTCCACGCGCATGCGCGTCACCTGCGGTCCGAACCGGTCCAGGAAGCACCACGCGCCCACCAGCGGCAGGTCGCGTTGCGGCAGCGCCCGGTGCACCGACATCGCGCGGACCCCGCCGAGCGGGACCTCGCGCGCCTCCAGCAGGATCTCGCGCGCGCCGTCGCAGTCAGAGGGCGCTTCGGCGAAGAACGTGCTGTCGGTGTCGAGCCGGGTCATCAGTGCTCTCCGGGCACCGACCAGTCGACGTCGAGGCCCTCGACCGGGTTCTCGCGGACATAGCGGCGAACGACCGGGCAGAGCGGGACGATCCGCTCGCCTCGGCTCGCGACATCGTTCATCGCCGCGGCGATCAGCGCCGTCGAGAGCCCGCGCCCGCGGAAAGCCGGGTCGACTTCTGTGTGGGGAAAGATCAGCTCCCCATTCGGTGCGATCTCGAATTCGCTGAAGCCGCCGAGCACGTCGCCGACGTGGATCTCGTATCGGCCGGCGTCATCGTTGCGCGTGACGGTGAGCTTGTCGGTGGAGGCGGGCATCGGCATCCTTTCGTCCTTGCTCTTCAACGTACGGGGGCGCGCGTGTGTTCCGCCAGGTGCGGCGGCGCCGGATGCGCCTGGCAGACTCGGACCATGCCGCTGTCGATTCTGGACGCCGTGCCGCCGGGAGCGGATGAGGATGCCGCCTACCTCGGCTTCGTCGAGTGGGCGTCAGATCGCGGCTTCGCGCTCTACCCCGCGCAGGACGAGGCGACCATCGAGATCGTGTCGGGCGCGAACGTGGTGCTGGCGACCCCGACCGGCACCGGCAAGTCTCTCGTCGCGGTCGCCGCTCACGCGGCGTGCCTCGCGCGCGGCGGCCGCACCTACTACACGGCGCCGATCAAGGCCCTCGTGAGCGAGAAGTTCTTCGCGCTCGTCGACATCTTCGGCGCGGCGAACGTCGGCATGGTCACGGGCGACTCGTCGGTGAACCCCGATGCGCCGATCGTGTGCTGCACCGCCGAGATCCTCGCGAACCTCGCCCTGCGCGAGGGGCCCGAGGCTCGCGTCGACCAGGTCGTGATGGACGAGTTCCACTACTACGGCGATCCGGAGCGGGGCGGCGCGTGGCAGATCCCGCTGCTGCTGCTGCCGCGTGCGCAGTTCGTGCTGATGTCGGCCACGCTCGGCGACGTGACCGCGATCGCCGACGACCTCTCGCGCCGCACCGGGCGCTCCACAGCGCTCATCACCGGCGTCGAGCGCCCGGTGCCGCTGCACTTCTCGTACGAGCGCCGACCCGTGCAGGACGTGCTCGAGCGCCTGCTCGAGCAGCGCGAGGCGCCCGTGTACATCGTTCACTTCTCGCAGGCCGCGGCCCTCGAGCGCGCGCAGGCGCTCGCGTCGGTGCGCGTCGCGTCCCGCGAAGAGCGCGACGCCATCGCCGCGGCGATCGGCGGGTTCCGGTTCACGACGGGGTTCGGCAAGACCCTGTCGCGGCTCGTGCGCGCGGGCATCGGCGTGCACCACGCCGGAATGCTCCCGCGCTACCGGCGCCTGGTCGAAACGCTCGCGCAGCGGGGGCTGCTGCGCGTGATCTGCGGCACCGACACCCTCGGCGTCGGCATCAACGTTCCCATCCGCACCGTCGTGATCACGGCTCTGTCGAAGTACGACGGCACGAAGATGCGCCAGCTGAGCGCGCGCGAGTTCCACCAGGTCGCCGGTCGGGCGGGCCGCGCCGGCTACGACCCGTACGGCAACGTGGTCGTGATGGCCCCGGAGTGGGAGATCGAGAACGCCGTCGCGCTCGCCAAGGCCGGCGACGACCCCGCCAAGCGCAAGAAGATCGTGCGCAAGAAGGCCCCCACCGGGGTCGTGAACTGGGGCGAGGGGTCTTACGAGCGCCTGGTCGGGGCATCCCCCGAGCCGCTCGTCCCGCAGCTGCAGCTGACCGCAGCCATGCTCATCAACGTGATCGCACGCGGCGGCGACGTCTTCGAGAACGTCCGTTCGCTGGTCTTCGACAACCACCAGACCCGCGCGCAGCGGTACGCGCTCGCGCGCCGTGCGCTCGCGATCTTCCGCACGCTCCGCGACGCGGGCATCGTCGAGGCCGATGCCGCGGGTGGGGGCATCCGTCTCACTGTCGACCTGCAGCCGAACTTCGCGCTCAACCAGCCGCTGTCGCCGTTCGCGCTCGCCGCGATCGGGCTGCTCGACCCCGACGACACGCCCCTGCGTCTGCAGAACTCCTCCGAATCGGGCGGGTCGGGCGCCGCCCTGCCGGAATCGGACGGATCCGGTGCGGATCGAAGGAGTTCTGCAGCGGCATCCGTCGGCACCGGGCACTACGCGCTCGATGTCGTGAGCGTCATCGAGGCGACCCTCGACGACCCGCGGGCGATCCTGTCGCAGCAGGAGTACAAGGCCCGCGGCGAGGCGGTCGCCGCGATGAAGCAGGACGGCCTCGACTACGACGAGCGCATGGCGCTGCTCGAGCACGTCACGTATCCCAAGCCCCTCGCCGAACTGCTCGCGCAGGCGTTCGACACGTTCGCGTCGAGCCAGCCGTGGGTGCGCGACTTCGAGCTGTCGCCGAAGTCGGTCGTGCGCGACATGTTCGAGCGCGCGCTGTCGTTCGGCGAGTTCGTGTCGCTGTACCAGCTCGGCCGCAGCGAGGGTCTCGTGCTGCGCTACCTGTCGGACGCCTACCGCGCCGTGCGGCAGACCGTGCCAGCCGAGGCGCAGACTCCCGAGCTGGTCGACGTGATCGAGTGGCTGGGCGAGCTGGTGCGGCAGGTCGACTCGTCGCTCGTGGACGAGTGGTCGGCGCTGGTGAACCCTCTCGACGACCCGTCCGCGCCCGTGGTGCCCCCCGCGCCGCCGTCGGTGCTGACGAACCGCCGAGCATTCGCAGTGCTGGTGCGCAACGAGCTGTTCCGGCGCGTGCAGCTGGCCGCGCTGCAGCGCGACGACGAACTCGTCGAGCTCGATCCCGACGCCTCGTGGCCCGCAGCCCTCGACGCCTATTACGACGACCACGACGAGCTGCTGACAGGCGGCGCGGCCCGTTCGCCGCGGCTGGTGACGGTGGACGAGACGGATGCCGCCGCCGGCGTCTGGCGCGCCGAGCAGGTGCTCGACGACCCGGCGGGCGACCACGACTGGCGCATCCGCGCGGTCGTAGACCTGGTCGCCTCCGAAGAGGCGGGCACCGCCGTGGTGCGGGTGACCGAGGTCGTGCGGCTGTAACCGGCTGTGGGCGTCGCCGTTCGTCGCATCGTCGCGACCGCTCGTCGCATGTTCGCCCGGCGAGCGGCGGGACCGGCCTGACGGGGCATCCGGATTCCTAGCCTGTCAAGACGCAACGGTGCGTCCAAGAGGAGATCCGATGACTGCCACCTCCCCCCGCGGCTCGCAAGAAGCCGTGCTCGATGACGACGAGCCCGTGCTCGTCCAAGACCCCAGCCTTCCGCCGATCGCCGTGCCCGAACAGGAGCGCGAGCGCGAGGCGAAGTGGACCGGGCCCAAGATCGCCCTGTGGGCGGCGATCGCGCTGCTGGGCGGCGTGGCCTGGACGATGCTCGCGATCGTTCGCGGCGAGACCGTCAACGCGGTCTGGTTCGTGTTCGCGGCCGTGTGCACGTACCTGATCGGGTACCGCTTCTATTCGAAGGTGATCCAGAAGTACATCACGCGACCCGACGACCGGCGCGCGACCCCCGCCGAGTACAGGCAGGACGGCAAGGACTACGTCCCCACCGACCGTCGCGTGCTCTACGGGCACCACTTCGCCGCGATCGCCGGCGCCGGGCCGCTGGTGGGCCCGGTCCTGGCCGCGCAGATGGGGTTCCTCCCCGGAACGCTCTGGATCATCGTCGGTGTCGTGTTCGCCGGCGCCGTGCAGGACTACCTCGTGCTGTTCTTCTCGATGCGCCGCGGCGGCCGCTCGATCGGCCAGATGGCGCGCGACGAACTCGGCCGATTCGGCGGCACCGCGGCGATCATCGCGTCGCTGCTGATCATGATCATCATCGTGGCGATCCTCGCCCTGGTCGTCGTCAACGCCCTCGGTGAGAGCCCGTGGGGCGTGTTCAGCGTGTCGATGACGATCCCGATCGCGCTGTTCATGGGCTGCTACCTGCGGTGGATCCGCCCCGGGCGCATCACCGAGATCTCGATCATCGGCTTCGTGCTGCTGATCGCCGCGATCGTCGCCGGCGGCTGGGTCGCCGGCACCGACTGGGGCTACGCGGTGTTCCACCTCGACCGCACGACGATCGCGTGGGGCATCATCATCTACGGCTTCGTCGCGGCGATCCTGCCGGTGTGGCTGCTGCTGGCCCCGCGCGACTACCTGTCGACGTTCATGAAGATCGGCGTCATCGTCGTGCTCGCCGGCGCGATCGTGCTCGTGCGTCCCGAGATCAGCGTCCCCGCGTTCAGCGAGTTCGCCGGCGGCGAGCTGGGCCCGGTGTTCTCGGGTCCGATCTTCCCGTTCCTGTTCGTGACGATCGCGTGCGGAGCGCTCTCGGGCTTCCATGCGCTGATCGCTTCGGGCACGACGCCGAAGCTCGTCGAGAAGGAGCGCCAGACGCGCTTCATCGGCTACGGCGGCATGCTCATGGAGTCGTTCGTCGCGATCATGGCGCTCGTCGCGGCGATCTCGATCGACCGGGGCATCTACTTCGCGATGAACGCGTCGGCCGCCGCCACGCTCGGAACGGTCGACGGCGCCGTCGCTTTCGTCAACTCGCTCGGGCTGACAGGCGTGAACCTCACGCCCGACATGCTCACCTCGACGGCCGCCGCCGTCGGCGAAGAGAGCATCATCTCGCGCACCGGCGGCGCCCCGACGCTGGCGCTCGGACTCGCGCACATCATGCAGCAGGCCCTCGGCGGGCAGGCGCTGATGGCCTTCTGGTACCACTTCGCCATCATGTTCGAGGCGCTGTTCATCCTGACGGCGGTCGACGCGGGCACGCGCGTGGCGCGATTCATGCTGCAGGATGCCGTGGGCGCGGTCTTCCCGAAGTTCAAGGACGTCTCGTGGCGGCCCGGGGTGTGGATCTGCACGGCGATCATGGTCGCCGGCTGGGGCTACATCCTGATCCTCGGAGTGACCGACCCGCTCGGCGGCATCAACACGTTCTTCCCGCTGTTCGGCATCGCCAACCAGCTGCTGGCGGCCATCGCGCTCGCGGTGGTGATGGCGATCGTCGCCAAGCGCGGCAGGCGCACCCTCAGGTGGCTGTGGATCGTCGCGGTGCCGCTGGCATTCACCGCGGTGGTGACCATCACCGCGTCGATGTACAAGATCTTCTCGCCGGTGCCTCAGGTCGGGTACTGGGCCAACAACGCCGCCTTCCGCCAGGCGCTCGCCGACGGCAAGACGTCGTTCGGCACGGCGCCCAGCGTCGAGGCGATGGAGGCCGTCGTGCGCAACACGGCCGTGCAGGGCACGCTGTCGATCATCTTCGTGACGCTCGCGATCTTCGTCATCGTCGCCTCGGTGATCGTGACCGCCCGCGCGATCGTCAAGGGCGGAGGCGACAGCCACGAAGACCCGGCGGTGGTCTCGCGCCGCTTCGCCCCGTCGGGCTTCCTGGCCACGCGCACCGAGAAGCAGATCGAGAAGCAGTGGCAAGAGCTTCCCGAGGCCGACCGTCCGAAGGTCGGCGCCCACTGAGGGCGGCACACGCATGAACCGGACGGATGCCGCGGCCGCGCCGCACCGCGAGAGCCCCTGGGCTCTGGCGGTGCGGGCCGGTCGCGGCATCCGCTGGTATGTCACCAACCTCATGGGCGACCGCGCCTACGACACCTATGTCGCCCACCATCGTGCGCGTCACCCAGGCCAGCAGCCGCTGACGGAGCGCGCCTTCTGGAAGCAGAAGATGGACGACCAGGACCGCAATCCCGGCGCCCGCTGCTGCTGAGCGCGTCGCCGCCGCGAACCCTAGGCTCGATCGCATGACCGACATCGTGGTGGCCGCAGCGCTCGGCGCGCTGGGCGGTGCCGTGGTCGCGGTCACCCTGCTGTTCGCGTGGCGCCTGGCACGCGGATCGCGTGAACTGGGCAGCGACGCGGAGCAGGCGACCTATCGCGCGCTGCATCATGCGAGCCTCGCCGCGGGTCACCTGCGCGGCGGGCTGCGCGCTGCCGAGGTCGCGCGGGCCGCGAAGCACCTGCGCGTGCTGCTGGGCAGCACCGCCGTCGCGATCGTGCGGCGCGACGGCGACGGCGGGCACGAGGTCGTCGCCACCGACGGGCCGCACGACGGCCTCGAGGCGGCGGCGCGCCGCATCTCAGAGCGCGTCGCCGAGACCGGGCGCCGCCAGGTCTTCCCGGCGCCGGAGGGGTCGCCGGACGGGCTCGAGGCCGTGGGCGCGCCGGTCGCGATCGACGGTGTCGTCGTCGGGGCGGTGGTCGCCTTCGCCTCGCCCGTGCGGGCGACGCTCGTGCGGGCGGCCGAAGAGGTGGCGGACTGGTGCGCGGCGCAGCTCGAGCTGGGGGAGCTGGATGCTTCGCGCACAGCCCTCGCCGAGGCCGAACTGCGGTCGCTGCGGGCGCAGATCAGCCCGCACTTCATCTACAACGCGCTCACCGCGATCGCGTCCTTCGTCAACACCGACCCGCCCCGCGCGCGGGAACTCGTCCTCGAGTTCGCCGACTTCACGCGGTACTCGTTCCGGCGGCAGGGGGAGTTCACCACCCTCGCCGAGGAGCTGCGGAGCATCCACTCGTACCTCGAACTCGAGCACGCGCGGTTCGGCGACCGGCTCTCGGTGAAGCTGCTCATCGCCCCCGAGACCCTCAGCACCGTGATCCCCTTCCTGTCGGTGCAGCCGCTGGTCGAGAACGCCGTGCGGCACGGGCTCGAGCCCGGCGAGGGCGGCGGCACCATCACGATCACCTCGGCCGACGCGGGCACCCGCACCGAGATCACCGTCGACGACGACGGCGTGGGCATGGACCCCGAGGCGCTGCGCAGGCTGTTCGCCGCCGGCGGCGACGGCGCCCACGTCGGCCTGCGCAACGTCGACACGCGCCTGCGGCAGCTCTACGGCGATGCGGGCGGACTGGTCGTCGAGACCAACCTCGGCGCCGGTACCATGGTGCGGATGCGGATCCCCAAGTCCCAGCCGTTGCACGATCCGGGGGTCGCGAACCCATGATCGATGTGCTCATCGCCGACGATGAACGCCCCGCGCTCGACGAGCTCGAGCACCTGCTGCGCGCCGACGAGCGGATCGGGACGATCGTGCGGGCGGGCTCTGGCGCAGAGGCGATCCGTGCGCTGTCGGAGCGGGCGGTGGACGCCGCGTTCCTCGACATCCACATGCCGGGGCTGTCCGGGCTCGACCTCGCGCGAGCGATCTCGCAGTTCGCCGTCGCACCGGCGATCGTGTTCGTGACGGCCGACGAGGCGCGGGCGCTCGAGGCGTTCGAGGTGCACGCCGTGGACTACCTGCTCAAGCCGCTGCGCCCCGAGCGGCTGCGGCGGGCGATCGAGCGCATCGTGCGGCCGGCCGCGGCATCCGTCCCGCCGACCGGCGGGTCGCAGCCGGTCTCAGCGTCCGACGACGACGAGACCCTCCCGGTGCAGGTGGGCTCGACGATCCGGCTCGTGCGTCGCTCCGACGTGCGGTACGTGCAGGCGCAGGGCGACTACTCGCGGCTGCACACGGGGCAGGGCTCGCATCTGGTGCGCATCCCCATCTCGGACCTCGAGCAGAGGTGGACAGGTGCCGGGTTCGTGCGCGTGCACCGGTCCTTCCTGGTGCGCGGCACATCGGTGACGGCGCTGCGGCTGAGCGGCGCCGAGCCCAACGTCGCGATCGGCGACATCGTGCTGCCGGTGAGCCGGCGGCTGGTCGCGGCGGTGCGCGAGGCGCTCGTGCGGCCGGAGGGCGGTACGCCGCGATGAGCGACGAGCCGCGGCATCCGCCGGCTGCTCCTGCGCGCCAGCGCGTGACGGCCGCACCCTCGCCTCGCCGCCCGTCGACGGCGACCCGCGGCATCGCCCTGCCGGGCACTCCCGCGCAGGAGGCGGACGCCGTCTTCGCCCGCGGGCTCAGGCGCGCTCAGCTGCGCCTCGCCCTGGGCTCTGTCGTCGGGTTCATCGTGGTGGTCGCCGTCCTGGCGCTGGTGACGGCGCTCGTGCCCGAACTGGATCGGGCGACCCTGTGGGGCGTGCCGCTGTCGTGGCTGCTGCATGCGTACGGCTTCTATCCGGTGATCCTCGTCTTCGCGGTGCTGTACGTGCGCGCCGCCGGGCGCAACGAGAGACGCTACCGGGCTCTGCGGGAGCGCGAGTGAACCCCGTCCTCGACCTCGTCGCGGTCGCCTTCGTGGTGGTCGCGACGATTCTGGTCGGCGCCTACGGGCTTCGCATCTCGCGCACGACCAGCGACTTCTTCGTCGCCTCGCGCACCGTGCGCCCGGTGTGGAACGCTTCGGCCATCAGCGGCGAGTACCTCTCGGCGGGCACGTTCCTGGGGCTGGCGGGCCTGGTGCTGCTCGGCGGTGCGCGCGGCTTCTGGTTTCCGATCGGCTACGCGGCCGGGTACCTGCTGGTGCTGCTGTTCGTCGCGGCGCCCCTGCGGCGCAGCGGCGCCTACACGATCCCCGACTTCGTGCAGGCGCGCTTCGAGTCGCTCGGCGCGCGCCGCGTGACGAGCGTCGTGGTGCTGGTCATCGGCTGGCTGTACATCGTGCCGCAGCTGCACGGCGCAGCCCTCACGCTCGGCGTCGTCGCCGACCTGCCGCCGTGGGTCGGGGCGGTCACCGTCGCGGTGCTGGTCGGGGGAGCGGTCGCGGCCGGCGGCATGCGCGCGATCACCTACGTGCAGGCGTTCCAGTACTGGCTCAAGCTCACCGCGCTGATCGTGCCGGTGGTCTTTCTGGTGCTCGCCCTCGGCGGCGGACGCGACATCGACGCGTCGCTGGTGTTCCCGGCCGCGCAGGGACCGGCGAGCTTCGACCTGTACTCGACGGTTTCGCTGATGCTCGCCCTGCTCCTGGGAACGATGGGTCTGCCCCACGTGCTGGTGCGGTTCTACACGAGCCCGACGGGTGTCTCGGCGCGGTTCACGACGGTGCTGGTCATCGCGATGGTGAGCGTCTTCTACGCCGCGTCGAGCACGATGGGCCTGATCGCACGGGTCGCCGCGCCCGACCTCGCGCAGTCCGGGGTGGCCGACACCGTCGTGCTGCTGCTGCCGTCGCGAGTGATCCCCGGGCTGGCCGGCGACCTGCTCACCGCGCTGGTCGTGGCGGGGGCGTTCGCGGCGTTCCTCGCCACGTCGTCCGGGCTCGTCGTGTCGCTCGCGGGCGTCGTGAGCCAGGACGTGTTCTCGGGCAGCGTCCGCTCGTTCCGCGTCTCGGCGGTGCTGTGCACGGCCGTCCCACTGGTCGTGGCCCTCATGACCGTGCCCGAGGGCCTGGTCTCGAGCGTCGGGCTGGTCTTCGTGTTCGCGGCGTCGAGCCTCTCGCCGGTCGTGCTGCTGGGCGTGTGGTGGCGGCGCATGACCGCGCGCGGCGCGGTAGCCGGCATGGCGGTGGGGGCGCTCACGTGTGGCGCCGCGCTGGTCGCGGGCTTCGCGATCGACCCCGGCTCGGGCTGGATCGGCGCCGCCGTCGCCCAGCCCGCGGCCTGGACGATCCCGCTCGCGATCGCCGTCGTCGTGGTCGTGTCGCTCACGGACCGCCGCGGCCTGCCCCTGCGGGCCGACCGCTACCTCGCGAGACTCCACGTGCCCGAGCGGGTCTGACGCCTGCGCGGCTTCTCGTGCCCGCCGGTCCCTCGGGCCGCGCGTCCTGTCCTCCACAGGAGCCGGGCGCTCTCGAGACTGCGCGACCTCGGGTGAGCGTGACGGTGGTGTCCTACGCCGCGGCTAGCCTGGAACCGTGAGCATGGCACCCGGCGATCCCTCTGTCGACGTGGCGTGGGATTCCGAGCCCGCCCCGCCTCCCGACGACGACTGGTTCCCGCCCGACGACTCGTGGGTTCCGCCCGAGGACGACGCTCCGGTTCCTGAGCATGCCGAAGGGCCGCCGGGCGACGTCTTCGAACAGACCGGGGGCGCAGCATCCGCCCCCCGCGTCGATCGCACCGGCGCCGACCCGCGCGCCGTGCTCAAGGAGGTCTTCGGGTACGACCAGTTCCGCGGCGACCAGGCCGAGATCGTCGCCCAGGTGGTCGCCGGCGGCGACGCGGTCGTGCTGATGCCGACCGGCGGCGGCAAGTCGATCACGTACCAGATCCCCGCGCTCGTGCGACCGGGCACGGGCCTGGTCGTGAGCCCCCTCATCGCGCTGATGCACGATCAGGTCGACGCGCTGGTGGCCAACGGCGTGCGCGCGGCGTACCTCAACTCGACGCAGCTGCCGCATGAGCGGGCGGCGGTCGAGCGGGCGTTCCTGGCCGGTCAGCTCGACCTGCTGTACGTCGCCCCCGAGCGCCTGTCGGCGGCGGCCACGACCGCCCTCCTGCAGCGCGGCACGCTCAGCGTCATCGCGATCGACGAGGCCCACTGCGTGTCGCAGTGGGGTCACGACTTCCGCCCCGACTACCTCGCACTGGGCGACCTGGCCGAGAGATTCCCCGGTGTGCCCCGCATGGCGCTCACCGCGACCGCGACCCGTGCCACGCACAAGGAGCTCACCGAACGGCTCGACCTGCCGCGCGCGAAGCACTTCGTCTCGAGCTTCGACCGGCCCAACATCCAGTACCGCATCGAGCCGAAGGCCGAGCCGCGGCGCCAGCTCGTGGCGTTCATCCGTTCGCAGGCGCCGGGATCGGCGGGCATCGTCTACGCGCTCAGCCGCAAATCGGTCGAGCAGACGGCGGAGTACCTGAGCACGCAGGGCATCGACGCCCTGCCGTATCACGCGGGGCTTCCCGCCGAGACGCGCGCGCGCAACCAGTCGCGGTTTCTGCGCGAGGACGGCGTCGTGATGGTCGCGACGATCGCCTTCGGCATGGGCATCGACAAGCCCGACGTGCGCTTCGTCGCGCACATCGACCTGCCGAAGTCGGTCGAGGGCTACTACCAGGAGACCGGCCGCGCCGGCCGCGACGGCGACCCCGCGGTGGCGTGGATGGCGTATGGGCTGGGCGACGTCGTGCAGCAGCGCCGCATGATCGACCAGAGCCCGGGCGACCGCTCGTTCAAGATGCGACTCGGCCAGCACCTCGACGCGATGCTCGGGCTGTGCGAGACGGTCCAGTGCCGCCGCCAGAACCTGCTCGCCTACTTCGGCCAGGACTCGGCTGCGTGCGGCAACTGCGACACCTGCCTCGAGCCGCCGCAGATCTATGACGGGCTCGTGCCGGCGCAGAAGCTCCTCTCGACGATCGTGCGGCTCAAACGCGAGCGCAACCAGGCGTTCGGCGCAGGTCACCTGATCGACATCCTCCGCGGCATCCGCACCGACCGCGTCACCGGCCAGCGGCATGACGAACTGTCGACGTTCGGCCTGGGGGCCGACCTCAGCGAGCAGGACTGGCGGGGCGTCGTGCGGCAGCTCTTGGCTCGGGGCATCGTCGTCCCCCAGGGAGAGTACGGCACCCTCGCGCTCGGCGAGCCGGCCGCCGGCGTGCTGCGCGGCCAGACCCCGGTTCCCCTGCGCCGCGACGTGATCGGAAGGCGCGGCGGCGCCTCGTCGGTGCGGCGCACGGCGGTGGCCGACACGCTCGACCCGGTCGACCGCGGCGTGTTCGAAGCGCTGCGGGAGTGGCGCGCCGACATCGCCCGCGAGCAGGGGGTGCCCGCGTACGTCGTCTTCAACGACGCCACGCTGCGGGCCCTCGCCGAGACGCGCCCGCGCAGCATGTCGCACCTCGACGGCATCACGGGCATCGGCGTGAAGAAGCGCGACGCCTACGGCGAGGCCGTGCTGGAGGTCATCGCGGCCTCGGTGTGACCCGCGCCCGGCAGCATCGATCGCCCGCACGCCCCTGTCCCGGTCTCGCGCGGTCATGTCCCGATCCGGTTCATTCCCAGGGTGTGTTGTGCTCGAAAGCGGGACACGGCGCCCGGATTCCCCGCTCAGCAGGGGCGCAGCCCCGGCTGAGCGGGATGGCACCCTAGGCTGGCCCGCACAGGCACCGACGCCCGGGGAGGACACGTGGCTCTCAGCAACATCGAGATCGCCCAGGCTGCGAAGCTCGAGCCGATCACCGCGATCGCCGAGAGGCTCGGCATTCCCGACGACGCGCTCGTGCCGTACGGGCGGCACAAGGCGAAGGTGTCGCTGCGGTTCCTCGAGAGCCTGCGCGAGCGCCCGACGGGGCGGCTCGTGCTCATGACCGCGGTGTCGCCGACGCCCGCCGGCGAAGGAAAGACGACGACCACGGTCGGCCTCGGCGACGCGCTCACCCGCATCGGCGAGAAGACGATGATCTGCCTGCGCGAGCCCGCGCTCGGGCCGGTGTTCGGCATGAAGGGCGGAGCTGCGGGCGGCGGCTACGCGCAGGTGCTCCCGATGGAGGACATCAACCTGCACTTCACCGGCGACTTCGCCGCGATCGCGGTCGCCACGAACCTGCTGGCGGCCCTCATCGACAACCACGTGCACCACGGAAACGCGCTCGGCATCGACGTGCGGCGCATCACCTGGCGGCGCGTGCTCGACGTGAACGACCGCGCGCTGCGCGACATCGTGACCGGACTCGGCGGCCCCGGCAACGGCTACCCGCGCGAGTCCGGGTTCGACATCGTTGTGGCCAGCGAGGTGATGGCGGTCTTCTGCCTGGCCCGCTCGCTGCGCGACCTCAAGGAGCGGCTGGGCGAGATCGTCGTCGCGTACACGCGCGACCGCGCCCCGGTGCGCGCCCGCGACCTCAACGCCCACGGGGCGATGGCGGCCGTGCTGCGCGATGCGCTCGCGCCCAACCTCGTGCAGACGATCGAGCACACGCCCGCGTTCGTGCACGGGGGGCCTTTCGCGAACATCGCCCACGGCTGCAACTCGCTCATCGCGACGGCATCGGCTCTGCGCCTGGCCGACTACGTGGTGACCGAAGCGGGCTTCGGCGCCGACCTCGGAGCCGAGAAGTTCGTCGACATCCTGTGCCGCACGTCGGGCCTGCGCCCGTCGGCTGCGGTGATCGTCGCCACGGTGCGCGCGATGAAGCACCACGGCGGCGTCGCCGTCGCCGACCTTCCCGCCGAGAACGTCGAGGCCCTTCAGCGCGGCACCGTCAACCTCGTGAGGCATCTGCGGACGGTGCGCGAGGAGTGGGGCATCCCGGCGGTCGTGGCGATCAACCACCGGGCTGAGGACACGGATGCCGAGATCTCGGCGCTGATCGCCGCCGTCGAGGCCACCGGCGCCACGGCGATCGTCTCGAGGCACTTCGCTGAGGGCGGCGCCGGCGCCGAGGAGCTGGCGCGTGCGGTCGTCGGGCTGAGCACCGCGGCGGACACCCCCGAGCTCGCCTTCACCTACCCCGACGATGCGACGCTGTGGGAGAAGATGCGCGCCATCGCGACGCGCGTGTACGGGGCATCCGGCATCACCGCCTCGCGCGCGGCGCGCACCCAGATCGACCGCCTGCAGCACGAGGGGTTCGGGCACCTGCCGGTGTGCGTCGCCAAGACGCAGTACTCGTTCTCGACCGACGCGAGCCTGCGCGGAGCGCCCGAGGGCCACGTGATCGACATCCGCGAGGTGCGGCTGGCGGCGGGCGCCGGGTTCGTGGTGATGATCTGCGGCGACATCATGACGATGCCGGGGCTTCCCGCCGTCCCGGCCGCCGGCACGATCGACATCGATGACGAGGGCCGCATCGTCGGTCTGTTCTGAGCCCCGCGGCGGCCGGATTTCGCGGTGAGTGCTGCGGTTTCGTGCAACTGCGGCGCATAGCTGTGCCGCACTCGCAGAGAACTGCCGCACTCGGCCCTCGGCCCCATCCGACGGTCGTAGCCTGAGTGCACGCACGCTCCCCGAGGAGGGTCCCGCACATGTCCCTGACAGACACCCCGTCGCTGACCGACATCCCGTTCCAGACGATGGACGGCGAGACCAAGACGCTCGCCGACTACGACGGCAAGGCGCTGCTGATCGTCAACGTCGCCTCGCGCTGCGGCCTCGCGCCGCAGTACGCGACGCTCGAGCGGCTGCAGCAGGAGTACGGCGCGCGGGGGCTGCAGGTGCTCGCCTTTCCGAGCAACCAGTTCCTGCAGGAGCTGGGCAGCAACGAGGCGATCAAGCAGTTCTGCTCGATGACCTACGGGGTGACCTTCCCCGTGTTCGACCGCGTCCGCGTGAACGGCAGGCGGGAGCATCCGCTCTACACCGAGCTGAAGAAGGCGACGGATGCCTCCGGCAAAGCCGGCCGCGTCACCTGGAACTTCGAGAAGTTCCTCGTGACGCCGGGCGGCGAGGTGCACCGCTTCCGCCCGCACACCGAGCCCGACGACCCGGCCGTGATCGCGGCGATCGAGGGCGCCGTCCCGGCCTGACCGCGATTCGTGCCAGCTCAGAGCGGGAAGGTGCGCACGCGCTCCACGCCGAACCGGTGGAGGTGCGCCCGGTGAGGTCGAGGTTCGTCTCCACGGCCGTCAGGCCGGCGTCCGCAGCCGGTCCGCGACGAGGCGCACGGTCGCCTCGGGGTCGACGCGGTGACCCACCGACTCGGGCACCTCGATGAGCTCGGCGCCGGGAATCGACTCCGCGACCCGCCGGGAGGCGGCGATCAGGAACGGGAACGTCTCGACCCCGCACAGCACCGTGACCGGCACCCCGACAGCGCGCATCTGCGCGGTGGGAGTGGACACCGCGCGCGTGAGCGTCGCGTCGTAGACGGTGGACTGCGCGAGCGGCAGCAGCCCGGCGAACATCGGGGTGTTCCGCAGCTGCTCGATCAGCTGCTCGGGCAGGCCGATGCCCTCGCGCTGGAAGGTCACCACGGCCTGCTCGGGCCTGGCCTCGTCGACGAAGGCCTGCAGCCGCTCGGGCAGGTCTTCGGCGGGCTCGTCCTGGCCGAAGTGCAGCGGCGGCTCCGACAGGAACAGTCGCGTGACGGGCACGCCGACGGATGCCGCGACCCACGCGACCACCGCGCCGGAAGAGTGTCCCAGCACGGCGGCAGCCCCGCCGACCGCCTCGATCACGGCGGCGAGGTCCTCCGCCTCGCGTTCGGGGGCGTACGGACGCGTGTCGCCGCTGTCGTGCCGGGCCCGCCGGTCGTAGGTGACCGCGCCGAGCCCCGCGGACGCGAACGCGTCCGCGATCGGCTCGGCGTCGGCGGCCGTCGAAAACGCGCCGTTCACGATGATCACGGGCGGTCCTTCGCCGTACCGGTGGTAGGCGATGAGGGTTCCGTCGGCGGAGGTCGCACTCGGCATGACTCGATGCAACCAACGGGCCGTGCGCGGGTCAAGCCCTTGCGCGGCCGCTCGGGTGCCTGTTGCGCTCCGCGGCGCGTAAGTAGGGTAGCGCCATGGAGACCATGAAAGCGCTTGTGTTCCACGGTCCGGGTCAGAAGGCATGGGAGGACGTCCCCAGGGCGGCGATCCAGCGCCCCACCGACGTCGTGGTCAAGATCGACACGACGACCATCTGCGGCACCGATCTGCACATCCTCAAAGGCGACGTGCCCGCCGTCACCGACGGGCGCATCCTCGGTCACGAGGGCGTCGGCACGATCGTCGAGATCGGGGATGCCGTCGAGACGCTGGCGGTCGGAGACCGCGTGCTCATCTCGTGCATCTCGGCGTGCGGCCGGTGCGAGTTCTGCAAGAAGGGCGTCTATTCGCACTGCCTCGGCGACGAGGGCGCGTCGGGCATCGGCTGGATCTTCGGGCATCTCATCGACGGCACGCAGGCCGAGTACGTGCGGGTGCCGTATGCCGAGACATCCGTCTACAAACTGCCCGACTCGGTCTCGAACCGCGACGGGGTGATGCTGAGCGACATTCTGCCGACCGGCCACGAGATCGGCGTGAAGTACGGCCGCGTGAAGCCGGGCGACACGGTCGCGGTGATCGGCGCGGGCCCGGTGGGCCTGGCCGCCATCATGACCGCGCAGCTGTACGGGCCCGCGCACGTGATCGCCGTCGACCTCGACGAGAACCGGCTCGAGCAGTCCCGGCAGTTCGGCGCGACCGACACGGTCGTGTCGGGCGAGGGCGTGAAGGAGCGCATCCTCGCCCTCACCGACGGGCTCGGCGTGGATGTCGTGATCGAGGCGGTCGGCGTTCCGGCGACCCTCGCCCTCGCCTTCGAGGTCGTGCGCCCGGGCGGTGTCGTGGCGAACGCGGGCGTGCACGGCAAGCCCGTGGAGTTCCCGATCCAGGATCTGTGGATCCAGAACATCACCGTCACGACCGGCCTGGTCAACACCGACACCACCGACATCCTGCTGAAGATGGTCGAGTCCGGAAAGCTTGCCGCCTCGAAGTTCGCCAGCCACGACTTCGCACTCGAGCACATTCTCGACGCGTACGACGTGTTCGCCCGTGCGGCCGAGACGAAGGCGCTCAAGGTCATCCTCGACGCGTAGTCCCGGCCGCCTGGTTCCCGGCCGCCCCGGCGCGCTTCGCGGCGACTCGCCCTGACGCGCTGCCCGCTTCGGCACGTTGCGGCGACTCGCCAGAAGCGCAGGGGGCGCGGGTCGAGCACCCGGATGCTGTCGGGTCCGCACAATCCGCTGGCCCGACGTCGTCCGGCGTGGTTGTGGAGGATTGCCAAGCCGTTTGGTCCGAAGTTGTGGGAGTCCTACGGTCAGGGATGAACTTCCCTGTCGATGCCGAAAAGGTGATGCCATGGCTGACGCCGCCGTCCGTACCAAGAAGCCCGCCACGAGCAAGCGCACGCCCGCCGGAGGCGCGCCCACCGCCGCACACAGCGCGCAGGAGGCATCCGATCCCCGCATCGATGTCGCCGCGGTCACCGATCTGCTGCTCGGCACGTGGGCTCACACCCGCCGCGAGTCGCGCGAGATGATCAAGGACCCGGCGTTCTGGCGCATCGACGGCCAGCCGATGCCCGAGCACCGCGAGCGCGTGCTCAGCCAGCTGCACCTGCTCGTCGAACACGGCGGCTCGCGCCGCGCGTTCCCCAAGGAGTACGGGGGCGGCGAGGACAACGGCGCGAACCTCGCGGGGTTCGAGGAGCTCGTGCTCGCCGACCCGAGCCTGCAGATCAAGTCGGGCGTGCAGTGGGGCCTGTTCGGCTCGGCCGTGTATCAGCTCGGCACCAAGAAGCACTGGGACCAGTGGCTTCCGGGAATCATCGACCTGTCGCTGCCGGGCGCGTTCGCCATGACCGAGACCGGGCACGGGTCGGATGTCGCGGCCATCGGCACCACCGCGACGTACGACCCCGAGACGCAGGAGTTCGTGATCCACACGCCGTTCCGCGGCGCGTACAAGGACTACCTCGGCAACGCGGCGCTGCATGGCAAGGCGGCCACCGTCTTCGCGCAGCTGATCACCGGGGGCGTCAACTACGGCGTGCACTGCTTCTTCGTGCCGATCCGCGACGACGAGGGCGGCATGCTCCCGGGCGTCACGAGCCAGGACGACGGCGTGAAGGGCGGCCTCAACGGCATCGACAACGGCCGGCTCGCGTTCGACCACGTGCGCGTGCCGCGCTTCAACCTGCTCGACCGCTACGGCCAGGTCGACGAGGACGGCACGTACTCGTCTGAGATCCCGTCGCCGGGCCGCCGCTTCTTCACGATGCTCGGCGCCCTGGTGCAGGGCCGCGTGTCGCTCGACGGGGCGTCGACGACCGGCGCCGCGCTCGCCGAGTACATCGCGATCACGTACGCGGGCCAGCGCCGGCAGTTCGACTCGGGCGCCGGCACCGACGAGGTCGTGCTGCTGGACTACGGCAAGCACCAGCGGCGCCTGCTGCCGCTTCTGGCCCAGACCTACGCGCAGTTCTTCTCGCACGACGAGCTGCTGAAGAAGTTCGACGGCGTCTTCTCGGGACGCAACGACACCCCCGAGGAGCGCGAAGACCTCGAGACCCTCGCCGCCGCGCTCAAGCCTCTGTCGACCTGGAACGCCATGGACACGATCCAGGAGTGCCGCGAGGCGTGCGGGGGGTCGGGATTCCTCGCCGAGAACCGCTTCGTGGGCCTGCACCAGGACCTCGACGTCTTTGTCACCTTCGAGGGCGACAACAACATCCTGCTGCAGCTGGTCGGCAAGCGCCTGCTGAACGACTACGCGAAGCAGTTCAAGGGGGCAGATGCCGCGACCCTCGCCCGCTTCGCCGCCCGCCAGGCCGCCGGCAAGGTGTTCCACGGCGCGGGACTGCGCCAGCTCGGGCAGGCCGTCGCCGATCTGGGCTCGACGGCCCGTTCGGTCGAGTTCGGCTTGCGCGAGGACCAGCAGCACGCGCTGCTGGCCGGTCGCGTCGAGCAGATGATCGCGGATGTCGCGGCCGCGCTGCGCCCTGCGGGCAAGCTGTCGCCGGCTGAGGCGGCGGCCCTGTTCAACGCGCACCAGGCCGAGCTGATCGAGGCCGCGCGCGCCCACGGCGAGCTGCTGCAGTGGGAGGCCTTCACCGACGGCGTCCACCGCATCGACGACGAGGGCACGAAGCTCGTGCTCACGTGGCTGCGCGACCTGTTCGGGCTGCACCTGGTCGAGAAGCACCTCGCGTGGCACCTCATCAATGGGCGCCTGTCGACGCAGCGCGCGGCATCCGTCTCGCGCTACATCGACCGCCTCGTCGCGCGCCTGCGCCCGCACGCGCAGGACCTCGTCGACGGTTTCGGGTTCGAGCCCGAGCACGTGCGCGCGCCGATCGCGTCGGGAGCCGAGCAGCAGCGCCAGGACGAGGCGCGCGAACACTACCGCGCGCTGGCCGCGTCGGGGGACGCCCCGGTGTCGGAGAAGTCGCTCAAGAAGAAGAAGTGAGCGTCACGGAACGGTAACGATTCCACAAGGACGTGTCGGGAATGAGGGGGTTCCGGTCATTTCTTCGGTGAAGGCAGGACGCAGCGCACCGATGAAGCGCTGCTCGCTTCACGAGGGGGCCGCACAGGTGGGGCTGCGGTCCCCTCGATTCCTCTCCGGCGGTCGGTCGGAGGGTCAGCTCGCCGACCAGCCGCACATGCCGCACTCGCCGGTCGCCGAGACCTCGACGAAGCAGTTCGGGCACATCGCGCGCTGACGCTCGGGGATCACCGGCTTCGCGACGCGCTCGGTGCGCGGTCGCGGGGCACGGGAGGCCGCCGCGCGCGCAGCAGGACTGGGCGCGGCCGTGACAGGGCGGGTGAAGACCGGGCGGTGGTCGAGGCAGTAGAAGCGCACGAATCCGTCATGGTTCTTCGGATGCCGGTGCTTGAGCGCCCACAGCTCGGTGCGTTCGCGCGGCTCGGACTCGGGGCCGCACGTGAAGCACCGCGTCGGCTCGCCCGGGACGATGTCGGCGACAAGCACAGGAGTCTCGAACGGTATGGCGTCCCGCCAGTCGGCTGATGCGACGATCTTCATGGCGGTTGCCTCCCTTGCTGCGCCGGGCGAAAGACCCGACCCCTTAACGGTAAGCGCATTCGGCGGTTCGTCGCGCCGGGTCTGCGGGTGACCGGTCGGCGGCGAGCAGGTGACCGGTCGGTGACCAGCAGGTGCCTGCTTGGTCTGCCCCCCGCGCCGGGGCCGGGGGAGTCTCGCGGTAGCGTGAGGGCGTGAGTCCTGGCATCCGCTCTGCCGACCTCGTCGTCGACGAGCACGGTGTCGCGCGCTGCGCGTGGGCCGGGGCCGATGCCGAGTATCGCCGGTACCACGACCAGGAGTGGGGTGTGGCACTGCACGGCGACCGGGCGCTGTTCGAGAAGCTGAGCCTCGAGGGGTTCCAGGCGGGACTGTCGTGGATCACGATCCTGCGAAAGCGCCCACGGTTCCGCGAGGCGTTCGCGATGTTCGAACCCGACGCGGTCGCGCGCTTCGGCGACGATGACGTCGAGCGCCTGATGGCGGATGCCGGCATCGTTCGCAACCGCGCGAAGATCCTCGCCACGATCTCGAACGCGCGGGTGGTCGCCGACATGAGCGAGGGGGAGCTCGACGCGTTGATGTGGTCGTTCGCGCCACCGGCCGGCCCCCGGCCCCGATCGTTCGCGGATGTTCCCGCCTCGACCCCGCAGTCCAAGACGATGAGCAAGGCGCTGCTCGCCCGCGGGTTCCGCTTCGTGGGGCCGACCACGATGTACGCGCTCATGCAGTCGGCCGGCATGGTCGACGATCACATCGAAGGATGCTGGCGCTCAGGCGCGGTCGCGTGACGGAGGGCCCCGGCGAGCTTCGGGGCACGCCAGAGGCCCGGGGCGCTCATTTGCGCCACCGGGCCCCTTGTCTGTTGTCGGCCGGTTCAGTCCGCGTGCCCGCGGCGGCGCTGCCGACCCGCCAGCACCAGTCCCGTGCCGATCAGCGTGATCGTCGCTCCGGCGACGAGCCACGGCGCGGTCTCGGAGCCGGTCTCGGATCCGGTCTGCGCGAGCGCTTCGCGCGTGGGCGCGTTGCCGACCGCGACGCTCGTCGTGCCGGTGACGGTTCGCATGCTGCCGTCGTCGCCGCGCACGACCGGGTCGGCGGGGTCGGCCGGGTTCCCGGGGTCGCCCGGGTCGCCGGGGTCGCCGGGGTCGCCGGGGTCGCTGGGGTCGCCCGGGTCGCTGGGGTCGCCGGGGTCGCTGGGGTCGCCCGGGTCGCTGGGGTCGCCCGGGTCGAGCGGCGCCGAAGGCTCCTCAGCGAGGACCAGGCCGATCCAGTCCCAGGCCGTCGCAACGCGATCCAGGTCGCCCAGCCCGATGAACCAGTGCTGGCGGGCCGCCGGGATCCATTCGCCGGTGTCGGGGTCGGTCGTCCCCGGGTCGTTGTTGATCCGGTCCCAGCCGGTGTAGAAGTACGGGCTGCCCGGCTCGGTCCCCTGTGCGGAGCCCCAGAGCTGGAAGGCCGGCAGGTCTGCAGCCTGCATGCCGGACGGAATCCGGATGTACACCCGCTGACCGGGGGTGACCGCGTCGATCACGCGGCCGGCGGCATCCACCAGCTCCACGCCCGCCGGAACGGACGAGCCGTCGGCGGTGCGCAGCTCCACGTGCACGTCGCCCGCGCCGCCGACGAGCGTGGCGGTGAAGCCGTAGTCGGTCGAGCCGTCCGTGTTGCGCACGTAGCCTTCGGAGACGAACCCGGGCTGCGGCATAACGGCGTTCGTCGTAAGAGCCTGCTCGATGAGCCACGCGGCGGCGTCCAAGACCGCGGTGCGGTCGCTGGTGTGGCTGTTCTGCCAGGGGCTCTCGACGTCCATCTCGAACTGGGCGAGCGCCTGCTGCGAGAGCGTCACGTTGTTCGCCTCGTCGACGTCGAAGAACAGTCCCATGACGTTGTGACCGGTCGAGAAGTACCAGACCGCGAACTGCGTCGCCTGGTAGGCGGTGTATTCGTAGTAGCCATCGAGATGCTCCGCGGGCATGCCGTCGGGCACGGTGAATCGCGCGCCCGCTCGTTCCAGCAGAGCGCGGGCATCGGCAGCGCGGGCGGCGAGGTCGTTGCCGCCGCGGTAGCCGTTGACCAGCACCGTCTGCTGGGCGGCGCTGTTCTCCCAGTGGATGCCGTCGGGGTCGGGGCGGACCGTCTCACGGCCCTCCGGGGCGTGGTACCAGCTGTCGGCGATGTCGCGTTCGTAGACCATGCGGGTGGTGCCGTCGTCGTCGATGAGCTGGTGGCGCATGATGTGCAGCTGAGGCTGGTCGTTCCATCCGGACCAGTCCTTGCCCGACTCGGCACCGGGGATCTCAGCGAAGCGCCAGTAGTCGCAAGGGATGCCGTCGACGCCGCCGTCGTTCCAGTGCGGGTTGTAGTCGGGGTCGGGATACACGGCTGCCGTTTCGGCGGCCAGCATGGGCGCCTGATCGGTCGCGAGGGGCACGACCTCTTCGGCGTCACTCGCAGTCTCGGCTGCGACTGCGGTGTCGGCTGCGGCATCACCCGCAGTCTCGGCTGCGACTGCGGTGTCGGCGGTGTCGGTGTCGGGCTGGGCTTCCGGGGCGGGCGCGACGAGCGGATCGCTGGGTGCGGTCTCGGCCGCGCCCGGCTCGCCCGGCGGAGCGACTGCCGCATCTGCGGCATCCTCCGACGGATCCGGCGCGGTGACCGTTGCCACAGGGCCCGGGTCGGGGGGCTCGGCGAGGTCGGCTTCGTTTGCCACCGCGGCCATCGGTGCCGCGACCACCAGTCCGGCTGAGATCGCGGTTGCGGTGACGACGTTGAGGGTTCTCATGATTCCATCTCTCTGAACGGGGGTCGATACCTCCATGCTTCGGCTTCGCCAGGACGGGCAATACGCCCGAACGAGGTCATCGCCACCGTCGAAAGTCGGTAGCGCCCGGCTTGACATCGCCCGCGCTCAGCCGGCCGCCGGCCGACCCGTGGCGCGGTGAGTGCGGCCGTCCTAACGTGGACTGCGTGGACACCCGGATCAAGCCGGTCGACGCGTACGTCGCGCTGGCGTGCGCCGCCGGCGGTGCGGTCGTCGTGTTCCTGCGCGTGGACGCGGGCGTCGGCTGGGTCCCGCCCTGGGTCGAGTTCGCCGCGCAGGGCGCCACGGCGCTCGTGGTGCTCGTGCGGCGGTCGCATCCGCTCGTCCTGCTCGCCTGCTGCCTGGTCGCGGCGCTGGTCACGCCGGTGGTGGCGGCGCTGGTGGCCATGCACGCCGTCGGCTGCTACGTCGGGTCAGCCACGGTCGGCCTGTTCGCTGCGCTCGCGGCGGTCGTCATCACCTTGCCGGCGTGGTTGCTCAGCGATGTGAAGACCGATTCGGCGGGCCTGTGGAGCACGATCCTCGAACTGCTGTTCTTCTATGCCGCGGGACGCTTCCAGCGAAAACAGCGCAGGTCGGCCGAGCGCGCCGCCAAGGCGGCGGTGCTGGCCGCCCGTGTCGCCGAACGTGAAGCGCTGGCCAGGGAGGTGCACGACGTGGTTGCGCAGCGGATCAGCTTCACCGTGATCGAGGCAGAGATCATCGACACCGAGACGCACGACGAGAATGTGCACGGTCTGGCGCGGCAGATCGCCGAGACCGGCCGGGCCGCGCTCTCAGAACTGCGGACCATGCTGTTGGCGCTGACGTCTGCGTCGCCGATCGTCGCGGCGACGGTGTCCGCCACGGGACTGGCCGACCTGGTCAGGGATGCCGGGCTGGTCGGTCAGCCGGTGGTGCTCGACCAGCGCGTCGCCACGAGTGACCCCCCCGATCTCGTCGATCGCACCGTCGAGCGGGTCGTGCGCGAAGGGCTCACGAACGCGGTGCGACACGCGCCCGGCGCGCCGACCCGGGTGGTCGTGGAACAGCTGGACGGCGGGGTGGGGGTGACGGTGGAGAACGATGCGCCGGCCTCGCCTCCGAGCGGGCACACGACGGGCGGGTTCGGTCTCACCGGGCTGCGCGAGAGAGTCGGCCTTCTGGGCGGGACGTTCGAGTCCGGCCCGACGTCCGGCGGCGGATTCCGGCTCTGGGCGCGCCTGCCGAGGAAGGGCGCATGATCCGGGTTCTGGTCGTCGAAGACGAAGAGCTGGTGCGGGCCGGCATCGTGCGACTGCTGTCGACCGCACCCGACCTCGAAACGGTCGGCGAGGGCGCCGATGGCGCCGAGGCGATCGCGCTGGTGCGCGAGCTGCACCCGGACGTCGTTCTGCTCGACATGCGGATGCCCGTGCTGGACGGGCTGGACGCCATCATCGGCATCCGCCGTGAGCACCCTGAGGTGGCAATCGTCGTGCTCACGAGCTATCTCACCGACGAGTACCTCGTCCCGGCGCTGCGCGCGGGCGCGGTCGGCTTCCTCCTCAAGGAGTCCACGCCCGAGGAGCTGAAGCACGGAATCCGCGACGCGGCCGCAGGCAACTCGGTGCTGTCGCCCGCGGCCGCGCGACGGCTGCTCATGATCGCGAGTGCGAGCGCCTCAGGAGGCCGCGCGGCGGCGCGGGAGGCGCTGTACGCGCTCGCGCCGCAGGAGAGGGCTGTGGTGAGTCTCGTCGCCGAGGGCCTGTCGAACGCGGACATCGCCCGGCGCCTCTTCTTGGCGGAGTCGACGGTGAAGGCCTACCTCGCGGGGGCGATGACCAAGCTCGGCACCTCGAACCGCACCCAGACGGCGATTCTCGCGCTCGAGGCCGACCTCGACGCGGTGTGACCCTGTGAGAACGGCAGCCGGTGGGGATTTGTGCCCATCGGCGCTGCGGCGGCCTCGAATGTAGCCTGCTCGAGGCGCCATGACGCCGCGTGTCGGCGTTGTCCACAGCCGAATCGGCGGCTCCAGCCGCTCAAGGTAGGCTGTGCAGGCTCTCTGCACGCACGAGGTGCCCGTGTGTCTGTCGAATCGATTCGTCTGTCGCCGCGCCGACCATCGACCCCGCCCGAAGGAGGCCGAATCCTGTGAAAGCGTCGTCGTGGCTTCGAGCGCGCCCGCGCGCGCTCGCGTCGACCGGTATCGTCACCGTGGCTGCCGCCGTCATCGCGACGATGGCGGTCGTCTCCGAGGGATTTCCCACGACCGAGGTCGACCTTCACGACGGCGGAGTGTGGGTGACGAAGCAGTCCGGCCTGCTCGTCGGCCACTTCAACCACGAGTCGACCGTGCTCGACGCGGGCCTGCGCACGGCGACGAAGGACTACGACATCCTGCAGTCGGGCACGAACGTCTTCGTGCTCGACGCCGAGGCCTCCAGCGTGACCCGCATCGACCCCGCGATGGTCGTGCTCGGCGAGACGGCCCACCTTCCCAACGGCGCCAAGACGGTGCTCGGCGGGTCGACGCTGGCGATTCTCGACCGGACGAAGGGCGCGCTGTGGGTCGTGCCGGCCAGGGGGCTGGGCGGTTTCGAGGTGGCCACCGACGCGCCCGTGGCCAAGCTGGGCGCGGGGGCGGATGCCGCGGTCGGCCTCGACGGGACCGTGTACGCGGTCTCGCCCGCAGACGGCGAGGTCGTGACGATCCCGGTCGACGCCGAGGGCGCGCCGGGTGAGGCATCCCGTTCAAAGCTCGACGGGCTCTCGTCGTCGTCGAAGGCGACCATCACGGCGGTCGGCTCCACGGCGGTCGTGCTCGACGGCGCCGACAACACGCTCTACAGCACCGGCGGACTGCGCGCGTCGATCCCGGGCAGCACCGGCACGGCCGTGCTGCAACAGCCGGGAGCGGCCACCGACTCCGTCACGGTGGCCACGGCCGGAGCGCTGCTGCGCGTGCCGCTCGACGGCTCCGAGCCGGTCGAGGTGTCGGCCGGACCGCAGGGCGTGCCGACGGCGCCGGTGTATCTCGGCGGGTGCGCGTACGGGGCGTGGTCGGGATCGCTGAGGTTCGTGCGCGACTGCCTGGGCGAGGGTGACGATCTCGCGGTGGACGTGCCGGGTGCGAAGGACGATGCCGAGCTGGCGTTCCGCGTGAACCGCGATGTGATCGTGCTCAACGACGTGGTGGGCGGCTCGGCCTGGACGGCGAGCGACACCCTTCAGCAGGTCGACAACTGGGACGACATCACTCCTCCTGAGGGCGAGACGGAGCAGAACGACGAAGAGACGGTCGAAGAGACCGTCGAGACGACCCTTCCCGAGCGGTCCGAGATCAACACCCCGCCGGTCGCCACCGACGACGAGTTCGGGGTCCGCCCGGGGCGCACGACGCTGCTCCCGGTGCTCGACAACGACAGCGACGCCGACGGCGACGTGCTCACCGTCAGCCTCAGCGACGGGCAGCCCTCGCTCGGCGAGGTTCAGGTGATCGACAACGGCGCCGGGTTCCAGATCGCCGTGCCCGAGGGCGCGACGGGCTCGGCATCGTTCCCCTATCAGGTCGATGACGGGCGCCAGGGCACGGCGACCGCTTCGGTCACCGTCAGCGTGCACGACTGGGATCGCAACGCCGCCCCCAAGCAGAAGCGCGTCACGGCGCTCACTGTCGAGTCGGGCGGAGTGCTCACCTACAACGTGCTGCCGGACTGGATCGACCCCGACGGCGACGACGTGGTGCTCACATCGGTCGAGCCCGCACCCGGCGACGAGGTCGACATCACGCCCGACGGCGGCATCACCTACCGCGCGATCGGCGGAGCGCTCGGGCGCGTCGACGTCAAGGTCTTCGTGTCTGACGGCACCGAGATCACCGAGGGCGTCCTGCGCCTGGACGTGCGGCCCGTGGGCTCGACGCTGCCGATCGCCAACGCCGACCACGTCGTGGTGCGCGCCGGAAAGACCGTGACGGTCTCGCCGCTGCTCAACGACACTAACGCGAGCCGCGAGCCGCTGCGACTGAGCCGCGTCGACGAGGTGGCCGGCGCCACGATCTCACCCGACTTCGCCAACAGCACCTTCACGTTCTCGTCGACCGCCGTCGGGGTCTACTACGTGCAGTACCTCGTCTCGGCGGGCGTGCCCACCGCGGCGGGCGTGGTGCGCGTAGACGTCATCGGCGACGAGATCGATCCGGATGCCGCTCCCATCGCGGTGCGCGACATCGCGTTGCTGCCGAGCGGCCGCGAGACGCTCGTCAACGTGCTCGCGAACGACACCGACCCCGCCGGCGGCATTCTCGTGGTGCAGTCGGTGCAGGTCGACCCCGGCAGCGGCATCTCGGTGTCGGTGCTCGGCCACGAGACCCTCCGCGTCAGCGACCAGGGCGCGCTCAGCGAGCAGGTGACCATCCGCTACACGATCTCGAACGGGCGCTCCAGTGCCGAGGGCGAGGTCGTCGTGATCCCGATCCCGGCGCCGTCGAAGCTGCTGCCGCCGGTTGCGAACGACGACGAGGTCGTGGTGCGCGCGGGCGACATCGTGACGATCCCGGTGCTCGCGAACGACTATCACCCGAACGGCGACACGATCCACGTCGCTCCGCAGTTGGTGGCACCGCTGCCCGATGCCGAGGACGGCGAGATCTTCGTCTCGCAGGACACCGTGCGCTTCCACGCCTCCGACCAGCCCGGCACCGTCTACGCCACCTACGAGGCGGTCGACAGCACGGGTCAGAAAGACGCGGCGTACCTCACCATCCAGGTGCTGCCGGTCAATCTCGAGACCAATCAGGCCCCGCGGCCCCGAGACCTGACGACCCGGGTCCTTGCCGGGTCGACCGTCACGGTCTCGGTGCCGCTGGACGGAATCGACGCCGACGGCGACTCGGTCGAGCTGCTCGGCATCGCATCGGCGCCGGGCAAGGGGCGCATCGACGAGATCACCGCCTCGACGATCACCTATCGGGCGGATGCCTCGGCCTCAGGCCTCGACGAGTTCACGTACCGCGTGCGCGACCACCTCGGCAAAGAGGCGACGGCGACGATCCAGGTGGGCATCGCGCCGCCCGGCGAGAGCAACCAGGCCCCGTATGCGGTGAAGGACTCCGTGGTGATGCGCCCGGGTCGCACGGTCGCCGTCCCCGTGCTCGCGAACGACTCCGACCCCGAGGGCGACCAGCTCTCGCTGCTGAAGAACGGCCTCATCCTGCCCGACGTGCCGGGCCTGAAGGCCACGGTGCTCGGTGACCGCGTGCTCGTCACGGCGCCGGATTCCCCGATGCAGACCTCGCTGCAGTACACGATCAGCGACGCCCGCGGTGCGCGGTCGGTCGCCGTCATCCAGGTGTCGGTCGATGAAGACGTGCCGCTGCTCGCGCCGATCGCGCGCGACGATCGCGTGCTCGCCCACGACGTGGAGGAAGACACCGTCGACCTCGAGATCCTCGCCAACGACGAGGACCCGGACGGCACGATCGACGCGCTGAAGGTCGAGGTCTTCGGCGACAAGGCCAAGCTTCTCGCCGACAAGAGGCTGCGCATCACGCTCGACGACGAAGAGCGCCTGCTGACCTACACGATCACCGACGAGGACGGCCTCACCGCGACGGCGTTCGTGCGGGTGCCCGCGCTCGCCGATCTGCCGCCGACCCTCGCCTCGACCAAGCCGATCGAGGTCGTCTCGGGCGAGACGATCGAGATTCCGCTCGCCGACCATGTGCGCGCCGCCGGAGGCAACCCGGTCGTGATCACCGAGGCGGCGAAGGTCGTCGCCGCGCACTCCAACGGCGCGAACCTCGTGAAGGACCAGAAGACGCTCGTCTACACCTCTGCCGAACGGTACTTCGGTCAGGACGCCATCACCTTCGAGGTCACCGACGGCACGGGGCCCGACGACCCGGAGGGCCGCAAGGCGACGCTGACGATCCCGATCACGGTGCTGCCCCCGGCGAACCAGCAGCCGACCTTCCTCAACGGGCAGGTGAGCGTGGCCCCCGGTGAGGACGCCACGACGCTCGACCTGCGTCCCCTCACGACCGACCCCGACCCCGGTGATGTCGCCAAGATGACCTACACGCTGATCGGCGGTGCGCCGGCGGGCCTGACCGCGTCGGTGTCCGGGTCGATCCTGAGCGTGGGCGCCGCCTCGAACACGCCGAAGGACACCCAGGCGACGCTGAAGGTCCGCATCGACGACGGCGAGACGGAGCCGATCGAGGGCACGATCCTCGTCACTGTGACGGCATCCACCCGCTCGCTGCCCACCGCGACCGACGACGTCGTCGACGAGGCGCACCAGGGCAAGACAGTGACCGTCGATGTGCTCGCCAACGACTTCAACCCGTTCCCCGAGACCCCGCTGAAGGTGGTGGGTGCGGTCACCGAGACCGGCGAGGGCACGGCCGAGGTCAAGGGCGACAAGGTCGAGGTGAGCCCCGGCAAGACCTTCTTCGGATCGATGGTCGTGCGCTACCGCATCCAGGACGCCACCGCCGACGTCGACCGCGAGGTCGAAGGTCGCATCCTCGTGACGGTGCAGGGGCGGCCGGATGCCCCGGGCAAGCCGACCGTGTCGAGCGTGCAGGACCGCACCGTGGTGCTGTCGTGGACCCCGCCGGCTGACAACGGCGCCGAGATCACCTCGTACACGGTGTCGTCGGTCAACGGCGACTACACGAAGGAGTGCGCGGCGACGACGTGCACGCTCGACAAGCTGACGAACAACGTCGAGTACAACTTCACAGTGATCGCGACCAACCGCGTCGCCGACTCCGACCCGTCGCCGCCGTCCGAGACGGCGCGCCCCGACGCGCGGCCCGACACCCCGAACCCGCCGACGTTCACGGCGTTCGGCGACAAGAGCCTGTCGATTGCGTGGGTCACCCCGACGACGCCCGGCTCGCCGGTCGAGAAGTTCACCCTCGAGATCTCGCCGGCCCCGCCGTCGGGCATCTCGCAGAAGGCCGACCTCACGGGCAACGACTACGTCTGGACGGGACTCGAGAACGGCGTCGCCTACCGCGTGCGGGTCATGGCGCACAACCGCGCGCCCGAACCGTCGAGCTGGAGCGGGTGGTCGGCGACCGAGGTGCCCGCGAAGGCGCCCGAGCCGGTCGCGTCGCCCAGCGTCGCGCGGCTCGACCCGGTCGGCGCACAGGCTCAGCTCGAGGTGTCGTGGGACGAGCCGATGACCAACGGCGCGGCGATCACCGGCTACGAGCTGCAGGTGATGCAGGGATCAACCGTTGTCCGCACGATCCCGGGGATCGCTCCGACGCAGCATACCCAGGCCGTCGTGGTCGGCACGTCGACGACCGACTACACGTTCCGGGTGCGGGCCTCGAACAAGGCCGGCTGGGGCGAGTGGGGTGCGACCTCCGCCCCGCGGCGCGCGTTCGTCGCGCCGGGAGAGCCGACGGTGACGTCGGTTCAGCCGGGCGACCACCAGCTGACCGTCGGATTCACCAAGGCGGCCGGCAACGGTGCGAACGACACCGAGCTGCGCTACGAGTACTCGCTCAACGGCGGCGGCTGGGCCGCGTTCAACGGCTCCACGATCACCGGTCTCACCAATGGCACGGACTATTCGGTGCGCCTGCGCGCCTACACGTCGATGGACGGTGTGCGCTACGACGGCGCCGCCTCGGCCGCCTTCGCCGCGCAGAAGCCGTACGGACCGGTGAACACGCCGGGCGCGGGCGCGACGAACAACGGCACGTCGGTCACGGTCTCGTGGAGCGTCCCGGCGGCCAACGGCAGGCCCATCGCGCGGATCGAGACGAACATCGATGGCGGCGGCTGGCAGAACCGAGGCGCCTCCGGCGGGAGCGCGGTCGTCGGCGACGGCTACCAGCAGACCCACTCGATCCAGGTTCGCGCGATCGACACCGAGGGCCAGACCAGTGCGGTCGCCTCCGCCTCCGCCCGCACCAACGACCCGCCGCAGCCGACGGCGCGCACGACGAAGGGCGGCTCCGCTCAGGGACAATCCGGTTGCGGCTCGCAGTACTGCGCCTACCTGGCGGTCACTGTGCAGGACTTCCCGGAGGGCAGCTACAGCGTGCGATGCAACGACAGCGCCGACGGCCCGAACAATTGGCGCACGGTGTCCCTGCCGCGCAACGGCACGGTCGAGCTCACCTGCTACTTCGGCTACCCCGGACAGCAGGCGTGGGTCGACATCCAGGGCTGGGGTGAGGCGCAACGACTCACCTGGTGACCGCGCCGCGGCATCCGTCCCCTTCCTTCCCTTTTCAGAAACGAGAGACACCGACATGACCATGACCCCCGAACAGGCCCACTGGTTCCAGGGCACCTTCTCCCGTCTGGTCGACAACGTCGACCAGGCGCTGATGGGAAAGCGCGAGGTGGTGGGCCTGGTGCTCGCCGCGATGCTCGCCGAGGGTCACGTGCTGCTGGAGGATGCCCCGGGCACGGGCAAGACCAGTCTCGCCAAGGCGCTCGCCGCCACCGTGCAGGGCACGTCCAGCCGCATCCAGTTCACCCCCGACCTGCTGCCGTCGGACGTGACGGGCGTGACGATCTACGACCAGGCCGCGCACCGGTTCGAGTTCCACAAGGGCCCGGTGTTCGCCTCGATCGTGCTCGCCGACGAGATCAACCGCGCTTCGCCCAAGACCCAGTCGGCGCTGCTCGAGGTGATGGAGGAGTCGCGTGTGACCGTCGACGGCACCGCGCACGAGGCGGGGCGCCCCTTCCTCGTGATCGCGACGCAGAACCCGATCGAGCAGGCCGGCACCTACAAGCTGCCCGAAGCGCAGCTGGACCGCTTCCTCATCAAGACGAGCATCGGCTACCCCGACCTGGCCGTCGCCGAGCGCATCCTCGCGGGCGCCTCCGACCGCAATCCGTCGGCGCACCTGTCCGCGCTCATCACGACCGCCGCGGTCGCCGACATGGCCGACCTCGCCGCGACCGTGCACGTCGAGCCCGCCGTGCTGCGCTTCACCGCGCAGCTCGCCGAGGCCACGCGCGGCGACGCGTCGGTGCGCCTGGGCGTCTCGGTGCGCGGCGCGATCGCGATGATCCGCATCGCCAAGGTCTGGGCGGCCGCGCAGGGCCGCAACTACGTCACGCCCGACGACGTCAAGGCGCTCGCCGGTCCGGTGTGGACGCACCGCCTGGTGCTCGACCCCGAGGCGGAGTTCTCGGGCACGACCGCCGAGACGGTCATCGGACGCACCCTCGCCGCCGTCGCCGCGCCGCAGGCCCGGGCAGCCGCCTGATGACGGCGGAGGCCGCCGGATCGAGTGCCGCCATCGGCGGTGTATCGAGTTCGCTCACGCGTACCGCTCCCGAGGCTCGGGAGCGGCGTTCGTGGTGGACCGAGACCGGTGGGCCGGCGGCCGCCGCTCTTCTGCGTCGCGCCAGCGGCGTGGTGAGGGTCGTTCGACCGGTCGCGTGGGTGCTCATCGCCGGCGCGATCGCGCTGTGGTGGGCGGGCCAGGTGCTCGGCTGGTGGGAGCTGACGGTTGCGGCGGTCGTGGTGACGGCGGTGCTCGCGCTGTGCGCGCTGTTTCTCATCGGCCGCACCGCGTACGACGTCTCGCTCGACCTCAACCGCACGCATGTGGTGGTGGGGGAGCGCGCCGTCGGCGCCCTGACGCTGTCGAACTCCGGCGACCGGGCGATCCTGCCGTCTCGCGTGATCCTGCCCGTCGGCGCGGGCCGGGGCGTCTTCGAGATCGGCCGCCTGGCCGGAGGCGACACGATCGAGGAGCTCTTCGCGATCCCGACCACGCGCCGCGCGGTGCTCTCGGTCGGCCCGGTGAGCGTCGTGCGCGGCGATCCGCTGGGCCTGTTCGAACGCGTGCACCGTCGCGACGAGCCCGTCGACCTCTTCGTCCACCCCCGCACGGTGTCCTTCGAGGGCCACTCGATCGGGTTCGTGCGCGACCTCGAGGGCATGACGGTGCGCGACCTCTCGCGCGACGACATCTCGTTCCACGCGCTGCGCGAGTACCAGCCGGGCGACGACCTGCGGCATGTGCATTGGCGCTCGTCCGCCCGCACCGGCGATGTCATGGTGCGCCAGTACGAACAGACCCGCCGCTCGCACTTCGTGCTCGGCCTGTCGTGCAGCCCCGCCGACTACGCGAACGACGACGAGTTCGAGCTTGCGGTCTCGGCCGCAGGATCACTCGGCCTGCGCGCCGCGCGCGACTCCCGTCACGTCGACCTGCGCCTGCCCGGCCGCAGCATCTCGGCGACGACCGGCAAGCGCCTGCTCGACGCCCTCTCGGGCGTGGGGCACTCGCGCCCCCGCGACGGCGGGATCGGTGAGCTGGCGGCATCCGTCGCCGCCAACGTGGCCGCAGCCAGCGTCGTCGTGCTCGTGTGCGGCGCGAAGGTGCGCGCCGCCGCACTGCACGAGGCGTGCGCGCGGCAGCCGTATGGCACGCGCGTGCTGGCGATCGTGGCCGATGCCGGCGCCGGGGCGTCGCTGCGCCGCGTGGGCGATGCCGACGTGATCACCATCGGCGCGCTCGACCAGCTCCCTGGGGCCCTGCGGAAGGTGCTCGCATGAGCGCCGCGAAGGCCTCCGCACGCCGCTGGTGCCTCGACCTCGGCGCCTCGGCCCTGCTGCTGGCGGTGCCGATCGTCGGCTTCTGGCCGACCTACGCGACGGCCGGATACCTCGTGGCCGCCGTCGGCGGCCTGCTCGTGGGTGCGGCCATCGCCGCCGTCGCCGCGTGGCAGCGCTGGGGCATCCTGATCCTCGCCGGTCTCACCGTGCTGGCGTACTTGCTCCTCGGGCCCGCGCTGGCCGTGTCGGACTCGACGATCGCCCGGGTCGTTCCGACGCTCGAGTCGTGGCGCCTCCTGGCGGTCGGCGCGGTCGACTCGTGGAAGCAGCTGCTCACGACCGTCGCGCCCGTCCCGGCGGGCGAGGGCTTTCTCATCGTGCCGTTCCTGCTGGCGCTCGTCGCCTCGGTGCTCACGGTGAGCCTTGCGCTGCGCGCGCCCGTGCCGGCGTGGGCGCTCGTGCCGGCGACGGGCTTCCTCGCCGCGCAGATCGCCCTCGGCACGTCCGACCCGGCCCTCCCCGTGGCCGAAGGCGTCGTGTTCGCGGTCGCCGCGATCGGGTGGCTCGCGATCCGTCAGGCCTGGGCGCCGCAGGGCGACGCCGTCTCGCTCGGCGAGCGCGGCGCGTCGGGTGGCAGGGGCCGGCGCCTCGTGCTCGGTTCGGGCGTGGTCGCCGTCGCCGTGATCGTCGGCGTGGTCCTCAGCGGATTCGCGGCCCCGGCCGGCCCCCGGTACGTGCTGCGCGACGTGGTGATCCCGCCGTTCGACGTGCGCGAGTACGCGAGCCCGCTGCAGTCGTTCCGCTCCCTCGTGCGCGACTCGCGCGACGAGACCCTGTTCACCGTGTCGGGCATGCCCGAAGGGTCGCGCGTGCGTCTGGCCGCGATGGACGCCTACTCGGGCACGGTCTACAACGTGTCCGACATGGGGGCGGGCTCGTCGAGCGCGTTCACCCCGGTGCGCGGCGAGATGTCGCCGGACGCCCTGGGCACCCCGGCGCAGGTGCGCGTCGAGATCGGCGAGCTGTCGGGCGTGTGGATGCCGGGCGTCGGCGCCATCGAGGACGTCACGTTCGACGGCGACCGCGCGGAGGCGCTGCGCCGTTCGGCCTACTACAACCCGTCCACCGGAACCGGGGTGGTGGTCTCCCGGCTCAAGAGCGGAGACGCGTACGACCTGCACGTCGTCGTGCCGACCATGCCGACCGACGACGCCCTCGCCGACGCGGAGTTCGCCCCGGTGAAGATCCCGGCGCAGGAGGGCGTTCCCGAAGGCATTGCCGAGATGGCCTCGGATGCCGTGGCCGAGGCGACGACCCCTATCGAGCAGGTGCGCGCACTGCAGACGATGCTCTCGACGACGGGCTTCTTCAGCCACGGCCTCGAGGGGGAGCCGCCCTCGCGCGCCGGTCACGGAGCGGAGCGGATCGCATCGATGCTCGGCGCCAAGCAGATGGTCGGCGACGACGAGCAGTACGCGGTCGCGATGGCGCTGCTGGCCGACTCGATCGGCATCCCCTCGCGGGTCGTGCTCGGCTTCTATCCCGACCCCGACGCCGCGCCCGCACCGGTGTTCGACGCGACGGGCGAGAACGTCCACGCATGGGTGGAGGTGGCCTTCGACGGGTTCGGCTGGGTTGCGTTCGACCCGACGCCGCCCGAGGACCAGATCCCCAGCGACCAGACCACCAAGCCCAAGGCCGACCCGAAGCCGCAGGTGCTGCAGCCGCCGCCCCCGCAGGAGGAGCCGGTCGACCTGCCCCCGACGATCCCCGACGAGCGCGAGGACGACGACAAGGACGGGGCCGAGGGCGCCGACCTCGCACTGATCGTCGGCATCGCGTCGGGCTCGATCGGCATCCTGCTGGTGCTCGCCGCCCCGTTCGTGGTGATCGGCGCGCTGAAGGCCGGTCGCCGGCGCCGTCGCCGTGCCGCCGAGCGCCCCTCCGACCGCATCAGCGGCGGCTGGGACGAGCTCGTCGACCGCGCGAGCGACCTCGGCACGCCCGTGCGCCCCGGGGCGACGCGCCTCGAGGACGCTGCGGTCGTGAGCACCGCGTTCGCCGAGCCTGCCGTCGCGACCCTCGCCGTGCGCGCTGACGCCGAGGTGTTCGGCCCGGCCGAGCCCGACGAGGCCGACATCGCCGAGTTCTGGCGTCAGGTCGACGAGATGGTCGGCACGATGAGCTCGCGGTCGTCGTTCTGGCGCCGTCTGGGCGCGCGGCTGTCGCTGCGCTCGCTCCTGGCCGACACCCGCTTCGCGCTGCCCGCCAAGACGCCGCGCGCTCCGAAGCCCGTGCGTGAGCCGAAGCCCGCGGCCGAGGCATCCTCTTCCCCCGTCGACAACCCGGAGAATGCATGACCACCGTTTCCGCCACTGCCGCCGTCCCGGCGTCCCTCGGACGCCGCGTCGGCGCGTACGCGATCGACATCGCCATCGCCTGGGGCATCCAGGTCGTGCTCGTCTGCATCGGCGCGGGCGTCGTCATCGGCAGCGGCGCCAACCGCGAGGAGCGCTCCTTGGCGGTGGCGCTGCTATTCATGTACCTGCTCGTCGGCGTCGCGTCGCTCGCGTGGGCGTTCGTCTACACGGCGATGCAGGGCGGCAGGGGCTCGATCGGCCAGCGGGCGCTCGGACTGCGCCTGGCCGACGCCGGCACCGGCGCGCGCATCGGCTTCGGGCGCGCGCTGGGGCGCAACATCATCTGGGCGCTCGCCGGCTCGATCGTCGTCGGCTACTTCTCGCCCCTGTTCGACTCGAGCGGGCGCCGCCAGGGCTGGCATGATCTGGTCGCGAAGGCGGTCGTGATCGATGCGAAGGCGACGGATGCCTCGTCCCGCCCCGAACCGGAGGTCGCCGCTGCGGTGGCCAACCCGTACCTTCCGCCGCCCGCTGGCGCCGCCCCGGTCGCTGCGCCGCCGGCATCCCCGTCTCCGCCCGTCCCGCAGTTCACGCGACCCGCCCCGCCGGTGCCGGCGCCCGGCGGGGCGGGGCCCGGCGGCTTCGCCGCTCCGGCCGCACCGGCCGCACCCACCGGCGCGCTTGCCGTTGCGCAGTCCGGGCTCATCTCGGTCGTGCCCGGCGTGACCTCCGAGCAGGCCGCCGCCGCGCGCGCGACGCCTCCGGCGCCCGGTGGTGTCGCGACCGGCGCCGCCTCGACCGCGGTCGCCGATGATCTCGACGCGACGCGGGCCGTCGCGCCCGGCGGCGCGGGTCGCCCCGCGAGCGTGCGCGAATCGGCCGCTCTCGCGGTGCTGACGTGGGACGACGGCACGCGTGCGGCGGTGTACGGCCGCACCCTGTTCGGGCGCAACCCGGCGGCCGAGGGCGATGCCACGGTCATCGCGGTGCGCGACGAGACCCTGTCGCTGTCCAAGACGCACTTCGAGGTGGGTGGCGACGCATCCGGGCTGTGGGTCGTCGACCGCCACTCCACGAACGGCACCACCCTGGTCCGCGACGGCGCGCGCTCGGCGCTGGTCGCCGGCACGTCGACGGCGCTGCGGCCCGGCGACCGTCTCGAGTTCGGCGACCGCAGCGCCACGGTCAGCGCGACGTGACCACCCAGACCCGCCCGGTCGCTGTGGCCTTCGGCGCCGCGACCGACCCCGGCCGCCGCCGCACGATCAACGAGGACTCCCATCTCGCCGAGGGTCCGCTGTTCCTTGTCGCCGACGGCATGGGCGGTCACAACTCGGGCGAGATCGCCAGCGCCGCGGTCGTCGCCGAGTTCTCGCAGCTCGCGGGACGTCCGAGCCTGACGATCGACGACGTGCACGCGACGTTCCGCCGGGCACGCCACCGCGTCGAGTCGCTGCCTGCCGGCGGCGGAGCAGGGGCCGGCACCACGCTCACCGGCGTCGTCATCGCCGACGTGGAGGGCGCCGGCTACTGGCTCGCCCTCAACCTCGGAGACTCGCGCACCTATCGTCTGTCGGGCGGCGAGCTCGAGCAGATCAGCGTGGACCACTCCGTCGTGCAGGAGCTCGTCGATTCGGGCGAGCTGGCGGCCGCCGCGGCCGCCACCGACTCACGCCGCAACGTCATCACGCGCGCGATCGGCGCCGGAAGCGCCTCCGAGCCGGACTACTGGCTCCTGCCCGCCGAGGTCGGCGACCGCATGCTGGTGTGCTCGGACGGGCTTCCCGGCGAGCTCGCCGCAAGCGAGATCCGCGCGATCCTGACGACCGAGCCCGACCCCCAGGTCGCGGCCGACCGCCTCGTGGCCGCCGCGGTCGAGCGGGGCGGGCGCGACAACGTGACCGTTATCGTGGTGGACGCGCTGCGGGTCGGCGCCAGAGCCAAGATCGCGGATCTCGAGGACACCCGTCCGTCGCACAGTGCGCCGGGCGCAGAGGTCGACGTCGTCGAGGGCGACACGCTTCCGCGCACCGCCGCGAGAGGAGCCATCTGATGTCTGTGCACTACTGTCCCGGAGACGCGCCGGTCGCCGTCACCGCGCGCGGTCTGGTCGCGCTGCCCTCCGACGTGCCCGTGGCGCTGGCCGACCTCATCTGGCAGCGCGTGCGCGACGGCCAGGGCCTCGCGGCCGTGTTCGAGGCGCTCACCGACGTCTACGGCGCTTCGCTGACGGCGCTGCCGCCGTTCGCGGTCGCGCTCGCCGACGGCTCGGCCGTGCGCCTGGCCGTGCGCGGCGGCCTCGCGGTGACGGTGACGTCGGCCGCGGGCACCGAGTCCATCTCGGGCGTCGGCGTCACGACGTGGGTCGAGCGTGTGATCGAGGGTGTGACGCGCGTCGCGCTACGGCAGTCGGCGACGGTCCCCACGCCCACTCCAGACGCCGCTGACGCGGCGCCCGGAGCCTCCGGGCGGGTGGACCCAGCCTCGACCTTCGATCTTCCGATCGTCGACGGCGTCGTGCTCGCGTCGGGCGCGGAGTGGACTCCGGGTGCGGCAGCCGGTGCCGGTTCCGCGCCCGCCGAGGCTCCGGGCGCCGAGACAGCGACGTCTGGAGGGCCGGAGGGGACTGTCTCGCCGGCGTCGCTTGCGACCGACGGCGGTTCGCCCGCGCCGTTGGCCGAGCCCGAGGCGTTCGTGCCCGCGCCGCTCGCGTTCCCTTCCCTCCACGCGCTGAACCCCGAGCCCGAGCCTGAGCCTGAGCCTGAGCCCGCGTTCGACGCGCGGGTCGATTCGGCCGAGCCCGTCGACCCGTCGTCCGAGCTCGCTCCCGCCGTCGATCCGCTCCTCAAGACCGCAGAGCCCGCAGCGCCCGCAGAGCCCATCGCACCTGCCGAGCGGGCGCCCGGCCCGGCCGACTCCGCAGCGCAGCCTGCACCCGAGCGGCCCGCCCTCCCCGCGCGCGGCCCGTGGTCGGCGCTGGCCGCGACCCCGCCGCCCGTCCCGCCCGTGCCCGTCCCGCCCGCACCCGCAGCGCACGAGCCGGCTCTCGTCGGCTCCGCCGCGGTGCTCTCGGCGGTGGATGCCGACACCCTGCTTCCTACGGCGTCGACGATCATCCCGCCCCGCCCCGCCGATCGCGGCGACGAGCCGACGGCCGAGGCGGTGGAGGCCACCACCGGCTACGACCACCTGTGGGGAATGACCGTCGTGCGGTCTGTCGAAGACGCGGCCGTGCGCGAGGTCGCCGACGACGAGGCGACCGAGGCCGCGCGCGGGGAGGCTCCGGGCGCTGCGTCGGCGTCTGGAGCAGGTGTGGGGACCGCCGCATCCGACGAGGGCGACCACGACGGCGCGACGATCTCGGTCGCCCAGCTGCGCGCGATGCGCGGAGGCCTCGCCGACTCGGCGCCGCCGCCGCTCGCCCCGCCGCGGCTGCCGGCGCCGGGGCGCCTGCGCATGTCGACCGGCCAGGTGCTCGTGCTCGACCGGACGGTCGTCATCGGCCGGCGTCCGCGCGCGACGCGCATGACCGGCACGGATCTGCCGCACCTGGTCGCCGTCGACAGCCCGCAGCAGGACATCTCGCGCAGCCACGTCGAGATCCGCGTCGAGGGCGGCGCGATCCTGGCCACAGACCTGCGCACCACGAACGGCACCACCCTGCGCCGTCCGGGGAGCGAGCCGATGCGCCTGCACCCGGGGGAGGCCACCATCGTGGTCGCCGGCGACGTGATCGACCTCGGCGACGGCATCACCGTGGCCGTCGAGGATCCCTCGTGAGCGCCCGGCGCGCGGCGATGTCGCCGCCCGACCTTCCCGGGTTCACGTACGTCGACGTGCTCGGCTCGGGCGGGTTCGCCGACGTGTACCTGTACGAGCAGCAGCTGCCCAAGCGCCGCGTCGCGGTGAAGGTGCTGCTCACCGAGCGCATGTCGAGCGGGTCGGTGGCAGAGTTCACCGCCGAGGCGAACGTGATGGCGATGCTGTCGACGCACCCGGCGATCGTCACGATCTACCAGGCGGGGGTCTCGCGCGACGGGCGGCCGTACCTCGTCATGGAGTACTGCCCTCGGCCCAACCTGCAGGCCCGCTACCGCCGCGAGCCGTTCTCGGTCGCCGAGGCGCTGCGGGTCGGCGTGCAGGTCGCGGCCGCGGTCGAGACCGCCCATCGCGCCGGGGTGCTGCACCGCGACATCAAGCCCGCGAACATCCTGGTCACCGAGTACAACCGGCCCGCCCTCACCGACTTCGGCATCGCCTCGACGACCAGCGCCGCGGCCGAGTCGGCGGGCCTTTCGATTCCGTGGTCGCCGCCCGAGTCGTTCGCCGATGTGCCGCGCAGCGACCCGCGCTCCGACGTGTGGGCGCTCGGCGCGACGGTGTACACGCTCCTGGCCGGACACTCGCCGTTCGAGCAGCCGGGCGAGCGCAACACCGCCGCCGACCTGATCCAGCGCATCGAGCGGCAGGCCCTTCCCCCCCTCGCGCGCGCCGACGTGCCGGCATCCCTCCAGCACACGCTCGCGCAGGGGATGGCGAAGTCCTCCGCCGACCGCTACGAGAGCGCGCTCGCGTTCGCCCGCGCGCTGCAGAAGGTGCAGATCGAGCTGTCGCTCTCGGTGACGCCGATCGACATCCTCGATGACGCCGCGATCGACGACGTGCCGGAAGACGAGGACGACGGCCTCACCCGCGTGCGCGGCGTGGTCAGCATCGCACCCGAGACCAGGCCCGCGGCCGGCCCGACCCAGCCGTCGGCGACTCCCGGCTTCCGTGCGCAGCCGGTGGTCATGCCGCCGCGCGTCGACGCGTACGAGCCGGCAGACACGGTGCGAAGGGATGCCTCGCCCGCCGCGTTCGTCGACGACACGGTGCGCCCCGGATCGGCGTTCGCGCCCGCGGCGGGGGCCACGCGCCCAGAGGCCCCGGGCGCCGCGTCAGCGGCGTTCGGAGCGGGCGCGGGGACCCTCGATGAGACCATCGTGCGCGCCTCGGCCGACTTCGACTCCGCCGCCGCGGCCCCCCGCGCGAAGTCGCGCACGCCGCTCGTGGTCGGAATCGTGGCGGGCGTTGTCGCCGTGCTGGTGGTCATCGTCGTCGCTGTGTCACTGCCGGGGCTTCTCGGCGGCGCGCCCGACCCCGCGGCGACCCCTGACGCGACCAGCGACCCGAAGGACCCGATCTCGACGACAGTGGCCCCGCCCATCGACCTCGCCGGGGCGCCGGGCGCCGACGGCGTCGTGTTCACCTGGACGAACCCCGACCCGCAAGACGGCGACCGCTACCAGATCGGCGTGGTCACTCTCGATGCCGCCGAGATCGACTACCAGCCGGTCACCGAGCCGACGGCGGTCGTGGCCGCCGATCCGTCCGGGCGCACCTGCGTGAAGGTGATGACGGTGCGCGCGAACGGCACGTACTCCGACGCAGTGCAGGGGTGCACGCCGTGACGGGCGCCGAAACCGACGAGCTCACCGTCGACTTCGCGGGGGAGCTGTTCCAGGTCGACCCGCAGCGGCCGTTCACCGTGGGCCGCGAGGGCGACCTCTCGATCGACGACAACCTGTTCCTGCACCGCAACTTCCTCACGATCGAGCACCTCGGCGGGCTGTGGATCCTCTCGAACGTCGGCAGCCGGCTGTCGGCGACCGTCACCGATTCGGCAAGCCGCGTGCAGGCGTGGCTCGCGCCGGGCGCCCGCCTGCCGCTCGTGTTCGCGGCCACCACCGTCATCTTCAGCGCCGGTCCGACCACGTACGAGCTCACGATCCACGCCGCCGAGCCGATGTTTCGCGAGACGCAGCCCGCCGACGAGTCCGACGGGCTGTCGACCATCGGCGCCGTGCCGCTGACGCCCAGCCAGCGGCTCATGATCCTCGCCCTCGCCGAGCCGGTGCTGCGGCGCGAGGGCACCGGAATGAGCGAGCTGCCGACGTCGGCGCAGGCAGCCCAGCGCCTGGGCTGGACCCTCACCCGCTTCAACCGCAAGCTCGACAACGTGTGCGACAAGCTCGACCGCATCGGCGTGCCGGGCATGCGCGGCGGCGTGCGCTCGTTCGCGACGAACCGCCGTGTGCGGCTCGTCGAGCACGCGATCTCGGCGCGACTGGTCACGCGCGAAGACCTTCCCCTCCTCGACGAGGAGCACGATTCCCAGGGAGATGACGACGCGTGAAGCTCAAGTTCACGTTGCACAGGCCCGGCGCGCCCGTCGACCTCGAGGTGACCGCTGACGGCACCTCGACGGTGGGCGACCTCGCCCGCACCCTGGTGCTCGCCGATCCGGGCGGCGGCGGCGACCCCGGAGCGGTGACGCTGACCGTCGCCGAGTCCGGTGGCGGGCGCCTGGTCGATCCCGATCGCGCGGTGGCCGAGTCCGGCATCCGCTCGGGTTCGACGGTGCAGGTCACGCCCGCTCCCGCGCTCGCGGGCGACGAGGCGCCGGCCGCCGTGCTGCGCATCCTCTCCGGCCCGCGCGCGGGCACCGAGCGCCCGCTGCGCTCTGGCTCGAGCATCGTGGGCCGCGATCCGGGCGCCGACATCGTCATCGACGACCCGCTGATCTCGAAGCGCCACGCGCGCATCAACGTCGACGCCGGCGTCGAGATCATCGACCTCAACTCGGCCAACGGGCTTGTCATGGGCGGCGAGCAGATCGCGCGCACGGCGCTGTCGCCGGCGGATGCCGTGACTCTCGGCTCCACCGAGATCTCGGTGATCCCGCTCAGCCGCCCCGGCGTCGCGCACGTCGCGTCGCCGGTCGTGGAGGTCGTGCGCTCGCCGCGCGTCGTGCCGCGGTACGAGAAGCCCGAGTTCAAGGCGCCCAAGCCGCCCAAGCCCGAGGCTCCGCATCGGCTTCCGCTGATCGCGCTGATCGCGCCCCTCATCATGGGCGCGATCCTGTTCGCGTTCACGCAGCAGATCCTGGCGGTCGTGTTCGTCGCCCTGAGCCCGCTCATCATGATCGCGGCGTGGATCGACAACCGCCTCACGGCGCGGCGCGAGCACAAGCAGGCCGTCCAGCAGTTCGACGCGGGCATGGAGCACTTCGACAAGCTCATGGCCGCCGAGCAGGTCGAGGAGCGGGCGGTGCGCACCGCCGAGGTGCCGGCGCTGGCCGACGCGCTGTCGTCGCTGTCGTCGTGGGGCGACCTGACGTGGACGCACCGGCCGGAGCATCCGTTCTTCTTGACGGCCCGGCTCGGCACCGGGCGCCTGCCCTCCCGCGCCCGCATCGACGTCACGGGGCTCGACGAAACCCTGCCCGAGTTCGCCGACCGCCTCATCGCGCTGCGCGAGCGCTTCGCGGGCATCGACGACGTGCCGGTCGTCGCGGATCTGCGCGAGGCGGGCAACGTCGGCATCGCGGGTGCGAGGGGGCAGGCCGATGCCGCGGCCCGCGCCTTCGTGATGCAGCTGGTCGCGACGCACTCGCCCGCCGAGCTCGTCGTGGCGGCGTTCACGTCTCCGGCGACCCGTCCGGCGTGGTCGTGGCTGGAGTGGCTGCCGCACACCAGCTCCCCCCACACGCCTCTCGAGGGGGCGCATCTGGCGGCGGGCCCCGGAACCGGCGCGGCGCTGCTGTCGCGCGTGGAGGGCCTGGTCGAGGCGCGCATCGCGTCGAGTTCGCCCGGATCGCTCTCGAGCGACCTGCGCGGCCCCATCGAGACCGGCAAGGCGCGCGAGAGCACGCCGCCGCAGACCCCCGCGGTGGTCGTGCTGGTCGAGGACGACGCGACCGTCGACCGCGCCCGCCTCACACGCCTGGCCGAGCGCGGCCCCGGCGTCGGCGTGCACCTGGTGTGGGTGGCCGCGCATTCCGGGGCGCTCCCGGCCGCGTGCCGCACGTTCCTGACGGTCGCGGCCGAAGCCTCGGGCACGGCCGCCGGCATCGTGCGCCGCGGCCTGTCGTCGACGCCGGTGCGGGTCGAGCTGCTCGACGAGGACTCGGCGACCGCATGGGCGCGCGTGCTGTCGCCGACGGTGGATGCCGGCACCCCCGTCGACGATGAGTCGGACCTTCCGCGCTCGGTGTCGTACCTCGACCTGGTCGGCAGCGACATCGGGGGCGACCCGGGCGCGATCGTGGACCGCTGGCGTGAGAACGACTCCATCACGCCGCGCGACGGCCGCGCGCCGCAGCGCCGCGCGAAGGAGGGCAACCTCCGCGCGCTCGTCGGGTACGCCGGCGCCGGGGCGTTCCAGCTCGACCTGCGCTCGCAGGGGCCGCACGCGCTGGTGGGCGGCACGACGGGCGCGGGCAAGAGCGAGTTCCTGCAGTCGTGGGTGCTCGGCATGGCGGCGGCGCACAGTCCCGACCGCGTGACGTTCCTGTTCGTGGACTACAAGGGCGGTTCGGCCTTCGCGGACTGCGTCGACCTGCCGCACACCGTGGGCCTGGTCACCGACCTGTCGCCGCACCTCGTGCGCCGTGCGCTGACGTCGCTGCGCGCAGAGCTGCGCTACCGCGAGCACCTGCTCAACCGCAAGAAGGCCAAGGACCTCGTGTCGCTCGAGCGCACCGGCGACCCCGAGACGCCGCCGAGCCTCATCATCGTCGTCGACGAGTTCGCGGCCCTCGTGAGCGAGGTGCCCGAGTTCGTCGACGGCGTCGTGGATGTCGCCCAGCGCGGCCGCTCGCTGGGACTGCACCTGATCCTCGCCACGCAGCGCCCGGCCGGCGTCATCAAAGACAACCTGCGCGCCAACACGAACCTGCGCGTCGCGCTGCGCATGGCCGACGCCGAGGACTCGTCCGACATTCTCGGAACACCGATGGCGGCCCACTTCGACCCGTCGATCCCCGGGCGCGGCGCCGCCAAGACCGGTCCCGGACGCATCGTGTCGTTCCAGACCGGCTACGTCGGCGGCTGGACCACGGGCGAGAAGCCGCGTCCGCAGATCGACATCCAGGAGCTGGACTTCGGGGCGGGCGCCACGTGGGAGGTCCCCGCCCCCGCGGTGGCGAAGGTCGCAGACCCCGGCCCGAGCGACATCGCCCGCATCGTGCGGTCGGTGCGCACCGCGGCATCCGGCCTTCAGATCCCGGCCCCGCGCCGGCCGTGGCTGGACGAGCTCGCCGCGGCGTACGACCTCGCGCGACTGCCGAGCCCGCGCACCGACGAGCGGCTGCTGGTGGGCGTGCTCGACGACCCGAGCACGCAGTCCCAGCCCACCGCGTTCTACGAGCCCGACCGCGACGGCAACGTCGCGATCTTCGGCACCGGCGGCTCGGGCAAGAGCACGACGCTGCGCGGGATCGCGGTGTCGGCGGCGATCACCCCGCGCGGCGGGCCGGTGCAGGTCTACGGCCTGGACTTCGGCGCCAGCGGCCTGCGCATGCTCGAAGACCTGCCGCACGTCGGCGCGATCATCGCCGGTGACGACGAAGAGCGCGTGACACGACTGCTGCGGATGCTGCGCGACATCGTCGACGAGCGCTCGGTGCGCTACGGCGAGGTGCGGGCCGGCACGATCGCCGAGTACCGCCGGCTCGCGAACCGTCCCGACGAGGCGCGCATCATCGTGCTCATCGACGGGCTCGGAGCCTTCCGCGAGCAGTACGAGTTCGCAAGCGGCACCAGCGGCTGGTTCACCCTCTTCTCGCAGCTCGCGGTCGACGGCCGCCAGGTGGGCGTGCACTTCGTGATGACCGGAGACCGGCCCAGCGCCCTGCCCACCTCGATCGCCTCCACGGTGCAGAAGCGCTTCGTGCTGCGTCTGGCGACCGAAGAGGACTATCTGCTGCTGGGCGTGCCGAAGGACGTGCTGAGCCCTGCCTCTCCGCCTGGCCGCGGCATGGTGGACGGCGACGAGATCCAGTTCGCCGTGCTCGGCGGCAGCTCGAACATGGCCGTGCAGTCGCGCGAGCTCGAGCGGCTCGCCGAGGCGATGCGCCGGCAGGGGGTGCCCGAGGCGCCGCCGGTCGGGCGCCTGCCCGCGCACGTCGAGCTGTCCGCGCTTGCGGCGGTGGCGGCATCCGGCGAGATCGTCATCGGACTCGGCGACGAGAACCTCGACCCGGCCGGGATCGAGGCCACGGGCGCGTTCCTGCTCTCGGGCCCTCCCGGCAGCGGCCGCACGACGGCGCTCGCGACCATCGCCGCGGCCATCCGCAGGGCCGAGACCCGACGCGCCATCGTGCATCTGTCGCCGCGGCGCCTGTCGCCGCGCCTGTCGACCGAGGCGCGCTACGCGGCTCACGACCCGGAGTCGGTCGCCCAGCTCGCCGAGCGGGTCGCCGATTCGATCGAGGCGGGACTGCTCGTGGCGCCGGTGATTCTCATCGAGCATGTCACCGACTTCACCGGCACCGAGGCCGAGTCCTCGCTCGATCGCCTGATCCGCGTCGCGGTGCGGGCGGAGGCGTTCGTCGTCGGCGAGGCGGAGTCCTCGACCTGGGGGCAGGCGTGGACCCTCGCGCAGCCGTTCAAGGCGGCCCGCCGCGGCCTCGCACTGGCGCCCAGCGACGTCGACGGCGAGGGGCTGTTCGGCACGTCGCTCGGCCGGGTGCGTCGCGCGGACTTCCCCCCGGGCCGGGGATTCGTCATCCACCAGGGGCGCGCCCGGCGCCTCCAGGTGGCCGTCGCGGAGGCACCTGTGTGACTCCGCGCGACCGCTGGGGATATCTCCCCATCGACCGTCCGTCCCGCGTCGCGTTAGCGTCGTAGACAACGGGAGGGAAGCCTCTCGGAAGGACTCCCCGGCACACCGGGCCGGGTCGGGAAAACACAACCAGTTCACATCGCACGAAGGAGAAAACCATGGCCGTTTGGGGTCTTGACGTTCAGCAGGTCCGCGAGCTCTCGTCGCAGCTCAACCAGAAGGCTGGCGAGATCCAGCAGATCCTCACGCAGCTGAGCTCGAAGCTCAGCTCGACGCAGTGGAACGGCCCCGACGCCGAGCGCTTCCGCAACGAGTGGTCGGGTCAGCACACCGCGTCGCTGAAGAACGTCATCAACGCTCTGCACGACGCCGCGCAGAAGGCTTCGAAGAACGCCAGCGCGCAGGAGTCCACCTCGAGCTCGCTCTGACGCGCGAAGCGTCGGGGGGCGGCCGGTACGGTCGCTCCCCGATGTTTCGTCAGAGCCTCTGATCCACTCGTCGAGAATGGGGTGACATGGGCCTGTACGGTGCCGACATCGCGCAGTTGCGCGGCACGGCGGCTGAGTTCGAACGCGCTGCGAGCGCACTCGAGTCGATCGGGTCGCTGCTGGGCGGCGAGCTCTCGCGAGCGCCGTGGAAGGGGGCGGATGCCACGCAGTTCCGCTCGCACTGGGACACGGACTACTCGCGGCGCATCGCCGACGCCTCCACGCGGCTGCGCGAGGCCGCGAAGTCGCTGCGCGCGAACGCCGACGACCAGGAGGCCACGAGCATGTCGGACGGCGGCCCGGGGGGCGCCGGCGGATCCGGCGGCGCGCATCAGGGTGGAGCAGGCTCCAACGGGGGCCCGGGGGGCTCGTACGGTCCCGGTGAGATCCCGAAGATCACGCAGGGGTACGGCACGGCCGACAACCGGCCGTGGCACGGCACCGGGTGGGGCGGCGAGGGCGAGGTCGGCGAGGACGGCGCCACGTGGCGTCTCGGCGGTTACGCCAAGGGCGAGACCGAGGGCGACTTCTTCGGCGCCGACGGCAAGGCCGAGGGCGAGGTGGGGGCGGGCGTGAAGGCCCACGCCGGCGGGTCGTACAGCTTCGGCACTGAGGACGACGTCAAGCGCGGGCCGATCCACGAGAACGGCCTCATCGGTGACGGCAAGGGCGACCCCAAGCACTGGGGCGCCGACATCACCAAGAACAAGACCGGGCTTGAGGCCTCCGGCGAGGCCTCGGCCATCGCGGGCGCGTGGGCCGAGGGCTCGGCCGGCTTCGACGCCGGCTACGGGTCGGCCGGGGTCAGCGGCGAGGCGATGGCCGGAGCCCGTGCCGACATCGGCGGCGGTGCGTCGATCGGTGAGAACGGGCTGCAGCTCGGGGCGAGCGCGGGGGCGTTCGCGGGGGCTGAGGCCAAGGCCGGAGTCGAGGCCGAGGTGCTCGGCGTCGGCGGCGACCTCGAGGTCGGTGTGCGCGCCGGTATCGGCATCGACGCCGGGGCGAACGCCCAGTTCTCGTTCGACAATGTGGAGCTGGAGTTCGAGCTGGGTGCTGCGCTCGGAGTCGGGTTCACGATCAAGCCCTCCATCAGCTTCAGTCCGTCCGAGATGGCGCACGACATCATGAACCTGTTCGGCTGACAGCCGGCACCCACACCCTGAGAGGACGACATGCCCGAGGCATCCTTCCCCAGCGACGCGTTCCCGGCGCTGCCGGCCGTCACGATCGATCTTCCCGAAGGCTGGAAGCCGCGTGCGGTGCCCGGCACCTTCCTCGCGGCGATCGACGACCGCGGCAGCGCGTTCTCGCCGAACGTGGTGCTCGGCATCACGCGCGTGGGCGCCGGTCACACCCTTGAGGCCGCCGCGGCCGCGGTCGCCCAGCACATCGAGTCGCTTCCCGAGGTCGCCCCGGTTGACAGCGCGCGCGTCGACTTCGGCGGCGCCGAGTGGTGGGTCACCGAGTTCGCCTACTCGACCGACGCCGCCGGCACGGTCGCCCAGGTGGTCGCGGTGAGCGTCGTCGACCACGGCGACGTCGTCGACGTGCTGCGCCTCACCGGCACGGCCACGCCCGCCGACTACGAGACGTCGCTGCCGCAGATCCGCGGCATCGTCTCGAGCGTCCGGCTCGGCTGAAGCCGGGCGCGGGGCCCGACCGGCTCAGCGGCCGGAGTCGTGCAGGTGCCGCGCGCCGTGCGCCACGACCTTGATGAGCACGCCGCGGCGGCGCAGTTCGGCGACGGTGCGGGTCTCTTCGTCGATGTCGCGACCGAGCGCGTGCACGTTGGCCACCACGAGCACGTCGCCGCGGTCGAGTCGCCCGAACAGGCGCGTCAGGCGCTCCTCCCACGTCTCGAGGGACTCGGGCGCCGGATGCCGGAACCCCTCGATCGGCACCCCGAAGTGCGTCAGCAGGTCGCGCTGCTCGACGACTGACGGCATCCCCTCGCGGGCGATGACGAGTCCGACCAGGTGTGCGCCGTCGGGCCGTGCCAGCCACCAGTCGCGGTCGCGCTGCAGTTCGGTGAAGCACTTGGGGCACTCGGCGGCCGGGTGCGGCAGGTCGAGCGGGCTCGTCTCTGGCGCGGGCTCGCCGGGCGGTCGCATCGCCGCCGGATTCGTGGTGCCCGTGTCGCTCATGTCCTGCCCTTCATTTCCTCCCATTGTGCCCCGTCTCGGGCGGGCTCCGCGCCGGATTGCTCAAGCCTCGTCGAGGCGGATCTGCAGGCTCAGCTGGTCGGCGTCCAGCTGCGCCAGAGCGTGCCGCAGATTGGCGGAGCTGTACTGGCCCCCCGACGACAGCTCGACCAGTCGCGCGCGCATCGCCTCGATCATCGCGATGCGCACTCCGAGGAGGTCGTTCACGAACGCCTGGTTCTGCTCGTCCGGCGGCCGGACGAGCAGGGAGGACGCCTTTTCGACCAGGTCGGCCGGGAACGGCGTGCCGTCGTCGCGCCGCAGCGCGGTCGCGGTGAGGGTCGCGGCGGCGGCCTGGCGCAGTTCGAGGTCCAGGCGGGCCTGCTGGTTGCGGTCGAGGGATTCGTCGGCCGGCTCGATGCGCAGCACCCGCACCAGCGGCCCCAGCGTGAAACCCTGCAGGATCAGGCTGCCGACGGCGACGAGGAACGCGACGAACACCAGCAGCGGTCGCTCAGGACTCTCGGCCGGGAGGGTCTGGGCTGCGGCGAGGGTCACGACGCCGCGCATGCCCGCCCACACGATGACCGCCCCCTCCTTCCAGCCGATCGGTGAGTCGCGATAGTAGGCGAGGGTTGCTCGCGAGCTCATGAGGCGCCTGCGCATCGCGCCCACGCGCCGCTGCAGGTGCGCCGGGTCGCGCGCCTTGTCACCCGGCGGCGGTGTCGGCGGTGCGGCGGCGACGACGTCCAGCGTCTGCGAGAACGCGTCGAGCCTGCGGGCGCGACGCGGATCCCGCCGGGCGCGCAGCGCCTGCCCCCACACGAGTATCGCGACGTACCCGGCGCGCACCGCCAGGAGGATCCCGAGCGCGGCGGCCGCAAGCCACACGCCGTGCCAGATGCCGGACTCGCTCTCGCCGTTCGCCCGCACGATCTCTTTGAGCTCGAGCCCCATCAGCAGGAACACCGCGCCCTCGAGCACGACCTCGACCATGCGCCAGTTCAGCTCGTCTGAGAGGCGCTGCTCTGGTGTGAAGCGCCGCGCGGCGCCCTGCCCCGTGACGATGCCGGCCACGACCGCCGCCACGAGCCCCGAGCCGCCGAGCTGCTCGGTGGGCAGGAACGCGGCGAACGGCACGACCAGTCCGATCGCGGTGTTGGCGGCCGGGTTCGAGATGAGCGCGCGCACGCGCAGGTTGACCCAGCCGATGATCCCGCCGACGATGAGCGCCACCAAGACGCCCCACACGAACGCGCCGAAGAACCCCGGTCGGGCGACCGCGGCCTCTTCCTGCATCGCCGTGGCGGTTCCGACGACCGATGCCGCGACAGCCGTGCGCAGCAGCACGAGCGAGGTCGCGTCGTTGAGCAGGCTCTCGCCTTCGAGCATCGTGATGACGCGTCGTCCGAGGCCCATGCGCTTGGCGATCGACGTGGCCACGGCGTCGGTCGGGCTGAGGATCGCTCCGAGCCCGAGTGCCAGAAGAAAGTCCAGACCCGGGATCATCGCGCGGAAGAAGAGCGCCAGCACGATGGCGCTCACCGCCACGAGGATCACCGCCAGCCCGGCGATCGGCCAGAAGTCGCGCCGGAACTCGATCGCGGGCAGCGACACCGCCGCCGAGTACAGCAGCGGCGGCAGCACCCCCACGAGGATCAGGTCGGGATTGACCGTGATGGCCGGGACGAAGGGGAGCAGGCTCACCCCGAGCCCCACGATGACGAGGATCAGCGGTCCGGCGATCTTCAGCTTCGGCGCGATCGCGGTGGCGACCGCGATGACCACGATCGCGATGATCGCGAAGATCAGCGACTCCTCGTTCACCGTGCGGCCTCCGGGTGGGCGGCGCGGCGGTGCACAGTCAAGGGCTGCATGTGCAGAGCCTATGCCCGGTACCGTGACGGCATGACCTTCAACGACAACGCCAGCGTCGGCGCAAACCGGGCGCGTCGGCGCGGCGCCGGGGCGGGGATCGCGGTCGGCGGTATCGGCGGCATCGGCGCGATCGCCGTGCTGCTGCTGAGCCTGTTCACCGGCGGCGACTTCACGAGCCTTCTCGGCGGGGGAGGCGCGCCGATCGCCGGTGGCAGCGGCGGCGGCCAGACCGAGATCGCACAGTGCGAGACCGGGGCGGATGCGAACGCACGTGACGACTGCCGGCTGGCCGCGGCATCCCTCAATCTGGACCAGTACTGGGGAAGCGTCGTGGACGACTACCGCGCACCGCAGCTGATCATCGTCGACGGTTCGACGCCGACCCAGTGCGGCACGGCGTCGAACCAGACCGGGCCGTTCTACTGCCCGCCCGAGGAGAGCGTGTACGTCGACCCCACCTTCTTCGCGCTGCTGCGCGAGCAGTTCGGCGCGACGGCGGGCCCCCTCGCGCAGCTGTACGTGCTCGCGCACGAGTACGGGCACCACATCCAGAACATCACCGGGACCATGACCAGGAACCCGAACAACGGCACCGGGGCAGGCAGCAACGGGGTGCGCACCGAACTGCAGGCGGACTGCTTCGCAGGGGCCTGGATCGCCGACATGACCGCGCAGGTCGACCAGAACGGCGTGCCGTTCATGCAGGAGCCGACACCGCAGCAGCTGCAGGATGCCCTGGGCGCCGCGGCATCCGTCGGCGACGATCACATCCAGCGGGAGTCGGGCGGCTTCGTGAATCCCGAGAGCTGGACGCACGGCTCCAGCGAGCAGCGTCAGCGCTGGTTCGCCGCGGGATACCAGGGAGGTGTGAGGGTCTGTGATACGTTCGCGGTGCCGGGGGGCAGCCTATGATGACGCATCTCGACGGGATCCTGTACCCGCCGATCAAGCCTTACGAGACGGGCGAACTGATCGTCGGCGACGGTCAGCGCGTGCACTGGGAGCAGAGCGGCTCGCCTGACGGAAAGCCCGTCGTCGTGCTGCACGGCGGTCCGGGATCGGGGTCGCGCGGGTCGTACCGCCGCTTCTTCGACCCGGACGTGTACCGCATCGTGCAGCTCGACCAGCGCGGCGCGGGCCGCAGCACCCCTCCCGCGCACGAACCCGAGGCGGATCTGCGTCACAACACCACGTGGCACCTGGTCGCCGACCTCGAACTGCTGCGGCGCAACCTCGCGATCGAGCAGTGGCAGCTGTTCGGCGGCTCGTGGGGCTCCACACTCGCCCTCGCGTACGCCGAAGCCCACCCGCAGCTGGTGAGCGAACTGGTGCTGTGGAGCATCTTCACCCTGCGCCGGCACGAGATCGAGTGGATGTACGAGGGCGGTGCCGCAGCGATCTACCCCGACCTGTGGGAGGAGTTCATCGCGCCGATCCCGGTGCTCGAGCGCGCGCGCCTGCTCGAGGCGTACCACCGGTGCCTGACGGACCCCGACCCGGCCGTGCACGTTCCCGCAGCTGTCGCATGGACCCGGTGGACGGCGTCCCTCGCGACGCTGCTGCCGCAGCCCGAGGCCGTCGAGAAGCTGCTGAAGCCTTCGCGCGCCGTCGCCTCTGCGCGGCTGCAGAACCACTACTTCCTCAACGGGGCGTGGCTCGAAGAGGGGCAGCTCATCGCCCGCGTCGATTCGATCCGCCACCTTCCGGCAGCGATCGTGCAGGGGCGCTACGACATCTGCGCGCCCCCGATGACCGCGTGGGACCTGCATCGCGCGTGGCCGGAGGCCGATTTCACGATGGTTCCGGATGCCGCGCACCTCGCATCCGAGCCGGGCATCGCCGCTGCGCTCCGCGCTGCGACCGACCGCTTCGCCGCCGCTTCGGTGAGCGAGGAACTCGGGTCGCTCGTCGAGTAGGGGCGGGGGTCGCAGGTTGCTCCCTTCGCGTCGGTGGTTGAGTGAGCGCAGCGAGACGACAACTCCGATGTCGCTGTGTCAGGCGCTGAGCTCTGAGCACACATCTTCTGAACCCGCGCCGGGTCGGAAGCCTCCTAGATGAGTGAGTCCGATCGTCTTCAGTGGTCGTAGGCGATGAGGGAGCGTTTGGCGGGGGCGCCGGTGACCCAGTTGTGCCAGATGCCGGCGGCGAGGGCGAGGAGTCTGGCGGCGACGC
>NZ_JBFECU010000013.1:0-81444 GCF_041379855.1 Microbacterium sp. BWT-B31
ACAGTGTGATCAGGAGGGTGTTGAGTTCAGTTTTCACACACCGGGGTTAACACCCTCCGCCAGCCATTAACAGCGTCCACGCCGCATCAACGACGATCAGGGCAAACGGACTCACTCATCTAGCGGGCGGGCGAAGCGCTCGCACGCGGCGCGAGGAGCAGACTTCCGAGCCTGGCACGGGCCGCCGAGCTCGACAGGGAGGCGCACCAGTGACAAAGAGGGCGACCCGTGGGCCGGCCGTGGCAGGGGGCCGAGAGGCCGGCCGGCGTGTCTGTGGCGGCGCAAGCGACGGCAGCGCTGGCTGGGTGTCAGGCCGCGTCGCCCGCCAGTACGGCGATGGCCTCTTCGGCGGCATCCGCTTCGCCCTGATCGATGCGCGCGAGCGCGCGGCGCCCGATCAGCAGCGTCACCGTGGCCATCGCCATCGCCAGTGCGGCGAACACGTACGGCACCCAGGCGCCATAAGCGTGCCACAGCAGCGCCGCGATCGGCGGGGCAGCCGCCCCGCCGAGGAAGCGCACAGCGGAGTACGACGACGATGCGACCGCGCGCGGCAGGTCCGTGGCCTCCATGACCGACTCCGTGAGCACGGTGTTCATGACGCCCAGCAGCAGGCCGCCGACGATGATGCAGATGACGAGGGCTGCGGAGTTCGACACGAATACGGCCGCCGCGATGAGGTCGAGCGCCAGGAGTGGCAGCACCACCAGCATCGCCGTCGTGCGGGCGATGCGACGCAGCAGCAGCGGCGCGACCCATACGCTCGTGATCGCGAGGGCCACGCCCCAGCCGAAGAACGTCAGGCCGATGCCCATCGCGGTGAAGCCGAGCGGGAACGGCGAGAAGGCCAGCAGCACGAAGAAGCCGATGTTGTAGAACAGTGCCGTGACCGCGAGGATCGCGAGCGCCGGAGCGCGCAACGCTTTGAACGGCGCTGAGAACGGCACCGGTGCGCGCTTGTCGAGAGGCCCTCGCAGGAACGCGAGCACCGCAACGAACGCGATGGTCATCAGCACCACGACGCCGAGGAACGGACCGCGCCAGCTCCACGTGCCGAGCAGGCCCCCAAGGAGCGGGCCGATGGCGATGCCGAGGCCGAGCGCGGCCTCGTACAGGACGATCGCCGCACCGCTGCCGCCGGTCGCGGCACCCACGATCGTGGCGAGGGCCGTCGAGATGAAGAGGGCGTTTCCCAGCCCCCAGCCCGCACGGAAGCCGATGACGGCGTCGACGCTGCCGCTGACTGCGCACAGCAGCGCGAAGGCCACGATCAGCGCCAGACCGATGAGCAGGGTGGCCTTCGCGCCGATTCGGCTCGAGATCCAGCTCGTCACGAGCATCGCCAGTCCGGTGACCACGAGGTAGCTGGTGAACAGCAGTTCGGTCTGCGCGGGGCTCGCCTCGAGTGATTCTGCGATCGCGGGAAGGATCGGGTCCACCAGCCCGATGCCCATGAAGGCGACGACGCTCGCGAACGCGACCGCCCATACCTGCGCCGGCTGGCGCCACACGCTGCCCTGGGGAGTGCCGCTCACAGGGCCGCCTCCGTCACGCGCGTCTTGCGGTCGAGGATCGCCGCCGCCGTGTGCAGCGCCTGCCACTCGGTCTCGTCGAGGTCGTCGAACCACGGCGCGAGCGTGCGCGTGAGCTCGTTGCGCCACTGGGCGAGCTCGGCACGCCCGGCATCCGTCACCGCCAGGACCACCGCGCGCGAGTCGTCGGGATCGGTGGAGCGGTCGATGAGCCCGGCCTGGGCCATCTGCCCGACGAGGCGCGTCATGCCCGGCTGGGTGACACGGCTCAAGGTCGCGAGCTCGCCCAGACGCAGCGGGCCGGTCTCGTTCAGGAGGGACAGGGTGCGCCACTGTGCCTGCGGAGTGCGGCTGCCGGTCTCGGTCGCCGCCATGCGCACCAGGGTGTGCACCGAGATCACGATGGTCTCGAGGTCTTGTCGTCTGTTCACCTCGAAAGCTTAGCGTAGATATATACCAGTGGTATACACATCGCCCAATCGCTGCCGGCGCCGCTGGCCGACTTGACCTCGCGCGTCGTCGTGTCTAGATTGCCATTACCTGAATCACGTTTCATGTACGCGCGTGGCGTCGGTCCCGACGGCACGCGGATTCGGGCGCACGGTCCCCTTCAACGGTGAAAGGCACGCACATGCGGGTAACGAAGAAGTTGGTCCTGGGCACCGCGGTCACCGCGGTCGCCCTCGCTCTGGCGGCGTGCGCGCCGCAGGCCGCCCCCGGCGGCGGTTCGGGCGACGACGCGGCAGGCCAGTCCGAGGTCACTGTCGGCATCCTCACCAGCGAGACCGGCCCCCTGGCCGGCTACGGCAAGCAGTACCTCGACGCCTTCAAAGCCGGGCTCGACTACGCCACCGATGGCACGAACGAGGTCGCGGGCATCAAGATCGCAGTCGAGTACCGCGACGACGCAGGCGACCCCGACAAGGCCGTCACCGCTGCCAAGGAACTCATCGGCTCGGGGGTGAACATCATCGCGGGCACCGCCTCGTCCGGCATCGCGCTGGCCCTGGCCGAGCAGGCCGCTCAGAACAAGATCCTCTACGTCGCCGGTCCCGCCGCCGCGGACGCGATCACGGGCGCCAACGCCTACACCTTCCGCTCGGGCCGCCAAAGCGCCCAGGACGTCGCGACCGCCGGAACGTTCCTCGACGACGTCTCGGGCAAGAACATCGCAGTCTTCGCTCAGGACAACGCCTTCGGCCAGGGCAACGTCGCCGCCGTCGAGGCCATCCTCGGCGGGCAGGGCGCAACGGTCACTCCAGTGCTCGTCGCCGAGGACGTGACCGAGTTCACGCCCTTCGCGCAGCAGGTGCTGGCAGCCGGACCCGACCTCGTCTTCGTCGCGTGGGCCGGGGCCACCTCCGGAGCCATGTGGCAGGCGATGAGCCAGCAGGGCGTGCTCGACGCGATCCCGGTGGTCACCGGCCTCGGCGACTCGGCCACGTTCGGCGCCTACGGTGAGGCGACCGAGAAGATCAGCTTCCTCAACCACTACTTCCCCGGAGCGAACGGCGGCCAGGTCGAGAAGGCGATGATCGACGCGATCGAGAGCGCCGGCGGCGCCGCCGACCTGTTCAGTCCCGACGGATTCAACGCGGCGATCATGATCGTGCACGCGATCGAAGAGGGCAAAGGGGACGTCGACGCCATGGTGAAGGCGCTCGAAGGCTTCGAGTTCGACGGGCCGAAGGGCACCACGACGGTTCGCGCGAGCGACCACGCCCTGTTGCAGGAGATGTACCAGGCCAGGCTCGTCGCTGACGGCGGCTCGTTCACGCCCGTGCTCGTCGACACCTCGGACGCCGAGTCGGTCGCCCCGGCCGAGGCCAGGTGACGCCGGGAGCCGCGACACGATGAGCACCCCTGTCCCGCCCGCGCGGCGTGGATCCGCGCTCGAGATCGACGGCGTGGGCCTTGCGATCGGCGGAGCCGCCATCCTGGAAGGCGTCGACCTCGATGTTCCCGCGGGCTCGCTCGTGGGCGTCATCGGGCCGAACGGCGCCGGCAAGACCACACTGTTCAACGTGGTCTCGGGGCTCGTGGCCCCGACCGCCGGCCACATCCGGATGGACGGTCATGACATCACCTCGATGTCTGTGCCGGCGCGAGCGCGGGCGGGACTGGGGCGCACCTTCCAGACATCGAGCCTGTTCCCGCGGCTGAGCGTGCTCGAGAACGTGCGCCTTGCCGCCCAGGCCTCGCTCGGCGGCTCAGCGTCGCTGGTGCGGTTCCCGCGCAGGACGGATGCCGCCACACGGACAGCCCTCGAGAAGCTCGAGGCAGTCGGGCTCGGGCATCACGCCGACGCCCTGGCTGGCGACATCTCGCACGGCGACAAGCGCAAGCTCGAGATCGCGGTGCTGCTTGCGACCGACGCGAGCATCGTGCTGCTGGACGAGCCGATGGCCGGCGTCGGATCAGGCGATGTCGCCGGCCTCGTCGAGAGCATCCGCGACCTGCACCGCGACAAGGGGTGCACGGTGCTGATGGTCGAGCACCACCTCGATGTGCTGATGGGACTGGTCGAGAAGGTCGCCGTCATGTACTCGGGCAGCATCATCGCCTTCGACACCCCGCAGAAGATCATGGAGAACCCGCTCGTGCAGAGCGCCTACCTGGGGAGCGCCGCGTGAGCGCCGAGCCGATCCTCGCCGTCCAGCACCTGCGCTGCTCGATCGCCGGGCAGTTGGTCGTCGAAGACGTCACCTTCGAGGTGCCCGGATCCGGCATCACCGCCGTCCTCGGGCGCAACGGCGTCGGCAAGACCTCGACGCTGCGCGGCATCCTGGGGCTCATCCACCGCCGCGGCGAGGTCGTCCTGGCCGGCGAGCGCATCGACGGCCTCCCCACGCACCGCATCGTCCAACGCGGAGTGGGGTACGTGCCCGAGGACCGCGAGGTGTTCTCGAAGCTCACCGTCGCCGAGAACCTCGCGCTGGCCGAGCGCCAGCGCAACCCGCGCCGCGAGTTCGTCGCCGAGCTGTTCCCCGACCTGGTGAGGTGCCGCGATCAGCTCGCCGGCACGCTCTCGGGAGGCCAGCAGCAGATGGTGTCCGTGGCGCGCGCCCTCCTCAACGACAACCGCATGCTGATCGTGGACGAGCCGACGAAGGGCCTCGCGCCGAAGATCGTCACCGAGGTCGCCGATGCGCTGGCCGAGGCATCCCGCATCGTCCCGATCCTGCTCGTCGAGCAGAACCTCGAGGTGGTGCGCCGTCTCGCGAACGACGCCATCGTCATCAGCGGCGGCCGCGTGGTGCACACGGGGCGTGCGACCGAGATCCTCGACGACGACGACCTCACCCGGCGCCTGCTGGGCGTGCACGCGGAGGAAGCGGCATGAGCACCCTCGTTCTCACCCTCATCACCGGCGTCGGACTCGGCGCGCTGTACTTCCTCGTCGCATCCGGGCTCAGTCTCATCTACGGGCTCATGCACGTGCTCAACTTCGCGCACGGCGCGTTCCTCACCCTCAGCGCGTTCGCCGGGTGGTTCGTCGCGCAGGCCCTCGGCACGCAGTCGTGGGGATCGTTCCTGCTGTCGATCCTCGCGGGAGCGGCGGTGGGCGCTGTCTTCGCCACGGTCACCGAGCTCGTGCTGATCCGGCCGCTGTACGAGCGGCACATCGAGCAGGTGCTCGTCACCGTGGGCCTGTCGTTCGCAGCAGTCGCCCTGTTCGAGGGCATCTGGGGCACCGACCCGATCCACGTCGACGGGCCGGCCTGGCTCACGCAGACCACCACCGTGCTGGGAGCCCGCATTCCCAACACCTATTGGGTGCTGATGATCGCGGCGATCCTGGTGCTCCTCGCGCTCGTGCTGTTCCTGCGCAAGACGCGCTACGGCATGATCATCCGCGCCGGGGTCGAGAACCGCTCGATGGTCACCGCGCTCGGCATCGACGTGCGCCGCTCGTTCACGCTCGTGTTCGCGATCGGCGGTGCGGCCGCAGGCATCGGGGGAGTGCTCGCGATGCACTACTCCACGTTCGTGTCGGCGCACCTGGGCGCGACGCTGCTGATCTTCGCGTTCATCGTCACGGTGGTGGGCGGACTCGGCTCGCTCACGGGCGCGGCCGTGGCATCTGTCCTCGTCGCCGTCCTGCAGCAGTTCGCGAGCTTCTACCTCGGCGGCACGGGCGACTTCATCGTGGTGATCCTGCTGGCGGTCGTGCTGCTCGTGCGCCCGTCGGGACTTCTCGGGAGGAAAGCATGAGACGGTTCGTGCCCCTGATCGCGGGCTGCGCGCTGGTCGTGCTGATGGCGGTGCTGCCGCTGCTGAACATCTCGATCCCCGGCATCCTGCCCACCCCCACCTATCTGCCTGGCACGCTCGCACTGCTGTCGCTGTGCATGGTGTTCGCGGCCCTCGCGCTGTCGTACAACCTGCTGCTGGGCTCGGCCGGAATGCTGTCGTTCGGTCATGCGCTGTACTTCGGCGCCGGCACGTACGGGCTGGGCATCGCGCTCGAGCACTTCGGCGTGCCGCTGTGGCCCGGCGTGTTCCTCGCGCTCGTGGGCGGCATGATCGTCGGGCTCGCCACCGGCGCGGTCGCCCAGCGCGTGTCGGGCATCCCGTTCGCGATGGTGACGCTCGCCTTCGCGCAGGCCGGCTCGGTGCTCGTGCGCCGCAACCCCGCCGTGACCGGCGGCGAGGAGGGACTGAGCCTGAACACCGGACAGGTGCCGGACTTCCTGGTGGGCGTGATCAACACGCGCAACCTCTACTGGCTGTGCCTGGCGGTACTGGTCGTGGTGTACCTCGTGACCCTGTGGGTCGACACCTCGCGGCTCGGGCACCTCGCCCGCGCGACGCGCGAGAACGACCAGCGCGTGCGCGTGCTGGGTCTCAACCCGTATCGCGTGCGACTGCTCGTCTTCGTCGTCGCCGCGGTGCTGGCCAGCCTCGCGGGCGTGGCGTACATGCTGCTGCAGTCCGGCACGGTGCCGCGCGCGGTCTCGGCCGATCTCACGATCACGATCCTGGTGATGGTGGTGCTCGGCGGCGTCGGATTCCGGTGGGGCGCGATCCTCGGCGGGGTGCTGTACACGCTGCTCGATCAGCGCCTCACCGTGCTGGCGGGGTCCGACGCGATCGCGGGGCTGCCGGAGGTGCTGCGCGTCCCGCTGTCAGAGCCGCTGTTCCTGCTCGGCGTGCTGTTCATCCTGGTGGTGATGTTCCTTCCGGGCGGAATCGCGGGCACGATCGATGCAGCGCTCAGGCGACGGCGGGGCGAACGCGTGCGCGGGTCGCTGCGCACGCTCGACGATGCCGAGACCGGCAGTGAGACGACGATGGAGGTGAGGGCATGACGACCCACGACGAGCCGCACACGATCGGCCGCTGGCTCATCGACCGCGCCGCTCAGTCGCCGGGTCGCATCGCCATCGACGACCGCGGCGTGACCCTCACGTACGACGAACTCGCGCGGCGCTCCGCCACCCTGGCCGATCGGCTGCGACAGGCGGGATACGGCGCCGGCCACCGGATCGCGACCGTCTCGGGCAACTCGAGCGATCACGTCGTGGCGTTCTTCGCATGCGCGCTCGCCGGGGTCGCCTTCGTGCCGCTGTCGTGGCGGCTCACCCCTGTCGAACTTGCCCACATGCTCGTACGATCGGCTCCGGCGCTCGTGCTCGTCGAGGACGAGTACGCCACGCTCGCCGCCGAGGCGCTGCGCGCGGTGACGGACGGTGCGGACACCTCGCCTTCGGGGGCACATGATCCGGATGCCGCGTCCGCCGCCGCCGGGACCGCGGTCCCGCCCACCGCCGCGCTCGGCACGACCGGGATCGAGGGTGGGCCCACGCGGCCGGATTCTCCGGGCGGCGCGGCAGCGCCGTTCGGAGTGGGCGTGGGGACTGTGCCCGTCGCACCCGACCCGCGCCCGGCCGCACCCGTGCGCGACGACGATCCGCTGCTGGTGATCTTCACGTCGGGCAGCGAGGCCGCGCCGAAGGGGGTCGTGCTCACCCACGCGAACTGCTTCTGGAACAACCTCGCCTTCGCCCAGGCGCTGCCGCTCGCGCAGCACGACGTCGTGCTCGCGATGCTGCCGCAGTTTCACATCGCCGCGTGGAACTGCCAGCCGCTGCTGGCGTGGTGGACGGGTGCGACGGTCGTGCTCGAGCGGTCATTCCAGCCGACGCGGGTGCTGCAGCTCATCCGCGAGCGCCGGGTGACGGCGATGATGGGTGTGCCGACACAGTACGCGCTGCTCGCCGCCGACCGGGAGTGGGCCTCCAGCGATCTGTCGTCGCTGCGGATGGCGCTGGTCGGCGGAGCGACGATGCCGGCGGCGCTCCATGACGAATGGGGTGCCCGCGGCGTCGCGCTCACGCAGGGCTACGGCCTGACCGAGGCCGGCCCGAACGTGCTGCACCTCGCGGCGGCCGACGCGCCCGCGCACGCCGGGGCCGTCGGCCGGCCGTATCCGGGAGTCGTCGTGCGGGTGGTCGACTCCGACACGCTCCTGCCGCTCGAGGGCGAGGCCACGGGCGAGCTGTGGGTGCGGGGGCCGAGCGTCTTCGCCGGGTATCTCGGCGACCCCGCCGCCACGGAGCGGGCGATGCACGACGGATGGCTGCGCACGGGCGACATCGTGCACCGCGACGCGGACGGCATCCTGCGGGTCGTCGACCGCTTGAAGGACATCATCATCTCGGGCGGCGAGAACGTCGCCCCCGCCGAGGTCGAGGCGGCGCTGCTGCGGCACCCGCTCGTGGAGGCCGCAGCCGTCGTCGGGGTCGCCGACCCGGTGTGGGGCGAGCGCGGGGTCGCGTTCGTCGTGCGGGCGGACGGCGCGGCCCTGTCGGCCGACGAGGTGCTCGCCCACGCGCGACGCAACCTGGCCGCGTTCAAGGTGCCGGTCCGCATCGAGTTCCTCGCCGAGCTGCCCCGTTCAGCGATCGACAAGCTCGCCCGCGGGCAGCTGCGTGCGCAGGCACGCCTGCTCATGTCCGGATCCGCCGGGTCTTCTGCGGCATCGGCCGCATCCGCGGGGCCGGCCGCACCCGCCGCCGCAGAGAGGAGCACGCGATGAGCACCCCTGAGGTCGGCACCGCCGAGGACGCCGGCACCCCGGTCTCGTCCGCGACCGGGCGACCCCTCACCAAGCGCGGCGAGGCCACCCGCCGACGGCTGCTCGAAGCCGCCGAGACGGTGTTCGCCGCGCAGGGTTACCACGAGGCATCCATCGTCAGAATCACCGAGCGCGCCGGAATCGGCCTCGGCACGTTCTATCTCTACTTCGACAGCAAGCAGTCGATCTTCGAGGCGCTCGTGATCGACCTGAACCGCCGAGTGCGCCACTCGATGTCCGAGGCGATGGCGGGCGCGTCCTCGCGCCTGGAGGCCGAGCGCGCCGGATTCGCGGGGTTCTTCCGGTTCACCGCCGCCCATCCCGCGCTGTACCGCGTCGTGCGCGAGGCCGAGTTCGTCTCGCCCGAGATGCTGCGCCTGCACTACACGCGCATCGTCGAGGGGTATGAGGCGGGCCTGCGGGCGGCACAGCAGGTCGGCGACGTCGACCGCATGCTGGATCCCACGGTGACCGCGTGGGCCCTCATGGGCACGGGTGAGCTTGTCGGCATGCGGTTCCTGCTGTGGGAGCGCGACGCCGACGGCCGCCCGCCCGCCGAGCTCGACGCCGAGGTCTTCGACGGGCTCATGCGATTCATCGACAACGCGCTCGCCCCGCGAGCAGGCAGAGAGGGAACCGCCTCATGACCGACACAGACCTGGCCGGACGCCGCGCGATCGTCACCGGCGGCGCGAGCGGCATCGGCCTCGCGTGCGCCCACGAGTTCGCCCGGCGCGGAGCGCACGTGGTGATCGCCGACGTGAGCGCCGAAGCGGCGGATGCCGCCGCCTCGGCCGTCGGCGCAGAGGCGTGGGTCGTCGACCTGGCCGACACGACAGCGCTCGAGAGCCTGTCGCTGGATGCCGACATCCTCGTCAACAACGCCGGCGTCCAGCGCGTCGCGCCCATCCCCGAGTTCGATCCTGACACGTACCGGCTGCTGCTGCGTCTGATGCTGGAGTCGCCGTTCCTGCTGATCCGCGCCGTGCTGCCGGGCATGTACGAACGCGGCTGGGGCCGGGTCATCAACATCTCGAGCGCGCACGGCCTGCGCGCCAGTGCCTTCAAGTCGGCGTACGTCTCGGCCAAGCACGGGCTCGAGGGCCTGTCGAAGGTGACGGCTCTCGAGGGCGCCGAGCACGGCGTCACGAGCAACTGCATCAACCCCGCGTACGTGCGCACGCCCCTCGTCGAGAAGCAGATCGCCGATCAGGCGCGGCTGCACGGCATCCCCGAGAGTGAGGTCGTCGAGAAGATCATGCTCACCGAGACCGCGATCAAGCGCCTGGTCGAGGCCGACGAGGTCGCCTCGCTCGCGGGCTGGCTGGCCTCGGACAAAGCCGGCATGGTCACCGGAGCCTCGTACACGATCGACGGCGGCTGGACAGCGCGATGACGGATGCCGCCGCCCACGCCTACCGCACGCTCGACGTGGCCGTACGCGGGGGAGACCTGCGCGTCGGCGTGTGGGAGCCAGGCGCCGAGCCCGTCGCCACGGTGCTCGCCGTGCACGGGGTCACCGCCTCGCACCTGGCCTGGCCTTTCCTCGTCGAGGCGCTGCCCGGGGTGCGCGTGATCGCCCCCGACCTGCGCGGCCGCGGCGCGAGCGCGGGGCTTCCGGGTCCGGCGGGCATGGCGGCGCACGCCGACGACCTCGCGGCGGCGCTCGACGCGGCCGGGGTGGACCGCGCGATCGTCGTCGGCCACTCGATGGGCGCGTTCGTGAGCGTGGTCTTCGCCCACCGGCATCCGGATCGCGTCGCCCGGCTCATCCTGGTCGATGGGGGGCTGCCGCTGGACGTCCCGGCCGAGCTCACGCCCGACGAGGTCATCCGGCACGTGCTCGGCCCCACCGCCGAGCGGCTCGCGATGCGTTTCGCGACCGTCGACGACTACCTGGACTTCTGGCGTGCGCATCCGGCCTTCGCGAACGACTGGACGCCCGAACTCGAGCGCTACCTCGCGTACGACCTCGTGGGCGAGGCGCCCGAGCTGCGGCCGGCCACCAGCTACGCGACGCTCGCCGAGGACTCGATCGACCAGAACACCGGCACTGCGCTGGCCGGGGCGCTGGCGTGCCTGCCGCCCGGAACCGTCCTGCTCACCGCGGAGCGGGGGCTGCTCGACCAGCGTCCCGCACTGTACGCCGCCGAGCGACTGCCGACGCTCCTCTCCGAGTACCCGGCGCTGCGGCACGTGCCGGTCGCGGGTGTCAACCACTACACGATCGTGATGTCGCAGCAGGGGGCGGATGCCGTCGCCGCCGTCGTGCGGGAAGAGTCTTTCACCGCCCCGCGGCCGTGATGCGCGAGGTGAGCTGATGCGCGTGCGCGAGGAGCGTGCGCGTCAGCTCGGGGAGCCGGTCGGGGCCGAAGCGGAACTCGACGCCGGTGATGCTGAGGGCCCACTGCGGATGCCCCTCCTTGGTGAAGACCGCGGCGCCCATGCCGTAGCTGCCCTCGACGATGAGCCCGGGGTTGAGCGCGCAGCCGCGTTCGACGGTCTCGCGCAGGCGTGCCCGCAGCCGTTGCTCGCCGTGTGCGGCACCCCACCGCGCGCCGAGGTCGGGGTGGCGCTCGAAGTAGGCGTCCACATCGTGGGGCGGCAGGAACGCGAGGATCGCGAGCCCCGCCGACGCGACGCCGAGCGGGAAGCGCACCCCCTCGCTGAGCACGAACGAGCGGATCGGGAAGCTCCCCTCCTCGCGCAGCAGGCATACGGTCTCGTCGCCGCGGCGCACCGACAGGAACGCGCTCTCCTCGGTGCGCACCGCGAGCGAGCGCACGATGTCGCGCGCGATGGCGGTGATGTCGTAACGGGATGCCGCGACCGTGCCCATCAGGTACAGCTCGGGTCCCGGCATCCACCGTCCCGTCCGCTCGTCGAGGTCGACGAGCCCTTCGACGCGCAGCGCAGACAGCAGCCGGTGCGCGGTGGGGCGGGTCAGCTCGGCCTGCCGAGCGAGGTCGGCCACACCGAGGCCGGCGTCGCCGCCGGCGGTCACCAGGCGCAGCAGCCTCGCGGCCCGCGACACCGACTGAGTGCCCGGCACCGCGCGCCTGGAGGTCGTGTCCATGATATGGACACTATGCGCCGCTGGCTCCACATGGCAAGCGACGACGTGCGGGTCGCCCGGGCCGCCGCGCAGAATGGTGCACAACTCCCGAAGGACTGGCGCCGGTCGTGCCGTCACCGCAGGATTGCGCGGTCGCTCGCCACGTGACCGCCGATTCTTCAGGAGTTCCGCACCCGGGCATACGAAGGAGTACTGCGTGATCGACAAGACGTACGGCTCGGCGGCCGAGGCCGTCGCCGACATCCCCGACGGAGCGAGTCTCGCCGTCGGCGGGTTCGGGCTCTCCGGCAACCCCATCGCCCTCATCGAAGCCCTGCTCGCGCAGGGCACGACCGACCTGTCGATCGTCTCGAACAACTGCGGGGTCGATGACTGGGGGCTCGGAATCCTCCTGAACGCCAAGCGCATCCGCAAGATGACCTCGTCGTACGTCGGTGAGAACCGGGAGTTCGAGCGGCAGTTCCTGTCGGGCGAGCTCGAGCTGGAGCTGACCCCGCAGGGCACCCTCGCCGAGAAGCTGCGCGCCGGAGGGTCGGGCATCGCCGCCTTCTTCACTCAGACCGGCGTCGGCACCCAGGTCGCCGAAGGAGGGCTGCCGCGCCGCTACGCGGCCGACGGCAGCATCGCCGTGGCCTCGCCCGTCAAAGACGTGCGCACCTTCGACCTCGACGGCACCCCGCGCGAGTTCGTCCTCGAAGAGGCCATCGTCACCGACTTCGCCCTCGTCCACGCGCTGCGCGGCGACCGGCACGGCAACCTCGTGTTCAACAAGGCCGCCCGCAACTTCAACCCGCTCGCGGCGATGGCCGGGCGTGTGTGCATCGCGCAGGTCGAGCAGCTCGTCGAGCCCGGCGAGCTCGACCCCGACGGCATCCACCTGCCGGGCATCTTCGTGCACCGCCTCGTCGAGGTGGGCACCGGAATCGACAAACGCATCGAGCGCCGCACCGTGCAGGCGCCGGCCGCCCCCGAAGGAGCATGACGATGGCGCTGACCCGCAACGAAATGGCCGCTCGCGCCGCGGCGGAGCTCTCCGACGGCTCGTACGTCAACCTCGGGATCGGCCTGCCGACCCTCGTGCCGAACTACGTGCCCCCGGGCGTCACCGTCGTGCTGCAGTCCGAGAACGGCATCCTCGGCGTCGGACCGTACCCGACGGAGGACAACGTCGACCCCGACCTCATCAACGCCGGCAAAGAGACGGTGACCACGCTGCCGGGCGCCGTCTTCTTCGACTCGGCGACGAGCTTCGGCATGATCCGCGGCGGCAAGATCGACGCGGCGATCCTGGGCGCGATGCAGGTGTCGGCGGCGGGAGACCTCGCGAACTGGATGATCCCGGGCAAGATGGTGAAGGGCCCGGGCGGCGCGATGGACCTCGTGCACGGCGCCGCGAAGGTCATCGTGCTCATGGAGCATGTCGCCAAGGACGGCTCCGCCAAGATCGTCGACGAATGCTCTCTGCCCCTCACGGGCAGGGGCGTCGTGGATCGCATCATCACGGATCTCGCCGTGATCGATGTGACAGATGCCGGTCTCGTGCTGGTCGAGACCGCACCCGGGGTCACCGTGGACGAGGTCGTCGCCGCGACCGAGCCCGCCCTCATCGTCAGCGAAACACTCAAGGAGAACGCATGAACACCGACGACGTCGTCATCGTCGCAGCCGCCCGCACCCCGCAGGGCCGGCTCAAGGGCCAGCTCGCCCCGCTGACCGCGGTGCAGCTCGGGAGCGCGGCGATCAAGGGGGCGCTGGAGCGCGGAGGCATCCCCGCCGGCGCGGTGGATGCGGTGCTCGTCGGCCAGGTGCTCGCCGCGGGCGCCGGCCAGAACCCCGCCCGGCAGGCCGCTGTCGGCGCGGGCCTGGGCTGGGACGTGCACTCCGGGTCGGTCAACAAGGTGTGCCTCTCGGGGCTGACCGCGATCATCGACGGCGCACGCATGATCGCCGTGGGCGACGCGACGGTCGTCGTCGCCGCCGGCATGGAGTCGATGACCCGCGCACCGCACCTGCTCATGGGCTCGCGTGACGGCTGGGCCTACGGCTCGGTCGAGGTGCTCGACCATATGGCGTACGACGGGCTGACCGACGTGTACGACCGCGAGAGCATGGGCGCCTCGACCGAGCGGCACAACCCCGAACTAAAGATCACGCGTGCGCAGCAGGACGCCGTGGCCGCACGCTCGCATCAGCGCGCGGCGGCCGCGTGGGATGCGGGCGTCTTCGCCGACGAGATCGTCGAGGTCGAGATCCCGCAGCGCAAGGGCGACCCGGTGCGCGTCACGCGGGACGAGGGCATCCGCCCCGACACCACGGTCGAATCGCTCGCCGGCCTGCGCGCCGCCTTCGCGGAGGGCGGTTCGATCACGGCGGGCAACTCGTCGCAGATCTCGGACGGCGCCTCGGCGGTCGTGCTCACCTCGCGCGCGCACGCCGCCGAGAACGGCTGGCCGGTGCTCGCGGTCGTGGGCGCCTCGGGGCAGGTCGCCGGCCCTGACAACTCGTTGCAGGCGCAGCCCGCGCGCGCGATCGAGAAGGCGTGCGCGAAGCAGGGCATCACGCCGGCCGACCTCGACCTCGTGGAGATCAACGAGGCGTTCGGCGCGGTCGTGGCCCACTCGCAGCGCGAACTGGGCCTTTCGGACGACGTCGTCAACATCCACGGCGGCGGCATCGCGATCGGCCACCCGGTCGGCGCATCCGGCAACCGGCTCGTCGTGCATGCCGTGCACGAACTCGTGCGCCGCGGCGCGGGCACCGCGGCGGTCGCGCTGTGCGGCGGCGGCGGGCAGGGCGACGCGCTCATCCTCACCCGCTGACCCCGCGCGGTAGGGTCGTGGATCGTGACCACGATCCACGACCTGACCGCCGCCGACCGAGACGAATGGCTCGCGCTGTGGCGCGGATACCTCGAGTTCTACGAATCGACGGTGCCCGACGAGGTGACCGAGTCCACGTTCAGCAGGCTCGTGGCCGGTGACCAGATGCACGGCGTGCTGGCCAGGGATGCCTCGGGCCGCGCGATCGGCCTCGTGCACTGGCTCGCACACCCGGCCACGTGGACGACCGCGACCTACTGCTATCTCGAAGACCTCTTCGTCTGGCCGGACGCCCGTGGCGCCGGGGCCGGACGCGCGCTCATCGAGCACGTGCGGGCGTGGGCTGCGGCATCCGGTGCCGTGAAGGTGTACTGGCTGACGCACGAGACGAACGCGTCGGCCCGAGCCCTCTACGACCGGGTCGCCGACCGCACGGGATTCATCCAGTACGCGATCCGCACGGGCGGCTGAGCGCTCAGCGTCGCACGTTCCTGCGCAGGATCTTCGTCTCTTTGCCGTGCACGGGGGAGTCGGCGGGCGCGAGCGCACCCTTGCGCGCCCGACGAACGTCGACGACCGCGCCGATGGCGAGCGTGAGCGTGATCCCCCAGCTCAGCCAGGCCAGGGCCGTGCGCCACGTGAACTGCTCGTCGCGCAGGCCCCGCAGGAGCGTCAGGCCCCCGAGGATCGCGCTGAAGAGGCCGGTTCCGAGGAGATACGTCCGCATGCACCCACGCTACCGCCCGTGTAACCCCGGGCAGGCGGTTGCGGACGGCGCGATAGCCTTGCATCTGCCGCGTCCACCTGAGCAAGGAGCCCGCGTGTCCGGATCTGAATTCGTCGTCGTCGCCAATCGCCTCCCCGTCGATTGGGTTCCCGACGAGGACGAAGGGTCGGGCGAAGGCGCATGGCGCGTGTCTCCCGGGGGCCTGGTGACGGCGCTCGAGCCCCTCATGCGCTCGACGGACGGCGCGTGGGTCGGGTGGCCCGGCAAGGCAGACCTCGAGTTCGACCGGTTCGAGTTCGACGGCATGGACCTCGTGCCCGTCGCGCTCAGCGCCGACGATGTCGAGCTGTACTACGAGGGCTTCTCGAACGACACGATCTGGCCGCTGTACCACGACGTGATCGCCGAACCCCGCTACCGCCGCGTGTGGTGGGACGCCTACGGGCGCGTGAACCGTCGATTCGCGCAGGCCGCGGCCGAGGTCGCCGCCGAGGGCGCGACGGTCTGGGTGCATGACTACCAGCTGCAGCTTGTGCCGAAGCTCCTGCGCGAGAAGCGGCCCGACCTCACGATCGGGTATTTCCACCACATTCCGTTCCCGGCATACGGCCTGTACTCGCAGCTGCCGTGGCGACGGCAGGTGCTGGAGGGACTGCTCGGGGCCGACGTGATCGGGTTTCAGCGTGTCGCCGACGCCGGCAACTTCGCCCGCGCGATCCGGCGCCTCCTGCGCTACGAGACGCGCGCGCCGCACATCGTCGTCCCCGATGCGGACGGCGGCACGCGCACCGCGGTCGCGCGCGCCTTCCCGATCTCGATCGCGGCGGACTCCTACATCGACCTCGCCCAGCGACCGCACGTGCAGGCCCGCGCGGCCGAGATCCGCGCGAGCCTGGGCAACCCGTCCAAGATCCTCCTGGGCGTCGACCGGCTCGACTACACCAAGGGCATCCGCCATCGCATGAAGGCGTTCGGCGAGCTGCTCCACGAGGGCCGGATCACCGTCGAGGACGCGACGCTCGTGCAGGTCGCCAGCCCCAGCCGGGAACGCGTCGGCGCCTACATGCAGCTGCGTGACGAGATCGAGCTCACTGTGGGGCGCATCAACGGCGACTTCGACACGATGGGCCACACGGCCATCCGCTACCTGCATCAGGGGTACCCGCGCGACGAGATGGTCGCGCTGTTCCTCGCGGCGGACGTCATGCTGGTGACGGCTCTGCGCGACGGAATGAACCTCGTCGCGAAAGAGTACGTGGCCTCGCGCATCGACAACCGAGGCGTGCTCGTGCTCAGCGAGTTCGCGGGGGCCGCGGACGAGCTCACGTCAGCCCTGCGGGTGAACCCGCACGACATCGACACTCTGAAGGAGACGATCATGCAGGCGATCGAGATGCCTCCGGGCGAGCAGAGCCGCCGCATGCGGCCGCTGCGGCGCAAGGTGATCGACAACGACGTAGCGAAGTGGTCGCGCTCGTTCCTCGACGCCCTCGCGGCGGCGCGCTCGCAGAAGAGCCCTCGCGGGCGGAGGGCGAGGGCATGAGCGTCCCGGCCGGTGACGCCAGGACCCTGCGCGACGAGCTGCGCCGGGTGGCGGCATCCGATCGACTGCTCGTCGCCCTCGACTTCGACGGCACGCTCGCGCCGCTGCAGGACGAGCCGATGCGCGCGCGGATGCTGCCCGAGGCGGCCGCGGCGGTCTCGGCGCTGGCGAGAGCCCCGCGCACGTGCGTCGCGTTCGTGTCGGGACGCACGCTGCACGACCTGCGGATCATCGCCGAGCACACCGAGGACTCCCCGATCCTGCTCGCGGGGTCGCACGGCGCCGAGTTCTGGATTCCGGGCGAGGGGGAGCGCGGGCCCGACGACGACGCCGACGGCCGCGCGCTTCGCGACGAGATGCGCACGGCGGCCGAGTCGGTGATCGGCGCCGCCGAGGGCGCGTGGATCGAGCCGAAGACGTTCGGCTTCGCCGTGCACACCCGGTTGACGGATGCCGCCACCGCCGCGCGCGTGAACGACGCCGTCGACGCGCTCGTGGCAGAGCGCGCCCCGCACTGGCGGAGGCGGACAGGGCGCGACATCGTCGAGTACGCGTTGCGGGATGAGGGCAAGGATGCCGCGGTCGCGGTGCTGCGCGAGGTCGCCGGCGCCGATGCCGTGGTGTTCGCGGGAGACGACCTCACCGACGAGGACGCCCTCGAGCACCTGCGCAGACAAGACCTCGGGGTGCTCGTGGGCGAGCGGGATTCTGCGGCGCGCGTGCGTGTGGCCGGCATCCCGGAGCTGGCCGCGGCACTCGTTGTGCTCGCGGGCGAGAGGGCCGCGAGGCCGTCCTAGACTGGTTCAATGCCACAGCCCGACGAAGTGATCGACATCAAGCCGCGCAGCCGCGTGGTGACAGACGGCATCGAAGCCACGACCTCGCGCGGAATGCTCCGCGCGGTCGGCATGGGCGACGAGGACTGGGACAAGCCCCAGATCGGCATCGCGTCCAGCTGGAACGAGATCACCCCGTGCAACCTGAGCCTCGACCGGCTCGCGCAGGGCGCCAAGGAAGGCGTCCACGCCGGCGGCGGCTACCCCCTCCAGTTCGGCACGATCTCGGTGTCGGACGGCATCTCGATGGGCCACGAGGGCATGCACTTCTCCCTGGTCTCGCGCGAGGTCATCGCCGACTCGGTCGAGACGGTCGTCATGGCCGAGCGCCTGGACGGCACGGTGCTGCTCGCCGGGTGCGACAAGTCGATCCCCGGAATGCTGATGGCCTCCGCGCGCCTCGACCTCTCGAGCGTCTTCCTGTACGCGGGCTCGATCGCGCCGGGCTGGGTCAAGCTCTCGGACGGCACCGAGAAGGACGTCACGATCATCGACTCGTTCGAGGCGGTCGGCGCGTGCCTGGCCGGCAAGATGAGCGAGGCCGACCTCAAGCGCATCGAGTGCGCGATCGCCCCGGGCGAAGGCGCGTGCGGCGGCATGTACACCGCCAACACCATGGCCTCGGTGGCCGAGGCCCTGGGCCTGTCGCTGCCCGGCTCTGCCGCGCCGCCGTCGGCCGACCGCCGACGCGACTACTTCGCGCACCGCTCCGGCGAGGCCGTCGTGAACCTGCTGCGCCTGGGCATCACCACCCGCGACATCCTCACGAAAGAGGCCTTCGAGAACGCGATCGCCCTCGCGATGGCCCTCGGCGGCTCGACCAACGTGGTTCTGCACCTGCTCGCGATCGCGCGCGAGGCCGACGTCGAGCTGAGCCTGCACGACTTCAACCGCATCGGCGACAAGGTGCCGCACGTGGCCGACATGAAGCCGTTCGGCACGTACGTCATGAACGACGTCGACCGCCACGGCGGCATCCCCGTGATCATGAAGGCGATGCTCGACGAGGGCCTCCTGCACGGCGACGCGCTCACGGCGACCGGCAAGACGCTCGCCGAGAACCTGGCAGAGCTCGACCCCGACCCGGTCGACGGCACGGTCATCCACCGCTTCGACGACCCGATCCACGCCACGGGGGGCCTGACGATCCTGCACGGCTCGATGGCGCCCGAGGGCGCTGTCGTGAAGACCGCGGGCTTCGACGCCAGCGTGTTCGAAGGCCCCGCGCGCGTGTTCGAGCGCGAGCGCGGCGCGATGGACGCGCTCGAGGCCGGCCAGATCCACGCCGGCGACGTGGTCGTCATCCGCTACGAGGGCCCCAAGGGCGGCCCGGGCATGCGCGAGATGCTCGCGATCACCGCGGCCATCAAGGGCGCTGGGCTCGGCAAAGATGTACTACTGTTGACGGACGGACGATTCTCAGGCGGCACAACCGGCCTGTGCATCGGCCACATAGCACCCGAAGCGGTGGACGCTGGTCCCATCGCCTTCGTGCGCGATGGTGATCTGATACGGGTCGATATCGCGGCTCGGACTCTCGACCTACTCGTCGACGAGGCCGAGCTGAGCTCCCGCCGCTCTGGCTGGGAGCCGCTTCCTCCGCGCTATACCCGTGGCGTCCTTGCCAAGTACTCCCGACTCGTCCGTTCCGCAGCGGAAGGCGCAGTCACCGGGTAGTCCCACGGCAGACCTCCCAACCGACTCGATCGAGGATCATCACCATGCCCGACGAATCCACAGCCGCCATTCCACGGCCACCATCGCGCGCCGCGTCCGCGCCCGTGATCTCGGGGGCCGAAGCGGTCGTCCGCTCGCTCGAACTGCTGGGGGTGACTGACGTGTTCGGGCTTCCCGGCGGTGCGATCCTCCCGGTGTACGACCCGCTGATGGACACCTCGAAGATCCGTCACATCCTGGTGCGCCACGAGCAGGGCGCCGGCCACGCGGCCGAAGGCTATGCTGCGGCATCCGGCAGGGTGGGTGTCGCGATCGCGACCTCCGGCCCCGGCGCCACCAACCTCGTGACCGCGATCGCCGACGCCTACATGGACTCGGTGCCGATCGTGTGCATCACCGGGCAGGTGTTCTCGACCCTGATGGGCACCGACGCCTTCCAGGAGGCCGACATCGTCGGCATCACGATGCCCGTCACGAAGCACTCGTTCCTCGTGAAGGACGCCTCCGAGATCCCCGGTGCGATCGCCGCGGCGTTCGAGATCGCCGGAACCGGACGCCCCGGCCCTGTGCTCGTCGACATCACGAAGGACGCGCAGCAGGCCGAGGTGCCGTTCGTGTGGCCGCCGAAGGTCGACCTGCCCGGTTACCGTCCGGTGACGAAGGCCCACGGCAAGCAGATCCAGGCCGCCGCGCGCCTCCTCGCCGATGCGAAGAAGCCGGTGCTGTATGTGGGTGGGGGCGTCATCCGCTCCCGCGCGTCGGCCGAACTGCTCGCGTTCGCCGAGACCACCGGAGCGCCGGTCGTGACGACCCTCATGGCGCGCGGCGCGTTCCCCGACTCGCACCCGCAGCACCTCGGCATGCCGGGCATGCACGGCACCGTCCCCGCGGTGCTCGCACTGCAGGAGGCCGACCTCCTCGTCGCACTCGGCGCGCGGTTCGACGACCGGGTGACCGGCAAGGCGGCGCTGTTCGCCCCGAACGCCCGGGTGGTGCACGTCGACATCGACCCCGCCGAGATCTCGAAGATCCGCACGGCCGACGTGCCGATCGTGGGCGACCTGCGCGATGTGCTCGTCGACCTCGACGCGGCCTTCGCCGGGGCATCCGGAGGTTCCAAGCCCGACATCTCGGCGTGGTGGGCCTACCTCGACGGCCTGCGCGACGAGTTCCCCCTCGGGTACACGCCCACCAGCGACGGGCTGCTCGCGCCGCAGCACGTGATCCAGCGCATCGGCGAGCTGACCGGCCCCGAGGGTGTGTATGCGGCGGGCGTGGGCCAGCACCAGATGTGGTCCGCCCAGTTCATCAAGTACGAGCGGCCCAACGCGTGGCTCAACTCGGGCGGTGCGGGAACCATGGGCTACTCGGTGCCGGCGGCGATGGGCGCGAAGGTCGCCGAGCCCGACCGCGTGGTGTGGGCGATCGACGGCGACGGCTGCTTCCAGATGACCAATCAGGAGCTGGCGACCTGCGCGATCAACAACATCCCGATCAAGGTCGCGATCATCAACAACTCGTCGCTGGGCATGGTGCGGCAGTGGCAGACGCTGTTCTACGACGGCCGCTACTCGAACACCGATCTCAACACCGGCCACGACACGGTGCGCATCCCCGATTTCGTCAAGCTCGCCGAGGCGTACGGCTGCCTCGCGATCCGCGTCGAGAAGGAGGAGGACGTGGATGCCGCGATCAAGACGGCTCTCGAGACGAACGATCGCCCCGTGGTGATCGACTTCGTCGTGAGCGCCGACGCCATGGTGTGGCCGATGGTGCCGCAGGGGGTCAGCAACAGCTACGTCCAGTACGCCCGCGACCACGCGCCCGCGTTCGAGCAGGAGGCCTGAGATGTCGAGTCATGTGCTGAGCCTCCTCGTCGAGAACAAGCCCGGTCTGCTCACGCGCGTGGCGGGACTGTTCGCACGGCGCGGATTCAACATCGAGTCGCTCGCGGTGGGCGTCACCGAGATCCCCGGCCTGTCGCGCATCACCGTCGTCGTCGACGTCGAGGGGCTCCCCCTCGAACAGGTGACCAAGCAGCTCAACAAGCTGGTCAACGTCATCAAGATCGTCGAGCTCGAGCCCGCGGCATCCGTTCAGCGCGAGCACATGCTGATCAAGGTGCGCGCCGACAACCAGACGCGCTCGAACGTGCTCGAGGTCGTGAACCTGTTCCGCGCGTCGGTCGTCGACTACGCACCCGATGCGCTGGTGGTCGAGGCCACCGGCGACAAGGGCAAGGTCGACGCTCTGCTGCGGGCGCTCGAGCCCTTCGGGATCAAAGAGCTCGCCCAGTCGGGGCTTCTCGCCATCGGCCGCGGCGGCAAGTCCATCACCGAGCGCGTCGCGCGCGGCTGACCCAACCGATAACCCCTTTCGCGTGCCGCTCACCGGTCGTTGAGCGAGCGAGGCGAGACGAAACGCAACGACCGGAACCACACAAGGAGAAACACGAAGATGGCTGAAATCTTCTACGACGCCGACGCCGATCTGTCGATCGTCCAGAGCAAGAAAGTCGCGATCGTCGGCTATGGCTCGCAGGGCCACGCCCACGCGCAGAACCTGCGCGACTCCGGCGTCGAGGTCGTCATCGCCCTCAAGGAGGGCTCGAAGTCCATCGAGAAGGCCCAGGAGGCCGGCTTCGAGGTCAAGAACGTCGCCGACGCGGCCGAGTGGGCCGACCTCATCATGATCCTCGCGCCCGACCAGCACCAGCGCTCGATCTACAGCGAGAACATCAAGGACAAGCTCGTCCCCGGCAAGACCCTCGCCTTCGCACATGGGTTCAACATCCGCTTCGGCTACATCCAGGCGCCCGAGGGCGTCGACGTGATCCTCGTGGCACCCAAGGCCCCCGGCCACACCGTGCGCCGCGAGTACGTCGCCGGCCGCGGCATCCCCGACATCATCGCCGTCGAGCAGGATGCCTCGGGAACCGCGTGGCAGACCGCGCTGTCTTACGCCAAGGCGATCGGCGGCACGCGTGCCGGCGTCATCAAGACGACGTTCACCGAAGAGACCGAGACCGACCTTTTCGGCGAGCAGGCTGTGCTCTGCGGCGGGGTGTCGCAGCTGGTGCAGTACGGCTTCGAGACGCTGACCGAGGCCGGCTACCAGCCGCAGATCGCCTACTTCGAGGTGCTGCACGAGCTCAAGCTCATCGTCGACCTGATGTGGGAGGGCGGCATCGCCAAGCAGCGCTGGAGCGTCTCTGACACCGCCGAATACGGCGACTACGTCTCGGGCCCGCGTGTGATCGACCCGCACGTCAAGGAGAACATGAAGGGCGTGCTCGCCGACATCCAGTCGGGTGCGTTCGCGGAGCGCTTCATCGCCGACCAGGACAACGGCGGCGTCGAGTTCCACCAGCTGCGCGAGAAGGCCGCCCAGCACCCCATCGAGACCGTCGGCCGTGAGCTGCGCGCGCTCTTCGCGTGGAAGCAGCAGGACGCCGACTACACCGAGGGAAGCGCCGCGCGCTGACGCGGCGGTCCCTCGGCGTGGTCGCCGGTTGTCGAGTGCCCGCCGCAGGCGGGTGTATCGAGACACACCGAGGGAACCGCCGCGCGCTGACGCGCGCCGACCTCGGCATTGACCTCGGCGATCCGCCGAGCCCGGCTTGACACAAGCCACACGGAGCCCGGCCCCTTACGAGGGGGCCGGGCTCTCGGCATCCGCCCGCCGCCTGCGGCACCGAGGTGTCAGGCGCCGTTCACCGCGGAGCGGATGCCGCGCCCCCGGCCGTTCAGCGGGGGTGACGAGTCTTGGCGCGTGCGCGTCGCGGTCGGCTCCCTTGCGGTGGTCGTCGCATCCGTCCTTCTCGCAGGTGCTGCGGGACCGGGCGCACGCCCCGCCGCTGCCGACGACCCCGCGGCCGGGCGCATCGTCATCGACGAGATCGCGGCGTCGGGCCCCCGAGGGCCGTCGGACGGCTTCTTCGAGCTGCGCAACGCGTCGTCGCACGACATCGATCTCACCGGGTGGTCGGTCTTCCGGTGCGATGAAGAGGGACTGCGCGCCAAGCTCACGCGCCCCGAGATCGAACTCTCGGGCGTCGTCCTGCGCGCGGGGGAGCGGCTGACCGCGCGCCACATGGGCTGGCGGGGCGCGCCCGCCGACGCCGTGTTCACGCAGACCCTCCCGGTCGAGGGATTCGGCCTGGTCGTCGTCGAGCCCGGCGGCGGTGTCGAGGACAGCGTGGCGGTCTACCCCTCGACCCCGCAGCCCACGCAGAGCGAGTGCGGGCTCACGCCCGACGCCCCTGTCACGCTCGCGGCGGCGCTAAACGAGAGCTGGCAGCGCACGCCCGACGGCTGGATCCGTGCGCGGGCCACCCCCGGCGCCGACAACGCCCAGCGCGAGGACACCGTCGCCGACTCGCCCGTGCGCATCGACGAGATCGCCGCGGCGGGGCCGGCGGGCCACGGCGACGACCTCGTCGAGCTGCGCAACACGGGCGACGCGCCGGTGCCGCTCGCCGGCTGGCGCCTGTACCGGTGCACCGCCGCCGGCGAGCTCACCCCCGGGACTGTGCAGCACGAGTTCTCGGCCGCCGACCGCCTCGCCCCGGGAGCGCGTCTCGTCATCGGCGGGCCGCAGTTCGCGGGCGCCCACGCGGCGACTGCGGCGACCTCGCTCGCCGATCTCGTGTCGGGCGTGCTGCTCGTCACGCCCGACGGGCGCCGCGCCGACGGGGTGAGCGTGTCGTCGCGCGGCGACACCGCGTGCCAGACCGGCGACGCGAAGCTCCCCGCGACGCTCGACTACCGCACGGGCGAGAGCTGGCAGCGCCAGGACGACGGGCGGTTCGTGACGGCGCCGCGCACGCCGGGCGCCGAGAACGCGACGGTCGGCCGGAGCGCGGCATCCGTCGCCTTCTCCTACGCCGCCCACCCGCGCGTCGCCATCAGCGAGGTCGCCGCCGACCCCGTCGTGCCAGGCGTCGTGCGGCACCACTTCGTCGAGCTCGGCAACTACGGCACCGCGCCCGTCGACATCTCGGGGTGGCGCCTCATCGCGTGCGGACCCGACGGCTTCCGCCGGTTCGACGACCTCGCGGTGCCGGCCGACGGCACCTTGATCGACCCGGGCGCCACGTGGCTTGCGGCTCTCGACGGAACGGGCGAGAGCGCGATCGCCGACGCGCGCCTCGGGGCGGACCTCGCGCTCGCGGGGTTCGGCATCTGGCTCGAGGATGCCGCAGGCCGCCGTATCGACAGCGTCGGCGTGTTCCACCGCAACGAGATGGACGAGAGCGTCGAGCGTGCCAGCCCGTGCACGAAGGGTCTCTCGCTGCCGACCTTCGGGGTCGACCGCCTGCGAGGCCAGACGTGGCAGCGCGCGAGCTTCGTCGGCGACGACGAGTCGGACTTCGTCGCCGCGGTCGCGACGCCCGGCAGGATCGACCGGCACGACCCGTCGCGCGACGGGGCGCTCGCCACGGCTGCCCTCGCCGAGGCGCGCGCCGCCGCGCCTGCCGCCACCGCCGAGGCCGCGCCACCTGCGCGCACAGCCGGGGCCGAGGCATCCGCCCCGCCCGCTCGCGTCGTCGCGGCCTTCTCGGGGTCTGCGGACGCCCCGCTCGAGACCCGCACCGGGCCGCACGAGACGCCCGTGCCGGACGACGCACCGGCGCCGCTCGCGCGGGACGACGCCTACGGCCTGCCGTATGTGCGTCTCGTCGTCGAGGCGACCAGCGGCGCCGTCGTCGGCTGGGAGGGGCGGACCGTCGGCCGTGCGCAGGTGCGTCTGTCGGTGTGGGATCCGGATGCCGCGACCTGGCGCACGCTCGACGAGCGGGCTGGCTCCCGCACGGCCGAGGCTGCCTCGGCGGACGAGCCCGTCGCATTGTCGGGTCGCATCACCGGTGCGGAGGCCGCGAGCGGGCTCGCGGAGCTGCTGGTGCAGGTCGTGCCCCGCGCGGAGGCTCCCGTCGCGACTGCGGCCGGCATCGCCGACGCGTCCGCGTACGACCTCGCGATCAGCCACCTGACCGACACGCAGTACTACTCCGAGGCGTACCCCGACGTGTACGCGCAGGAGGTCGCCTGGATCGCCGCGAACCGCGAGCCGCGTCGTATCGCGTTCTCGATCCACACCGGCGACCTGATCCAGAGCTGGGTCGACCCCGACCAGACCGAGGAGCGCGCGCGCCGCGAGTACACGACGGCGTCGCGCATGCAGCGCGTGCTCGACGACGCGGGCGTGCCCAACAGCGTGCTGCCCGGCAATCACGACAACAAGCGCGGGGTCACGAACGACCTCTTCAACGAGTACTTCCCGCCCGCACGCTACGAAGACAGGCCGTGGTACGGCGGCTCGATCGGCGAAGGCGACAACAGCGCCAACTGGTCCTCGTTCACAGCCGCCGGCGCGCGGTTCGTGGTGATCTCGCTCCCGTACGCCTACGGCGACCGCGAGATCGAGTGGGCGGACGACGTCGTGTCGCAGCATCCGGACGCCAACGTCGTCATCGCGACCCACGAGCACCTCACGCCCAAGACCGACGAGTTGGATGCCGAGCGCTCGACGTCGTCGCGGTGGGTCTCGCGCGGCGACGACCTGTGGAAGCGCGTAGTCGCCCCGCACCGGAACGTCGTGCTCGTGCTGTCGGGCCACTTCCACGGCATCGGCGGAATCCTGACGGAGGACGCCGGCGGGATCGCCGGGCACACCGTGCTCGAGGCGCTCGCCGACTACCAGGAGTTCCGCACGCACACGGGGGAGCGCGCGACCGGCTTCCAGCGGCTGCTGCAGCTCGACCTGGGCTCGGGGACCCTCGCGGTCGACACCTTCTCGATCGGCCTGGGCGCGACGGCGAGCTACCCCTACGACTACGAGCAGTTCGTGCCCGACAACGGCCTCGACACGACCGCGTCCAACGAGCGCCCCTGGCGCGTGCTCGAGCGCGGCCTGCAGCACCGCTACACCGAGGCCGACGACGCGTTCTCCGTGCACCTGTCGCTGCAGTTCCCGAAGGCGGTCGAGACGGATGCCGTGCGCGTGGGCGGCACCGTGAGCGCGGCGCACGCCGACTCGCTCGCGACGGCACCGCGACGCGGCGCGGTGTGACCGGGCGGGCGCCCACTACGCTGGGCACGTGACCACCGGACGCGACGACGACGCCCTCAGCTGGGACGGCGACGACGACCCCACGCTCGACGTGGGCGGCACGCCGGAGGAGGCGTCCGAGGCGGCGTCGACGACCGTGCTGCCCGACGGGTTCACCGCCGTCGGCAAGGGGAGCGAGACCTTCGCGGCGTCCTCCGCCGACACGACGGCCTACGCGGACGACGAAGACGCCGAGCGCACGACGGTGGTCGCCGACGGCACGGGGGGCGAGGCATCCGCCCCCGTCGGCAATGCCGCGCTGATCGCGCTGGGCATTCTCGGCGGCATCTACCTGCTGTACGCGATCGGTTGGGTCATCGGCGGGCTGCGACTGCGCGGCACGGCGCAGTTCCTGGTCTCGCCGGTCTCGTTCGACGTGGCGATGTGGCTTGCGGCCTTCACCCCGGTCATCTGGTACGCGACCGTTTACCTGCTGACGCGCCGCACGCGAGCGTGGGTGCGGTTTGCGTGGCTCGCCGCCGGCGCGGTGCTGCTCATCCCGTGGCCCTTCCTCATGATCGGAGCGGTCGGCACATGACGCAGGCGACCGATACCGCACCCCGCCGCGTTCTGCCGGTGTGGGCCGTCGCGACCATCGCGGGGGCGTTCGGCCTCTTCTACGCGTACGCGGTGTGGAACGCGCTCGCGTTCCTGCTCACGCAGGCGACCGGCCCCCTCGGCCTCAACGGGTACGGATGGTTCGTGCTGCTCACCGCGGTCGTCTTCCCGCTTCTCGTCTTCGCGATCTCGTTCTGGCTCGGCCACCGGCGGCCCGCGGGGCTATTCGCGCTCGTGCTCCTCACGGGGCTGGGGCTCGTGGCGGTCTTCTGGCTCGACGTCGTCGGGTACGCCACGATCTATGGGGCCACGCTCCTCGGCGGCTGATCTGCGTTACGGCGGGTTCTCGCGCGGCTCCCGAGCCGCTGTAGGCTGGAAAGGCCTCCCGCCTTCGTGAGTGGCTCGGGTGAGGCATCCCACCGTAACGTCGCACCGCCCTGTGTCGTGTGCCCGCTCAAAAGGACCGTTCCGTGTCGAAGCCTGTCGTCCTGATCGCCGAAGAACTCTCACCCGCCACGATCGATGCGCTCGGGCCCGATTTCGAGGTCCGCAACGTCGACGGAACAGATCGTCCGGCGCTGCTGGCGGCCCTCGCCGACGCGAACGCGGTGCTGGTCCGCTCGGCGACGAAGATCGACGCCGAGGCGCTGGCTTCCGCACCGCAGCTGAAGGTCGTCGCGCGCGCCGGGGTCGGCCTCGACAACGTCGACATCAAGGCGGCGACGGCGGCCGGTGTCATGGTCGTGAACGCGCCGACGTCGAACATCATCTCGGCGGCCGAGCTTACCGTCGGGCACATCCTGAGCCTGGCCCGTCACGTGCCCGCCGCGCACGCCTCGCTGGCGCGCGGCGAGTGGAAGCGCAGCTCGTACACCGGCACCGAGCTGTACGAGAAGACGGTCGGCATCCTCGGCCTCGGCCGCATCGGCGGGCTCATCGCCGAGCGGCTGCGCGCGTTCGGTGTGCGCGTGGTCGGCTACGACCCCTACATCACGCCGGCCCGGGCCGCGCACCTGCAGGTTGAGCTGCTGTCGTTCGACGAGGTGATCGCGCAGAGCGACTTCATCACGATCCACATGCCGAAGACCCCTGAGACGACCGGCATGATCGGCGCGGCGCAGCTTGCGGCGATGAAGCCCTCGGCGTACGTCGTGAACGTCGCACGCGGCGGCCTCATCGACGAGGACGCGCTGTTCGAGGCGCTGTCGAACGGCGTGATCGCCGGGGCGGGCCTGGACGTGTTCACGAGCGAGCCTCCCGTCGAGGGCGGGTCGGCGCGCAAGCTTCTCACGCTCCCGAACGTGATCGTCACCCCGCACCTGGGCGCTTCGACCGATGAGGCGCAGGAGAAGGCGGGCATCTCGGTCGCCAGGTCGGTCAAGCTCGCGCTCGAGGGCGATCTCGTGCCCGACGCGGTGAACGTCGCGGGCGGCGTGATCGACCCGTTCGTGCGCCCCGGCATCGCGCTTGTCGAGAAGCTCGGCCAGTTCTTCACGGGCCTCGCGCAGAGCGCGCTCACGAGCCTGGACATCGAGGTGCGCGGCGAGCTTGCCGAGTACGACGTGAGCGTCTATCGCCTGGCGGCGCTCAAGGGCATCTTCACGAATATCGTGAGCGAGAACGTGTCGTACGTGAACGCACCCCTGTTCGCCGAGCAGCGCGGCATCGAGACGCGGCTGATCGTCGAGGCCGAGAGCCCGCTGTACCGCAACATCACGATCCTGCGCGGCACGCTCGCCGACGGCACCGTGCTGTCGGTCGCAGGCACCCTCGCCGGCACGCGCATGGTTCCGAAGGTCGTCGGCATCAACGGCTATGAGATCGAGGTGCCGTTCGAGCGCTTCCACGTGGTCATGCGCTACGCGGACCGCCCGGGCGTCGTCGCGATCTACGGCAGGGAGCTCGGCGACGCGAACATCAACATCGCCGGCCTGCAGGTGGCGCACCCCGACGCGAGCGGCCGCGCCCTGTCGGTGCTGACGGTCGACTCGCCGGTGGCCGACGAGCTGCTTGAGCACATCCGCGGCGAAGTCGGCGCCGACCTTCTCGCGCAGATCGAGATCACCGAGGACTGATCGGGCGGTGCGCCGGCCTCACCGGCGCGCCGCTTGCTCGACCAGTGCGACGAGGGCGTCCAGGGCCTCGCCGGTGGGCACCGGACCGGCCACGCCTCCGCTCTGCAGCGTGTTGTTGAAGTAGAGCCCGTCGCTCACGAGCAGCACGAGATCGAGGGATGCCTCGTCCTTCGCGTGCGGCCGGATGGCGGCCTCCCAGCGCTCGCGCATCTCGTGGAGGGCGGCTGCGGCGGCGCCGCTTCCGCCCTGCGCGAGGCGCGAGACTGCGATGATCGCGCGGTCGAGCGGGTCGTCGTCCATCACCGACGTGCGAAGGAAGTACGCGATCGCGCCCTCGGGCGCGCCCTCGAGGGCGGTCACATCGTCGTCGACGAGGGCCGCGAGCCGCTCGACGAGAGCGGTCTCGAGCGCCTCTTTCGAGGCGAAGTGATAGAGCAGGCCCCCTTTGGAGACCCCGGCGGCGCGGGCCGTGGCATCCATCGTCGCCGCCCTTTCGCCGTCGTCGATCAGGATGCGCTCGAACGCGTCGAGCACGCGATCGCGGGCGAGGGGAGGGCGGCTCATGGCCTCGATCGTATCGGCGGGGGGTCGACCGTTCGGCCGTCGCCTGATACTATACCGGCTGGACGGTTTAGTAATGAGGAACGAGACGATGACCACCGAAACGCTCACGAGCCCGCGCACGGGGCTCGACACCGCGGCGCCCGAAGCACGCGCGGGCCGGCGCGGCTGGGCCGCGCTGGCGGTGCTCATGCTTCCGGTGCTGCTGGTGTCGGTCGACAACACCGTGCTGAGCTTCGCGCTGCCGTCGATCGCGATCGACCTCACGCCGTCGAGCATCGAGCAGCTGTGGATCATCGACGCCTACCCGCTCGTGCTGGCGAGCCTGCTGGTGACGATGGGCACGCTGGGCGACCGGTTCGGCAGGCGGCGGATGCTCCTCATCGGCGCCACCGGCTTCGCCGTGATCTCAGCCGCCGCCGCGTTCGCCCCGACCGCGGCGGCGCTGATCGCGGCGCGCGCGGCGATGGGGGTGTTCGGGGCCATGCTCATGCCGTCGACCCTCTCACTGCTGCGCAGCATCTTCACCGACCGCGCGCAGCGACGTCTCGCAATCGCCGTGTGGGCGGCGATGTTCTCGGCCGGGTCGGCGCTCGGCCCGATCGTCGGCGGTCTTCTGCTCGAGCATTTCGCCTGGGGAGCGGTGTTCCTGATGGCGGCCCCCGTGCTTCTGCCGCTGCTCGTGCTCGCGCCGCTGCTCGTGCCGGAGAGCCGCGACCCGAATCCCGGCCGGATCGATGCGCTGAGCATCGTGCTGTCGCTGGCGACCATGGTTCCGATCGTCTACGCGATCAAGGAGTTCGCCGTCGAGGGCTTCGCCGGCGTCGCGCCGATCCTCTTCGCGGCCGGTGTCGCCTTCGGCGTGCTGTTCGTGCGCAGGCAGCGGCGACTCGAGACGCCGATGCTCGACATGGCGCTGTTTCGCCGCGGCTCGTTCAGCGGCGCCATCGTCGTCAACCTGCTGAGCGTGATCGCGCTCGTCGGCTTCCTCTTCTTCGTCGCGCAGCACCTGCAGCTGATCGTGGGGCTCTCGCCGTTGAACGCGGGGCTTGCGCTCCTGCCGGGCCTGGTCGCCATGATCGTGTCCGGGCTGGTCGTCGTGCCGATCGCCGCGCGCGTCTCGCCGCGCATCCTGATCCCGGGCGCCCTCGCGTTCTCGGTCGGCGGATACCTCGTGGTCGCGGCGGTGGCCTCAGACGGCTCGCTCGCCGTGCTCATCGCCGCCTTCGTCGCGCTCGGGATCGGCATCGGCATGGCCGAGACGGTGTCGAACGAGCTGATCCTCTCCAGCGCGCCGCCCGAGAAGGCCGGTGCGGCGTCCGCCGTGTCAGAGACGGCGTACGAGCTGGGAGCGGTGCTGGGCACCGCGATCCTGGGCGGCATCCTCGCGGCCATGTATCGCGCGCACCTGGTGCTGCCGGCGGGGGTGTCGGCCGATGCCGCGCACGCCGCGCGCGAGACGCTCGCGGGCGCGGTCGCGGCATCCCGATCGCAGGGTCCGGTGCTCGGCGCCCAGTTGCGCGATGCCGCCGCCCACGCCTTCGATGCGGGCGTGGGTGTCACGGCGCTCATCGGCGCGGGGCTCGTCGTGGTCGCGGCGGTCGTCGCCGCGATGACGCTGCGCGGTTCGCGTGCGAGCGCGGGGTCGCGCTGACGGCGAACGTCAGACCCGGCGGTACTGCGCCGCCATCGGGCAGTCGAACGGGTCGCGGGCGGCGAGCCCGACCCGGTTGAGGTAGGCGATCACGATCGCGTACGAGCGCCACAGCGACGTCTCGGTATAGGGCACGTCGCGGCTCGCGCAGTAGTCGCGCACGATCTCGCGCGTCTTGGCGAGGTGGGGTCTGGCCATGCTCGGGAACAGGTGGTGCTCGACCTGGTGGTTGAGGCCGCCCATCAGCATCGTGATCCACCAGCCGCCGCGGATGTTGCGCGAGGTGCGCACCTGCTTCGAGAAGAAGTCGAGCCGCGCGTCGGGGGCGACGATCGGCATGCCCTTGTGGTTCGGGGCGAACGAGGCGCCCATGTAGACGCCGAACACCGCGAGCATGACACCGACGAACGCGAAGGCCATGCCCAGGGGCAGCAGCACGAAGACCGGGATCAGGATCACGGCGAAGCGCGCGGTGACGATGCCGAGCTCGGTCCAGCGGCCCTTCACCGGCCCGCGGCTGAGCAGGTGCCGCGTGCTGAGCACGTGCAGGTTGAGTCCCTCGAGCGTGAGGAGCGGGAAGAACAGCCAGCCCTGCTTGCGGGTGATCAGGCGACGGATGCCCCGTGCCCGGGCCGCGTCCTCCTCGATGAACGAGATCGTGTCGACCTCGATGTCGGGATCCTTGCCCACGCGATTGGGGTTCGCGTGGTGGCGGCTGTGCTTGGAGTCCCACCACGAGTAGCTGATGCCGACGATGCCCGCCAGCACGCGGGCGAGCCGGTCGTTCGCGGGGCCCGTCGTGAGGATCTGACGGTGGCCGGCCTCGTGCGCGAGGAACGCGATCTGCGTGAAGACGATGCCGAGGGCTGCCGCGATGAGCAGTTGGAACCAGCTCTGGCCCAGCAGCACGAATCCGGCGACGCAGCCGCCGATCGCAAGCAGCAGGCCGAACCCGACCGACGAGTAGAACCATGGTGCGCGGCGCAGCAGCCCCGTCTCGCGGATCACTTCGGCGATCTGCGTGTACGCGCGGGCGACGGGCGGGAAGGTCTCGGCACCCGCGTACGACTGGGTCCGACGAACCGGCCCGAGGCCGGCGACTGCGGGGGTCTGGGGGAGTGTGGCGATGATCGCACTCGATTCGATCGGCGACGACGCGGGCGTGGTCTCTGCGGAGCCAAGGGCGGTCGCCGATCGCTTACCTCACGGTACCCGCCGCCGCATGCGGATGGTGGAATGCGCGCCGGATGCTCAGGCAGTGCGCAGGGTTGCGCGGTGGCGGGCGTACGACGTGCGCGGCCCTCGCGGCCAGTACCCTGGGAGGGTCCCGCACCATCGCGTCGTCGCGCTGATCCTCGCGCGCGACCGCAACCCCGAGGAGAACGATGTCGCGCGTCCCCGAGAACGGCACTGTGAAGCTGGCGGTCATCCCCGGAGACGGCATCGGTCCCGAGGTGGTCGCCGAGGCCGTGAAGGTGCTCGACGCCGCGGTCCGCGGCAGCGGCATCCGATTCGACAAGACGACCTTCTCGCTCGGCGCCGACAGGTTTCTCACGACCGGCGACACGTTGACCGATGCCGACCTCGAGGCCATCAAGCAGCACGACGCGATCCTGCTCGGCGCCGTCGGGGGCGTGCCCAACGACCCGCGCCTGAAGGATGCGAACATCGAGCGGGGGCTGCTGCTGAAGCTGCGGTTCGAACTGGACCACTATGTGAACCTGCGCCCGTCGAAGCTGTACCCGGGCGCCCCCGGACCGCTCGCGAACCCCGGGGACATCGACTTCGTCGTGGTCCGCGAGGGCACCGAGGGCCCGTACGTCGGCAACGGCGGCTCGATCCGCACCGGCACGCCGCACGAGGTGGCCAACGAGACCTCGGTCAACACCGCCTATGGCGTCGAGCGTGTCGTGCGCTACGCGTTCGATCTCGCCGAGCGCCGCCGCAAGAGGCTCACCCTCGTGCACAAGACGAACGTGCTCGTGCACGCCGGCGGCATGTGGCAGCGGATCGTGCGCGAGGTGGCGCTCGAGCACCCCGAGGTGGCCGTAGACTACCTGCACGTCGACGCGGCGACGATTTTCCTGGTCACGAACCCGGGCCGCTTCGACGTGATCGTCACCGACAACCTCTTCGGCGACATCCTGACCGACCTGGCCGGCGCCGTCACCGGTGGCATCGGCCTCGCCGCTTCGGGCAACATCAACCCCGACGGCGCGTTCCCCTCGATGTTCGAGCCCGTGCACGGATCGGCGCCCGACATCGCAGGTCAGCAGAAGGCCGACCCCACGGCCGCGATCCTCTCCGTCGCCCTGCTGCTCGATCACCTCGGGCTCGCAGGCGAAGCAGCCCGCGTCACGACCGCGGTGGAGACGGATGTCGCGACCCGCGGCGCCTCGGCCCGCTCCACCTCTGCCGTGGGTGACGCGATCGTCGCCCTGCTTCAGGCGTAGCCTTAGACTCACGCGAGCCCGACTCGCCCCGGATCCCACAGGACACGACATGACCCTCATCGACTCTGAACCCGACACCGGACTCGCCCCGCTCGAGTTCGCCGTCACCAAGAACCTCGCCGCGAAGACGCGCGCCGAGCGCGAAGAGGTGCTCCGCGAGCCCGCCTTCGGCACGGTGTTCACCGACCACATGGTCGACATCTGCTGGTCGGTCCGCGGCGGATGGCACCGCCCGCGCGTTCAGCCCTACGGCCCGATCACGCTCGACCCGGCCGCAGCCGTGCTGCACTACGGGCAGGAGATCTTCGAGGGCATCAAGGCGTACCGCCACGAGGACGGCTCGATCCACACGTTCCGCCCCGACCAGAATGGCCGGCGCCTGCAGCGCAGCGCGCGCCGTCTCGCCCTGCCGGAGCTGCCCGTCTCGTACTTCGTGCAGTCGCTGCGCGAACTCATCCGGATCGACGGCGACTGGGTGCCCTCGGGCGCCGATCAGAGCCTCTACCTGCGCCCGTTCATGTTCGCGAAAGAGGCGTTCCTGGGCGTGCGTCCCGCGAACAAGGTGGCGTACTACCTGATCGCCAGCCCCGTCGGCGCCTATTTCAAGGGCGGTGCGAAGCCGGTGTCGATCTGGCTGAGCGACGACTACGCGCGCGCCGGCAAGGGCGGCACGGGCGCGGCCAAGACGGGCGGCAACTACGCTGCCAGCCTGCTGCCGCAGGCGCAGGCCTATGAGCAGGGCTGCGACCAGGTCGTCTTCCTCGACCAGGACCGCAACGTCGAGGAGCTCGGCGGCATGAACGTCGTGTTCGTCTACAAGGACGGCACGATCGTCACCCCGCAGTCCGACTCGATCCTCGAGGGCATCACGCGCGACTCGCTGCTGCAGCTCGCGCGCGACCGCGGTCACAAGGTCGAGGGCCGCTCGGTGTCGATCGACCAGTGGCGCCAGGGCGTGGCATCCGGCGACATCGTCGAGGTGTTCGCGTGCGGCACCGCCGCCGTGGTGGCCCCGATCGGCGAGCTCAAGGGCGTGGACTTCATCGACGAGCAGCCGATCGGCGAGCTCGCGCTGTCGCTTCGCGAAGAGCTCACGGACATCCAGTACGGCCGTCGTGAAGACAAGCACGGCTGGCTGCTGCGACTGGACGACTGAGCGCGTCGCAGGCGGTGGCTAGGCTGATCGGGTGAAGATCGCTCGGTTCAGCCACCAGAACGCCATCAAGTTCGGAATCGTCGACGAGGGCGAGCTGGTCGTCCTCGCCGGCGACCCGATGTTCGCCGGGTACGACACGACCGGCGAACGCGTCCCCCTGGCAGAGGCGGCGTTGCTCGCGCCCGTCATCCCGCGCTCGAAGGTGGTGTGCGTCGGCCGCAATTACCGCGACCACGCCGCCGAACTCGGCAACGACGTGCCTGTCGCGCCCATGCTGTTCTTCAAGCCGAACACCTCGGTCATCGGCCCCGGCGACACCATCGTGCTGCCGCCGCAGTCGAAGCAGGTGGACTTCGAGGGCGAGCTGGCGGCGGTGATCGGCCGGGTCGCGAAGAACGTGCCGGCCGAGAAGGCGCTCGAGTACGTCTTCGGGTACACGATCGCCAACGACGTCACCGCGCGCGACCTGCAGAAGCCCGACGGGCAGTGGGCGCGGGCCAAGGGCTTCGACACGTTCTGCCCGCTCGGCCCGGCGATCGAGACCGACTTCGACCTCGACGGCGCGGCGACGGTGACCACCCGCGTCAACGGCGAGGTGCGCCAGCACGGGCCGATCAGCGACATGATCTTCTCGCTCGCCGACGTCATCGCGTACGCGTCCGCGGCGTTCACGCTGCTTCCGGGCGACGTGATCCTGACGGGGACTCCCGCCGGCGTCGGTCCTTTCGTCGACGGCGACACCGTCGAGGTCGAGATCACCGGGCTCGGCATCCTTCGCAACCCCGCCCGCGCGGCATGACGGGTGCACCGATGCGTGCGAGCACGGTGGCGGATGCCTCGCCCCTGACGACCACCGATGTCGCCCGCATCCAGCGGCGCATCGTCTGGGTGCTCTCGATCGGGCAGGTGCTCGGCGGCCTCGCGTTCGGCGCCACCGTCTCGCTCGGGGCGGTGCTGGCGGCCGAGCTGTCGGGCGACGACGCGTTCTCGGGGCTCGCGGCCGCGGCCATCACGCTCGGCACCGCTGCACTCGCGGTGCCGTTCGCGGCGTTCGCCCGCGCGCGCGGACGGCGCCCCTCGCTCGCGCTGGGCATGACGATCGCGCTGGCGGGCGTCGTGCTGGTGGTGCTCAGCGTGGGGATCGGCTCGTTCCCGCTGCTGCTCGTGTCGTTCGGCCTCGTGGGCGCCGGGCAGGCAGTCAATCTGCAGACCCGGTTCGCCGCGGCCGACCTCGCGACCGACGCCACGCGCGGCCGCGACCTGTCGCTCACCGTGTGGGCCACGACGATCGGCGCGGTGCTCGGCCCGAACCTGGTGGGCCCGGGCGAGGCGCTGGGCGAAGCCGTCGGCATGCCGCCGCTCACGGGTCCGTACCTGTTCACGGTGGTCGCGCAGATCCTGGGCATCGCGCTGTACCTCGTCGCGCTGCGTCCCGATCCGCTGCGACTCGCGCAGCAGCTCGCCGCCCGCTCGGCCGCTGAGGTGGGCGCCCGCATCGCCAAGCCCGACGAGCCGACCGTCGCGCGGTTCGCGATCTTCGCCGTGGCGGCCGCGCACGGCGTCATGGTGTCGGTGATGGCGATGACTCCTGTGCACCTCATGCACCACGGCGCGTCCCTGTCGGTGGTGGGCACCACCATCAGCCTGCACATCGCCGGGATGTTCGCGCTGGCACCCGTGTTCGGGATCCTCGCCGACCGCCTCGGCCGTGTCCAGACGATCCTCGTCGGGCAGGCGCTCCTCGTCGCGGCCCTGGTGACGGCGTCCTTCGGGCAGGAGTCGATGCTCGCCGTCACAGTGGCGCTGGTGCTGCTGGGGCTGGGCTGGAGCGCGTCGACCGTGGCCGGGTCGACGCTTCTCACCGAGGCATCCGCCGAAGAGCAGCGCACTCGGCGTCAAGGCCGCAGCGACCTCGTCATGAGCCTGGTGGGCGCACTCGGTGCGATCGGCTCGGGCATGGTGCTGTCGTGGATCGGGTACGGCGGCCTGGCGCTGCTGGTGGGGGTGCTCGTCGTGGCGACGGTCGCGCTGTCGCCGTTCGGGCGACGCCTGGCGCCCGCGGTGGGCTGAGCGGGCCTCTGTTCGTCAGCGACCGAGGGCGCCGGCGGCGCGGACGACGTCGTGCTCGTCATTGAAGACGTGGAACGCCACGCGCGCGCGGCCCGCGCGCCCCGACGCTGTGATGCCGGCGGTGGCGAGGTGCGCGAGGTCGCAGCCCTCGGGGTCGTCCCACGTCACGATCGCGCTGGGGATGCGGGGCAGGGGCAGTCCCATCGCCTCGCGGAACCGCGTCGCGAGGCCCGTCGTGTGCGCGTGCACAGCCGCGCGGTCGGCGTCGGCGAACAGCGCGATCGCCGGCTCCGCCCCGAGGAACGCCTGCCACGCGGGCGACACGTCGAAGCGCGTCGCGTCGGCCGCGAGCGGCACGTCGTGGCCGTAGCACGTGGTCCACGGGTCGGCTCCGGCGTACCAGCCCGCGAACAGCGGCGGGATCTCTCGCGCGAACTCCTCCGAGATCGTGAGGAACGCGACTCCTCGCGGCGCGCACAGCCACTTGTACGCGTGGCAGATGACCGCGTCGAAGGCGGATGCCTCCACCGGCAGCCATCCGGTGGCCTGGGTGGCGTCGCACAGCGTGCGGGCTCCGGCGCTCGCGGCCGCGGCGGCGATCGCGGCGCTGTCGGCGACCTCGCCGGTCGCGGACTGCACGAGCGAGAACACCACGATCGCCGTGTCGGGGCGGACGGCCTCGGCGAGGTGGGCGAGGGGAGCGGTGCGGATGCGCAGGCGGCGGGGAGAGTGCGCGAACGGCAGCAGCAGCGACGAGAAGTCGCCTTCGACGCACAGCACTTCGGCGCCCTCCGGCAGCGAGCCGGCGATCAGGCCTGCGAACACCGAGGTCTGCGAACCGATGGCGACACGATCGGCGGTGGTCTTCACGAGTCGAGCGAAGTGGCTGCGCGTGCGCTCGACGGCGGCGGAATAGGCGGCGACGTCGACGCGGCCGCCGGTCGCGGCATCCAGATCCCGCATGAGCACTTCGCGGGTCGTGCGCGTGACGAGCCCCGCGGTGCAGGCGGCGAGATAGTCCCGGCCGCCGTCGAAGTGCTCGCGCACGTCGCCCAGCGAGGCGGCGGGGGTGCGCTCGAGCAGAACGTCGGCGGTGGTGGGCATGCCACCAGCGTGGACGAACCCGTCGCATTCGTCTACTGCAGGTGTTTGATCAAATGCATGACCAAGTCTTATGATTTGATCATGACCGACGCGGAGATCCACGACGCCGAAGGGCTCGGACTCGACGTGCAGTCCCTCCGGCTGGTGAAGGCCGTCGCCGACGAGGGATCGATCACCGGCGCGGCCGCGCTGCTCGGCTACAGCCAGCCGGCGATCAGCCAGCACCTCAAGCGCCTCGAGGCTCGGCTCGGCGTCGCGCTTGTCGAGCGGGTGGGCCGCAGCGTGCGTCTGACCGAGGCCGGCCGCGTGCTCGCGCGACACGCTCCGGCGGTGACGATCGCGCTGGATGCCGCGGCCGGCGAGATCGCCGAGCTGCGGGGCGGGCGCACCGGGCGCGTGCGGCTGGTGGGGTTCCCGTCGGCGACACCGACGATCGTGCCGGCGCTGCTGACCGCACTTGCGCGCACGCACCCCGGAATCCTCGTCACCTACGTCGAGCTCGAGCCCCCCGAGGCGGTCGAAGCCGTGCGCGAGGACCGCGCCGACCTTGCCTTGACCTTCAGCTTCCCGGGCGACCGCGACGACCCGCACGGCGCGAGCGCGCGCGGGCTGTCGGTGCGCTACGCCGGTGCGGACGACATGCTCGCGGTGCTGCCGGTGGGGCATGCGGCATCCGAGTCCGCCCCCGTCGACGTGTCGGCGCTGGCGGCCGAGAACTGGATCGCAGGATGCCCCCGCTGCCGCGGACACCTGCTCGAACTGTGCGATCGGGCGGGGTTCATGCCGCGAATCACCTTCGAGACCGACAACTTCGTGGCTGTCGAGGGGCTCGTGGCGCAGGGGATCGGGGTGGCGACCCTGCCGCGCATGGCGGTGCGCTCGTTCCCGCAGCTGGCCGGGGTCGTCACGCGCGCACTCCCGGAGGCCGAGCGCCGGTCGCTGCACCTGGTGACCGCGCACGGCGCGGAGCGCGTGCCGTCGGTGCAGGCCGTGCTCGAGACGCTGCTCGGGGTGCTGCGGGTCGCGCTGTCGGAGGCCGCGGGGGATGCGGCATCCCGCAACTAGAATCGATGACGATGTCTTCTGCACCTGATCCCCGCACCACGACCGCCACCGGAGCCGACGTCCGCGTGCGGTTCTGCCCGTCGCCGACCGGCCTTCCGCACGTCGGTCTCATTCGCACCGTGCTCTACAACTGGGCGTATGCGCGGCACAACGGCGGCAAGCTCGTATTCCGCATCGAAGACACCGACGCGGCGCGAGACAGCGAAGAGAGCTACCAGCAGCTGCTCGAGGCGCTGAAGTGGCTCAAGATCGACTGGGACGAGGGCGTCGAGGTCGGCGGCCCGCAGGCGCCGTACCGCCAGTCGCAGCGCCACGAGCTGTACCGCGAGGTGCTCGACAAGCTGATCGCGACCGGCGCCGTGTACGAGAGCTATTCGACCGCCGAAGAGATCGACGCCCGCAACGCGGCCGCGGGCCGCGCGAAGCAGCTCGGCTACGACAACTTCGACCGCGACCTCACCGACGAGCAGAAGGCCGCGTTCCGTGCCGAGGGCCGCGAGCCCGCGTGGCGCCTGCGCGTGCCTGACGAAGACCTCACGTACGTCGACCTGATTCGCGGCGAGGTGACCTTCCCCGCCGGGTCGTTCCCCGACTTCGTGCTCGTGCGCGCGGGCGGCGTGCCGCTCTACCCCTTCGTGAACCCGGTCGACGACGCGCTCATGGGCATCACGCACGTGATCCGCGGCGAAGACCTCATGCCGTCCACCGCCCGTCAGCTCGCGCTGTATCGCGCGCTCATCGACGCCGGGGTCACGACGTTCATCCCGCGCTTCGCGCACATGCCGCTCGTGCTCGGCGAGACGGGCAACAAGAAGCTCTCCAAGCGCGACCCGCAGGCCGACCTGTTCCTGCAGCGCGACAAGGGCTTCATCCACGAGGGCCTGCTCAACTACCTCGCGCTCCTCGGGTGGTCGATCGGCCCCGACCGCGACCTGTTCTCGCTCGACGAGTTCGTCGCCGCGTTCGACATCACCGCCGTCAACCCGAACCCGGCTCGCTTCGATCAGAAGAAGGCCGAGTCGATCAACGGCGACCACATCCGGATGCTGGCACCCGCCGACTTCGCCGCGCGCATCGTTCCCTACCTGGCCGTAGCAGGGCTCGTCGCCTCGCCGCCCACGGCTGACCAGCAGGCGCTGATCGAGGCTGCGGCGCCGCTCGTGCAGGAGCGGGTGCAGCTGCTGGGCGATGTGCCGGGCCTGGTCGGCTTCCTCTTCGTGTCGGACGTGTCCTACGACGAGGACGCGCTGAAGTCGCTGCCGGCGAACGCCTCCGAAGTGGTCGCGGCATCTGTCGGCGCGCTCGAGACCATCCCCGAGTCGGAGTTCACGGCTGCGGCCGTGCAGGAGGCGCTCAACTCGGCCTTGGTGGACGGCTTGAGCCTGAAGCCCCGCGTCGCGTTCGGTCCGTTGCGCGTCGCACTGAGCGGCCGCCGGGTCTCGCCCCCGCTTTTCGAGTCGATGGAACTGCTCGGCAAGGCCGAGTCGATTCGTCGCTTCGGCGCGTTCGTCGACTCTCGAGGCTGACGACGCGCCCGGGTCTTGCCTGGTTTGGCCTCACGCCGCCCGTCGCGTAGACTCGATCCTCGGCACGACTTCGGTCGAAGCCGGTGGGGTATGGTGTAATTGGCAACACGGCTGATTCTGGTTCAGTTGTTCTTGGTTCGAGTCCAGGTACCCCAGCAGTAAAGAAACCCCCGCTCAGGCGGGGGTTTTCTGCTATTGGCGCGGAGCGTCCTCAGGCTCCTGCACCTTATCCTGCACCCTATCCAGGGCTGACACTGCCGCGGTGACGCGCTCGTCGATGCCATGCACGTAGGTGCGCATCGTGAACCCGGGGTCGTTGTGTCCGAGGATTGCGGCCACCGATGCCGGGTCAACGCCGTGCCCGATCAGCACCGACGCGGCCGTGTGCCGCGACGAATACCGGCGCGTGTGCGGCACACCCGCCGCGGCAAGGATCTTCCGCCACTGCGACGAGTCCCCATCATCCGTGACCGGGCGACCCGGGCGTCGAGCCGACGTGAACACCCACGCGTGCGGCTCTTCGTCCGGCGACCAGGAAAACCAAGGCTCAACGAGCCATCGACCCCGAAATCAGCTCAAAGTGACACGATCCAGGGGATGGATCGCTGCACTGTGGGTGCTTTCTGCCATCGCCTGGTCTTTGGTGATCCCTGTTCAGCAGGCGGTGATCGCGGAAGCAGCAGGGAGCACGCACCTCGGTCGAGGCCTGAGCCTGTATGAGGCCGCAGTGCTGGCCGGGGCATTCGTCGGTTCGCTGGCGGCGGGCCTTCTCTACGATTCGGGCAGTTGGCTCATCGCTTGCATCGTCTGCGCCATCGTGATCGCCTCCGGTGCCGCCCTCATCCCTGCCGCCGTGAGACACCTCGGCGTCACCGATCACCCAACTCCTGCGCCCGCCGCAGCCCGCGCCGAGCCGCAGCCGACCCAACTCAAACCTGACCCTGAGGCCGTGGACGGGCACGGGGAACCTCACGCAAGCGAGTCCAAGCCCGAGAAATCACGGCAGAAGCTCCTCACCGATTTCGCCGCCCACAGTGGTCTGCTTGCTTTGGCAATCCTGATTTCCTGGGCCGTCGTGCCTGGTTTCTCCTTCGCATCAATTCTGGGCATCGGGGACGAAACCCCCGATGTCTTCGGCGCTGTGCGAGTACTCTTCTCGGGCAATTTCGAGATCGCGGCTCTCGCGCTGACGGGGCTGCGCATCTGGGTCGCGATATATGTCATCGACCTCATCTGGACCGCATGGAAGGTACTAGAGCGACGGGAATCCGAACATGACCGTGGCCGCGTCGCTTAGGAACAGTCGGGTCAGACGCGCCCTGACGATGCTCGACGCTCGGGGTCGTGGCATGTGGAGTTTGGTCGAGAGGATGACGGACTCAGGCACGCCGCGCTCTCTCGAGGCGGTCGCCAGACATCGGCCACATCCTATGGTCGACCTTCCGCGCCCGTCCGAACGTGCGCGCGCTCGCCCTGGCGCCCGAACAGGCTGAGCACCTCCGCGGGCGAGCCGTCCGCGCTGCCGAACCAGTGCGGCACGTGGGTGTCGAACTCGGCGACCTCTCCGGCTGCGAGGGAGAGATCGTGCGTGCCGAGGATGAGCCGCATCCTTCCGCTCAAGACGTAGAGCCATTCGTACCCCTCGTGTGCGCGCGGTTCGGGATGGACCTGACTGCCGGGGATCAAGATCTTCCACGCCTGCACTGAGCCGGGGTTCGGCGTGAGCGGGATGACGATTCGACCGCGCACTCTCCGTGGCTTCAGTCGTACGCGCGGGTCGCCGACTGCGGGTGCGCCCACAAGCTCGTCGAGGGGGACCCGGTACGCCTGCGCCAGGGGGAGCAGGAGTTCCAAACTCGGTCGGCGCTGACCCGTCTCCAGGCGCGACAGAGTGCTCTTCGAAATCCCCGTAGCCTCGGACAGCTCGGTCAGCGTCATGCCGCGCTGACTCCTGAGCCACTTGAGCCGGGCACCGACGGCATCCAGCGCGGACTCGATAGACGCCGATCCTTCCACCAGCCCAGTGTGCACACGCGTCCCAGAAATGGCAACAGACTTTGCATTCTGATCACGCGGGCGCCGATGCTGGGGCCATGAACGAATACGACGTGCTGATCATCGGCGGCGGAGCAGCCGGTCTCAACGCAGCCCTCGTCCTCGGGCGCGCCCGGCGCCGCGTCGCGGTCGTCGACGACGGGCGACCGCGAAACGCTCCGGCATTGCACATGCACGGGTTCCTCTCACGAGACGGCACGCCGCCCGCCGAACTGCTCGCCCTCGGCCGCAAGGAGGTCATCGGCTACGGGGGCGACGTCATCTCCGGCACCGTCACGACCCTCACCCGGGGATTCCGCGCGACGCTCGACAACGGAACCACGATCCTCGCCCGCCGAGCCCTGATCACCACGGGCCTGCGGGACCAGATCCCCGACATCCCGGGGCTGGCCGAACGATGGGGCCGCGACGTGCTGCACTGCCCGTACTGCCACGGCTATGAAGTCCGCGACCAGCCATTGGGGGTGCTGGGTGGCGACCAGAATGCGGTCACGCACGCCCTCCTGATCCGACAATGGTCGAACGACGTCATCCTGTTCACGGACAATCAGTCCCCGACACGCGAGCAACTCGAGGCGCTTCACGCTCGCGGGGTGGCCGTCGAGTCTCGCCCCATCAGCCGGATGTGCGTCGAGGCAGATGCGCTGCGAGGAGTCGAACTCGAGGACGGACCGGTTGTCCTCCGGTCGGCACTTTTCGTCCGACCGACACTCGCCCCCAACGATGCCCTTCTCCGCGGCGTCGGCTGCGAGCGGGACGAAGGCGGCTGGACACTCCATGATTCCGACGGCGCGACCAGCGTTGCCGGCTTGTATGTCGCCGGCAATGCATCCGACCCGAGAGCTCAAGTGATCACCGCAGCCGGCCAGGGCTCTGCCGCTGCGATCGCAATCAACAACGACCTCGTCGCCGACGACACTCACGTCGCCGTTGACCGCCTACGCCACCACGAACTCCACTGACCTCAGCCCGAACCGCCCCGGGAGGAGAATCCGAATGTCCCACTTCCCACATCGACCGCGACCACGGCACAGCCGGTCCCGCCGCCCAGCAAGTATCAGCTCGCGCTCATGTTCTGGATCGCCGTCTTCCCCAGGTCCCGGATCAGCCGCGAGAGCCTCTCGTCATTTCTGCGTGCGGGGGAGCGGGTCACCCGCGGGGCATCGTCAAGGCCTCGAGCGTGGCGAGCCGCGCGGCGGGATCACCGGTGATCTCGGCCACCGCGAGGTGCTCGCCGACGAGGTCCCCATCGTCCACGAGCTCCAGGAGGATGTCGTTCATCGCGTCGCGCAGCGCGAGATGCTCGTCGGCTCCGACGTGGATCGGATCGCTCGCCGTCAGCGGGAGTACGACGAGCAGGTCCACGCCGCTCAGCGCCGCGACGGTGCGGGCGGTCGCCTGTTCGACGAAGCGGTCGTCGAGGGCGTGGCCGGTGAGCTCCGCGAGGGCGAGGAGGTACGCCAGAAAGTCGAGCGGGCCGCGCTCGGCGATGACGTGCTCGCCGTGGCTCTGGCCCGCGAGTCGGTCCGCAGAGAGGCGCAGCTGTGCGGCGAAGAGCGCGGCATCCGGCGTGTCTGCGGCTTCGTCCACCAGCTCGAAAGGGTCGGGCAGCACGGTGAACTCCGGGTGCCGGAGCGCGAAGTCCGAGATCAGGGTGCTCTTGCCGCTCGCGTGAGTGCCTGATACGACGATCCGCATGGGCGCGAGATTACCTGTATCGCCCGGAGCGTTGGCCCTCGGCACCCTCACCAGCGCCGCAGCCCCACGGCGAGAACCCCACACCCGGAGGCTGTCGCCCCGCCGTCCGGCCACCCGACACCGGGCCCGCCCGGTCCTATCGTGGAGGAATGGCGTCCGCGTCCACCCCTGTCCGCGCCCTGCGCGTCGGCCTGTACGTCATCGGATGGTTCAACCTGCTGTCGGCCGCAGTCGGAATGGTCGGGCTGACGGTCGGCGGCGGGCTCGGCATCCCTCTGGAATGGCTCGATGGAAGCGTCTTCACGTCGTACTTCTGGCCCGGCGTGATCCTCGGCGTGGTCGTCGGCGGCACCCAGGCCCTCGCGCTCGCCGCGCAGTACGGCCGATACCGGCTCGCGTGGGGACTGCACGCGGCCGCCGGCCTCGTCATGATGATCTGGATCTTCGTCGAGATCGCGATCATGCTCGTGTGGTCGCCTCTGCACGGCATCTACTTCGCCGCCGGGCTGATCCAGAGCATCCTCGCGGTGCTCGCCCTCGGCGCCTGGCCGCACCCGTTGCTGCACCGCGACCGCAGGCGCGACGAGGCGTCGTCCTGACGCGAAGGTCGGCCGATCCGCTCCCTTGCGAGCGCGCGATCCGTGCTGAGAGCATGTGTGCCATCCGACACCGAGGAGCGGCAGATGGCTTCAACGCACGGCTGGTACGCGTGGTACACCACATGCCTGAAGCAGACAGGAACCTCCTCAGGATCACAGGCGTCTTCGAGGCGCCCGGCAGCGGTTACACCGCCGAACTCGACTACGGCAACGCCGGGGTCGCGCCGGAGCCCGATCTGCTGGCGCTGACGCTGAAGACACTGGCGCCCCCGGTCGGCAGCACGGTGCTCACGGCGGTGCCGGTCTTCTGGGAGGGCCAGACCGACGGCGGCATCCGCAGCGTTCGGATCCACACCCCGGACGGTGCGACCTACGTGGCCGTGCAGACCCTGGTCTGAACCACCCCGCGCGCGCATCGGGTTCTCGGCCCGCACGGGGTGCGCATAATGAAGGCATGACCGCACTGCCGCTTTCACCCGAGAGCGAGCGCGAACTCGCCGCTCTGCGACGTCGCGCCTACGGACCTGGAGCAGACATCCACGACGACGCGGATGCCCTCGCCCGGCTGCAGGCGCTCGAGTCCCTGACCCGCCCGGCGCCCCGCGACGCCGTCGCGACCCCCGCTCGCACCGAGCCCGCCGCTGTGCCCGAGCCCGCCGCTGCGCCCGAGCCCGCCCCTGCCCTCGCATCAGCCCCGGCGGCCGAGTCCGCACCCGCTCACACCCCCGCACCGCACCAGGACGAGGCATCCGCCACCGCCGATGGCTCGCCCGACGAGCAACCCGCACGAGCCGACGTGCCCGCGTCGCCCGGCCCATGGGGTCGCGTGCGCCGCGCCTGGTCGGCGACTCCGCGCTGGATTCTCGCGATCGGATGCCTCGTGGTCGGCGTCGCGGCGGGGATCGGCGCGGTGAACCTCACGGCGCCGCAGCCCACGGCGCGGCTCCCGGTCGCCGCGATACCGCCCGGGCAAGAGCCGCCAGCACACTTCGTCGCTGACGCGCTCACGTGGCATGGCCTCGAGAACTCCGACCTGCGCCCGCACGAACCGTACCGCGGGATGAGCATCTACTCGGCGCGCAACAACCGCGGCGAGGACTGCCTGTTCGTCGCGGTGAGCAGCGACTGGCCGGTCGGCGGCTGCGCACCGGCCAGTCTCGGCCCGGTCGTCGACGTGCCGTACGGGGCAGTCAACGGAGCGGTGCGCGATCCCGACTTCGGGTTCGGCGACTTCCTGCGCCTGACGCTGGACGGCGCTGTCGTCGAGGTGTGGTTCCACGAGGGGACGGATGCCGCGGCCGAGGCATCCGAGAGCTAGCGGCTGTTCGCACCGACGCGTCAACCCTCGTGCGTGAGTTCCTCGAGGGCGTCCGCGCCGAGCGCGGCGTAGGCGGGGTTGTCGTCGCTGTGCGCGAGGAGCATGAGCGTCACCGCGGCCGCCCACCCTCGCGCGCGCACCCACACCGCGTCGTCGTAACGTCCGCGCAGGTGCGCGCGGAAGGCTGCGCGACCGGATGCATCGAACGCCAGCCAGGCGATGGCGAGGTCATACGCGGGGTCGCCGGCCGTCACGTCCCCGAAGTCCACGATCGCGACGAGCCGCGTGTCATCGGCGACGAGGTTGCCCGGGTGCAGGTCGCCGTGGATCCACACGGGCGGCCCCGGCCAGGGCGGGGCCGCGCATGCGGCATCCCACGCCTGTTGCGCCCGCGCGAGCGAGCCGGGGTCCGCGCGTTCGCGCAGAGAGGCCAGACGCCCCCGGACAGTCTCGTCGCGCGTGGCAAGCGCGCCGCCGCGGAACGGGTTCACCGGGTGGTCCGCGTCGGCCGGAACGTGCAGAGCGGCGAGGGCGCGGGCGAGTGGGTCGGACCAGCCGGTGCGACGAGAACGGGGGATGCCGAGCCCCGCACCCCCCGGGAACCACGGCACCACCGACCATGGGCGGGGAAACCCGGCGTCGGGCTCGCCCGCGAACACGGGCGCGGGAACGTGGACTCCGGTCGGGGCGATGAGCGACTCGAGGACCGGGAGGATCCGCTGCTCGTGGCGGATGAGCGGGATCGCGAGTTCGCGGCGGGGAAGGCGCACCGCGAGGTCGTCGCCGAGGCGCCACACGGCGTTGTCCCACCCCTCCGCCGCGAGGCGCAGCGCGCGGTCGGGCGCGACCAGGCGGGGCGCCTGGCGCACGAGCAGCGACCGCACGAGCGACTCGTCGATCGGCCACTCCGCGGCGGGCTTGTCGGGCATCCTCGAGTGTATTTGGGCCCGCGCGCGGCTCAGACGTCGACGCTGTCTCCGGGGTCCAGCTCGAGGAACTGGCCTCCGCCCTGCTGCACGGCCCACGCGAGGCGCTGACGACCCATGTTCCGGCCGATCACCGACAGGGTCATATCGTGGGTTCCGAACGCGACCCGCGGTGCCACCGCGAGCACGAAGTCCATCGCCTCGCCGATCTTCAGCCACGGTGCGCCGACCGGGGCTGCGAGCAGCTTGACCTCGACGCCCTCGGGCACCGCGTACGAGTCGCCCGGGTAGTACAGGTGGTCGTTCACGAGCACGCCGACGTTCTCGATCACGGGGATCGACTCGTGGATCACCGCGTGGCGCCCGCCGAAGAACCGCAGCGCGAACGGCTCGACCTCGACCGCGTCACCCGGCGCGACGACGGTGATGTCATACCCCGCCGCCGCGTTCGCGACGCCCTGCGGCGCGAAGACCGGTGTGCCGGGGAACCTGCCCAGAAGCCGGTCGAGGTGGTCGGGCGTCCAGTGGTCGGGGTGCTCGTGCGTGATGACGATCGCAACGAGGTGCTCGACATCGAGCGGATCGGTGAAGGATCCCGGATCGATCACCAGGGTCTTGCCGCTGTCCTCGAGGGTCAGGGAGGCGTGTTCGTTCTTCGTGACGCGCATGCTCCGAGTCAAGCGCTCCGCGCCCCGAAGGGGCAAGTCCGAACCGGTTCCGGCCCTGATTTGGCAGAGCGAAATCCCCGTGGCATACTTGTACGGTTGCCTGATCGGCCCCATCGTATAGCGGCCTAGTACGCCGCCCTCTCACGGCGGTAACGCGGGTTCGAATCCCGCTGGGGTCACCAACACGAAGAAGCCCCCGATTCCCTTGAAAACACAGGGATCGGGGGCCTTCTCGTTATCTGGACCGGATGCCGCGCTGTGGCTCAGGAAGTCAAACAGACCCAATTCGGACGCATCAGTTCTGCCAGTCCGGGTCGTCCTCCGGGGGCGGACGCGTTTCGGACCCACTTCGCGAGAAGTCCGTGTCGGCGCAGCTCGGCGCGCCCTCCCGCCACGCCGCCGCGGACATCGCCTGGGAACACGGCTGGGTCTGACCCGCGCTGGATCTGACCCGCCACGTGCATGAGCAGCACTGCCGGGTGGGCCCGTCAGCCCTGGCCTTCCGATCGAGCGGATGCTGCGGCATCCGCTTTGCGCGCCGCGCGGCGTCCGCGCACGAGCCGCACGATGCCCCACACGATGAGGGCGATCGCGACCGTGACGGCGATCCATGGGACGAGGAACCCGATCGCGATGACGATGCCGTTGAGGGTCGCCACCAGACCGTTCCAGCCGGCCGCGAGACCGTCGCCGAACCCGGCGGGGTCGGCCTCGACCGGCGGGGTGTTCGTGATGAGCGTGACCGACAGCTCCGACATCTCGATCTGGCCCTCGAGCGACTCCAGCATCTGCTGGTAAGACTCCAGCAGTGCCTGCCGCTCCGAGAGGGCGGACTCGGCGGCGATGAGGTCGGTGAGGCTGCCCGCCTGCGACATGAGCTCGGTGAGGCGATCCACCGACGCCTGCGCCGCGTCGATGCGCGCCCGCAGGTCGACGGTCTGGTCCGTGATGTCCTGGCGGTTGATGGTCGACGAGGTGACCTCGCCGACGTCGCCGAGTCCGGTCGTGAAGGCGGCGAGGTCGGCGGACGGGATCCGCACCGTGATCCACGCGCCCTCGGCGGGGTAGGGGGACGGCGCGATCGAGTCGTAGGCGACTCCGCTGCCGTCGTACATCGGCAGCACCTGCCCGGACGTTCCGACGCTCATCGACTCGACCCAGCCCCCGCCGGCCTCGGCGGCGGCACCGATCTCGCGAGCCGCTGCGGCCGGGTCGTCCACCATCACCGTGGCGGACGCGGTCGTGATGATGTCGCGCGCACCGGGGGAGGACTCGGCCGACTTCACGTCGAGATCGGCCGTGCCGCCCGCGGCGTCCTGAGTGAACTCGGGCGCCACGGCGCCGCCTTCGGCGAACCCCGGGCTGGTCGCGGGCGCGACGGCGCTGTCGGCGCCCGTCGACTGCGTCCCGACGAGACCCGTGAGGCTCGGGGCGATCACCGCAGCCACGACGACCACGGCCGCCGCGGCGCCGCCGGCCAGCCACCACCGGCCGCGCCGGGCGCGGCGGGCGGTGAGGTCTGCGCGCCCGCGCGAGATGTCGGCGAACAGCGCGTCCTCCATCTCGTCGATGCGCTGATCGCTGATCGCGGGAAGAGGGACGGATGCCTCGACCGCGCGCTGCTGGCTGTTCATGTGCTCTCCTTCACGACGATCCGCAGTCTCGTGCGGATGCGGGAGAGACGATTGCGCACGACCCCGTGGGCGACGCCGAGCCGGTCGGCCGCCGCCTGGTAGGCGTACCCTTCGGTCGCGCACAGCCGGAAGATGTCGCGATCGAGCGGGCTGAGTCCCTCGACCTCGTGCAGGATCCGGTCCGCGAGCTGCGCGTCGATGACCTGCTGCTCGACGTCGACCGTCGAGGGCAGGGACTCGTCGGCGGCCGCCGCGGTGTGGGTGCGGTCGCGCTTCTGCACCCGCATCCTGTTCGCGGCCTGGAACCGGCACACCGTTGCCAGCCACGGCAGGAGCGACTCACCGGCCAGCTGCAGCTCCGGCAGCTTCCGCCACGCGACGAGGAAGGTCTCCTGCGTGACGTCCTCGGCGTCGGCCGTGTCGTGCAGCAGGCCGTGCGCGAGCCAGTACACCGGCCGCACGTAGGCGCGATACAGCGTGCGGAAGGCGTGCTCGCTCCCGCTCGCCGCCCGTGCGACCAGCTCGGCGTCGCCGGGCACTTCGTCAGCGTTCATCCGCGTCCTTCGGGGTCGCCCCCTGCGGCGCGCGGGGCGTCGGCACGGGGTCACCATCGTCTCTCACCGTGTCAGTGTCAGCGAGGCTCACATCGTCTCACGCGAGTTCGCCGCAGCGGTGTCGCGCGAGTTCGCGGCATCCTTCGCACACCCGTTGCCGTGCCGTAGTGTGTATCCCGCGAGAGGGAGTATCCCGCCTTCGCGCGTCCGTCATCACGGGCTGCATCGGAGCAGCCCCGGGCGCGCGACGCGATCCGGAATCCGGGTCGCGGGGAGAGACGCTCGACATCCGTCATCCCCTGTTCGTTCTGGAAAGGCCCCATGGACCTCGCTCTTCCGCTTTGGTTCGAGATCGGCTCGCTCGTCCTTCTCGTGCTGATCCTCGCCGCGGATCTGCTGCTCATCCTGAAGCGTCCGCACATCCCTTCGACCAAGGAGTCGACGCTGTGGGTCGCGTTCTACATCGTGCTGGCGCTCGTCTTCGCGGGGCTGATGTGGTTGTTCGCCGGCGGCGAGTACGCGGGGCAGTTCGTGGCCGGCTGGCTCACCGAGTACAGCCTGTCGATCGACAACCTGTTCGTATTCGTGCTGATCATGTCGCAGTTCGCCGTCCCGCGGCGCTACCAGCAGGAAGTCCTGATGGTGGGCATCATCATCGCCCTCGTGCTGCGCGGCATCTTCATCATGCTGGGCGCGGCGATCATCGAGCAGTTCAGCTGGGTGTTCTACCTGTTCGGCGCGTTCCTCGTGTGGACGGCGATCCGCCAGGCCTTCCCGAGCGGCGACCACGACGACCAGGCCCGCCAAGAGGGCGTCGTCGTGCGCACTCTCCGCCGCTTCATCGACATCTCGGACCACTACGACGGCTCGAAGATCCGCACCGTCTTCGAGGGCAAGAAGATGTGGACGCCGATGATCATCGTGTTCATCTCGATCGGCGTCACCGACCTGCTGTTCGCGATCGACTCGATCCCGGCGATCTTCGGCATCACGCGGAGCCCGTTCATCGTGTTCACGGCGAACATCTTCGCGCTGATGGGCCTGCGCCAGCTCTACTTCCTGCTCGGCGACCTGCTCGATCGCCTGCGCTACCTGCACTACGGCATCGCGTTCATCCTCGCCTTCATCGGCGTGAAGCTCGTCTTCCACGCGATGCATGTCAACGAGCTCCCGTTCTTGAACGGGGGCGAGCCCATCGAGTGGGCGCCCGAGATCTCGACCTGGGTGTCGCTGGGCGTGATCATCGTCGCGATGACCGTCGCGACGGTGGCGAGCCTCATCGCCTCGGCCCGCGAGCGCAGGGCCGTCATAACGGATGCTCCGGCCCCCACGATCGCCGAAACCCGCGACACGCAGGGGGGCGGGAGCCCCGAAGCCCGCGGCTGAGCGTGCCGTTCGCGCGCGGCCGGAGCAGACCGAGCGCGAAACCGCTCACTGGCACGGGTGGTAGCCTTGGGCACGTGCGGATCGCTCGCCTTCTTCTTAGCGGCCGCGACGAGTCCTAGTTCACAGGCCTCCCTCGTCGCGGAGTGTCGCTGCGGGCCGAACCCCTTTCGAGGACCGTTCCCGGACGGTCCACTCTCGAGGAGAACGACAGAACCATGAGCACGAGCGACGCATCCGGCATCCCCGATCGGCCTCGCACCCTCGCCGAGAAGGTGTGGGACGACCACCTCGTCGTCAAGGGCGAGAACGGCCAGCCCGACCTGATCTACATCGACCTGCACCTCGTCCACGAGGTGACCAGCCCGCAGGCCTTCGACGGACTGCGTGCCGAAGGACGGGGCGTGCGCCGCCTCGACCTGACGATCGCGACCGAGGATCACAACACCCCCACGCTCGACATCGACAAGCCGATCGCCGATCTGACCAGCCGCACCCAGATCGAGACGCTGCGCCGCAACGCCGAAGAGTTCGGCGTGCGTCTGCACTCGCTGGGCGACAAGGAGCAGGGGATCGTCCACGTCGTCGGTCCGCAGCTGGGCCTCACGATGCCGGGCATCACCGTGGTCTGCGGCGACAGCCACACCTCCACCCACGGCGCCTTCGGCGCCATGGCGTTCGGAATCGGCACGAGCGAGGTCGAGCACGTCCTGGCGACCCAGACCCTGCCGCTCAAGCCTTTCAAGACGATGGCCATCACCGTCGAGGGCGAGCTCAAGCCCGGCGTCACCGCGAAAGACGTCATCCTCGCCGTGATCGCGAAGATCGGCACGAACGGCGGCCAGGGCTACGTGCTCGAGTTCCGCGGCAGCGCCATCAGGTCCCTCTCGATGGAGGGCCGCATGACGATGTGCAATATGTCGATCGAGGCCGGTGCGCGCGCGGGCATGGTCGCCCCCGACGACACCACGTTCGCCTACCTCGAGGGCCGTCCGCACGCCCCGAAGGGCCAGGACTGGGACGACGCCGTCGCGTACTGGCGCACACTGCCCAGCGACGAGGGCGCCGTCTACGACGCTGAGGTCTTCCTCGACGCGAACGAGCTCGAGCCGTTCGTCACGTGGGGCACGAACCCCGGGCAGGGCGTGTCCCTCTCGGATGTCATCCCGGCGCCCGAGCAGTTCGACGACCCCAACGAGCGCGCCGCCGCCGAGCGCGCGCTCGAGTACATGGATCTCGCGCCCGGCACCGCGCTGAAGGATGTCGCAGTCGACGCCGTGTTCATGGGCTCGTGCACCAACGGCCGCATCGAGGACCTCCGCGCGTTCGCGTCGGTCGTCGAGGGCCGCCATAAGGCGGACGGCGTGCGCGTCATGGTCGTCCCGGGCTCGGCCCGCGTGCGACTGGAAGCCGAGGCCGAGGGCCTCGACAAGATCTTCGAGGCCTTCGGGGCGGAATGGCGCTTCGCCGGCTGCTCCATGTGCCTGGGCATGAACCCCGACCAGCTCGCGCCGGGGGAGCGCTGCGCCTCCACGAGCAACCGCAACTTCGAGGGACGCCAGGGCAAGGGCGGCCGCACGCATCTGGTGTCGCCGCTGGTCGCGGCGGCGACCGCCGTGCTCGGGCGTCTGGCCAGCCCCAGCGATCTGTCCTCCCACGAGAAGGTCGAGGTCTGACATGGACAAGTTCACGACCCACACCGGTGTCGCAGCGCCCCTCAAGCGCTCCGCCGTCGACACCGACCAGATCATCCCCGCGGTCTACCTCAAGCGTGTCACCAAGACGGGCTTCGACGACGCCCTGTTCGCCAACTGGCGCCAGGACCCGGAATTCGTCCTGAACCAGCCGGTGTACGCGGGTGCGAGCATCCTCGTCGCCGGTCCCGACTTCGGCACCGGCTCCAGCCGCGAGCACGCCGTCTGGGCGCTGCGCGATTTCGGATTCAAGGTTGTGCTCAGCCCCAAGTTCGCCGACATCTTCCGCGGAAACTCAGGCAAGCAGGGCCTTGTGACCGGCGTGATCTCCGAGGCCGACCTTGAGGCGATCTGGGCGGCGATCGATGCCGAGCCCGGCATCCGCATGACCGTCGACCTCGAGTCACGACGCGCGGTGATCGGGGCGCTCGAGGTGCCCTTCGACATCGACGATTACACTAGGTGGCGGCTGCTCGAAGGGCTCGACGACATCGGACTCACCCTGCGTGACGAAGAGAAGATCGCGCAGTTCGAAGCGAGCCGAGAGGCCTGGCGGCCGCGGACGCTCCCCGTTCCGTGACCACCCGGGACCCCGTCCCACGAAGGCGGCGGACACCCGACCAGCGATCCCTCGAACACCCACAAGTGAGGTTCACCGCATGAAGACGCTTCTGAACTCGTCGACAGGACCCAGCCCCGCAGCGAACGAAGCCTCCGGCGAGACCCTCGCCATCCGCGGCGGACAGCCGCTGAGCGGGCGGGTCGAGGTCAAGGGAGCGAAGAACCTCGCCACGAAGGCGATGGTGGCGGCGCTGCTCGGCGAGACGACGAGCACGCTGCGCGACGTTCCCGGCATCAGCGACGTCGGGGTGGTGCGCTCCCTGCTCGAGGTGCACGGCGTGCGGGTGGTGGACGGCGAAGAGGAAGGCACCCTCCACCTCGACCCGAGCGGCGCCGTGTCGGCGCACTTCGAAGAGATCGACGCGCATGCCGGGGCATCCCGCATCCCGATCCTCTTCTGCGGACCGCTGCTGCACCTGCTCGGCCAGGCCTACATCCCCGACCTCGGCGGGTGCCGCATCGGAGATCGGCCCATCAACTTCCACATGGACGCGCTGCGCGCGTTCGGGGCGGTCGTCGAGAAGAGCTACGAGGGCATCCGCATCACGGCGCCCGACGGGCTGCACGGCGCGTCCATCGAGTTCCCGTACCCGAGCGTGGGCGCGACCGAGCAGGTGCTGCTGACCGCCGTGCGAGCGACGGGCACGACCGAACTGCGCAACGCCGCCATCGAGCCCGAGATCATGGATCTCATCGCGGTGCTGCAGAAGATGGGCGCGATCATCTCGGTCGAACCCAACCGCACGATCGTGATCGAGGGCGTCTCCAAGCTCTGGGGCTACGACCACCGTTGCATCTTCGACCGCAACGAGGCAGCCTCCTGGGCGTGCGCGGCACTCGCGACCGACGGCGACATCTTCGTCGGCGGGGCCCGCCAGCAGGAGATGCTCACGTTCTTGAACGTCTTCCGCAAGGTGGGCGGATGGTTCGACGTGCACGAGGACGGCATCCAGTTCCGCCGCGCGGGCGCGCTCAAGCCCGTCGTTGTCGAGACCGATGTGCACCCCGGCTTCATGACCGACTGGCAGCAGCCGCTCATCGTCGCGCTCACGCAGGCGCACGGCGAGTCGGTCGTTCACGAGACGGTGTACGAGAACCGGTTCGGCTTCACCCAGGCGCTCGTGAAGATGGGCGCCGACATCGTCGTGCACCCGACCGGGATCGATGCGCCCGGCCGCCGGGTCCCGCGCCGCGCCCTCGAGCAGGCCGCGGTCATCAACGGGCCCACGCCCCTGGGCGGCGCCGACATCATCGTGCCCGACCTGCGCGGCGGCTACAGCCATGTCATCGCCGCGCTCACCGCGGAGGGCGAGTCGACCGTGCGCAACGTCGGGATCATCCGTCGCGGGTACGAGAAGCTCTTCACGAAGCTGACGACCCTCGGTGCCGACTTCGACGTCATCGGGTGAGGCCCGTGGCACCCCCCAGTCCCCGGCCCCGCGCGTCGGCGGAGAAGACGCGTCCGAGCGCGTTCTGGTCGCTCGCCGCGATCGTGGTCCCACTGATGGGCCTGATCACGCGGATCGAGATCATCGACGGCGAGAAGCTGCCTCGTGAGGGCGCGTTCGTTCTCGCACCCAACCACTACAGCGAGTTCGACCCGCTCGTCGTCGCGGTGGCGACGTGGCGGCTCGGTCGCGCACCGCGGTTCTTGGCCAAAGAGAGCCTCTTCCGGGTGCCGGTGCTGGGGTGGGCGCTGCGCGCCACGGGCATGATCCCCGTCGCGCGCGCAACGTCGGCGACCGCCGCGCGCCAGACTCTCTCCGCGTCGGAGGACCTCGTCGAGCACGGCCGCGGCGTCATCATCTACCCCGAGGGCAGCCTCACGCGCGAACCCGATCTGTGGCCGATGCGCGGCAAGACCGGCGCCGTGCGCCTCGCGCTGGCCGGCGGAATCCCGGTCATCCCGGTCGCGCACTGGGGCGTGCAGCGCATCCTGCCGCGCTACGGCAAGCTCAGCCTCTGGCCGCCGCGCAAGCGGGTGCAGCTGATCGTCGGCGATCCCGTCGACCTGTCCGCGTTCGCAGGCGGCGCCGCCGAGCCCCGCTCGCTCGTCGAGGCCACCGACCTCGTCATGGCCGGCATCGCCGAACTGCTGTCGCGGCTGCGCGGCGAGCCAGCACCCGCCCAGCGGTGGGATCCCTCCGCCCACGGGCAGAAGGAGACGGGGCGCCTTGAGCCGTAGAGACAACGATGTGCCCCGGGTCGCGGTGCTCGGCGCAGGCAGCTGGGGCACGACCTTCGGCAAGATCCTCGCCGACGGCGGCGCCCAGGTCACGATGTGGGCGCGGCGCAGCGAGCTCGCGCACGAGATCGCCGAGGGCAAGCGCAACAGCCGGTACCTGCCGGGCATCAACCTGCCGCGCTCGATGACCGCGACGCACCACCTGTCCGAGGCCCTCGCCGACGCGGATCAGGTCTACCTCTCGATCCCGAGCCAGGCCGTGCGTCAGAGCCTCAAGGCCGTCCGGCCGCTCGTCGCGCGGACCGACGCCCCGATCGTGTCGCTCATGAAGGGCGTCGAACGGCGCACGGGCCTGCGCATGAGCCAGGTCATCGAGCAGGAGCTGCACTGCGACCCGGCGCGCATCGCCGTGGCATCCGGCCCCAATCTGGCGCTCGAGATCGCGCGCGAGCAGCCGACGGCGGCGGTGATCTCTTCCATCAGCCAAGAGACGGCCGATGCTGTGGCGCGGCGTGCGCGCAACCGCTACTTCCGCACGTTCGTGAACACGGATGTCATCGGCACTGAGTTCGGCGGGGTGCTCAAGAACCTGATCGCGGTGGCCATCGGCATCGTGGACGGCGTCGGCTACGGCGAGAACACAAAGGCCTCGATCATCACACGCGGCCTCGTCGAGATGACGGACTTCGCGGTCGCGCTGGGCGCGCACCCCGAGACGCTGCACGGCCTGGCCGGCCTGGGCGACCTCATCGCGACGTGCCAGTCGCCGCTCAGCCGCAACAACACGGCGGGGCGCCTGCTCGGTCAGGGCTACAGCTTCCAGGACGTCGTGAAGCAGATGGAGCAGACGGCGGAGGGGCTCGCCTCGGTCGCGCCCGTCCTGCAGCTGGCCCGCCAAGTGGGCGTCGAGATGCCCATCGTGGAGCAGGTGAAGATGGTGCTCGACGGCACCATGAACCCGAAGGACATCGCTCCGCACCTCACGACCGACGACGACACCCCAAAGGGGGAGAGGACAAAGAATGGACAAGCCGGCGGTGGCGGTGCTCTTTGGAGGTCGCTCCAGCGAGCACTCGATCAGTTCCGCCACGGCGGGCGGGGTTCTGAGGGCGATCGACCGTGACCGCTTCCGGGTGATCCCGATCGGCATCACCCGCGACGGCGCCTTCGTCCTCGAGTCGGACGATCCGGACCGGTTCCGGCTCGATCCCGAGCATCTTCCCGAGGTGGTCGACAACGGCACGCGCATCGTATGGCCGGATTCGACCCTCAGCCGTGAACTGCGGGTGAAGGATGCCTCGGGCGAGCGCTCCCTCGGAGACGTCGATGTGGTGTTCCCCATTCTCCACGGGCGCTTCGGCGAGGACGGCACGATCCAGGGCATGCTCGAACTGCTCGGCCTGCCGTATGTCGGCGCCGGCGTGCTCATGTCGGCGCTCGGCATGGACAAGCACGCGACGAAGAGCATGCTGCAGGCCTGGGGCGTGCCGGTCGTCCCGTGGGTGGCGGTCAACCGGTCCGATCTCGAGCGAGATCGCGAGCTGTGGGAGCGGCGCATCCACGCCCTCGGCCTTCCGGCGTTCGTGAAGCCGAACCGGGCCGGTTCGAGTGTCGGGGTGTCGAAGGTGTCGGACTGGGCTGAGCTCGACGCGGCGCTCGACAGCGCCTTCGCGGAGGACTCGACGGTGCTGATCGAGCACGGGGTCGTGGGGCGCGAGGTCGAGTGCGGCGTGCTTCCCGGTAGGAGCGGCGGCGACCCGCGCGTGAGCGTCGCGGGCGAGATCATCGTGACCGGGCGCGAGTTCTACGACTTCGAGGCGAAGTACCTCGACGCGCCGGGAGTGGAGCTGGTGTGCCCGGCGGACCTGCGCGACGGCGAGCTCGCCGAGATGCAGCGGATCGCGGCCCGGGCGTTCGAGGCGATCGGCGGCGAGGGCCTCGCGCGCGTGGACTTCTTCTTCACCGGCACGGACTTCTTCGTCAACGAGCTCAACACGATGCCCGGTTTCACACCGATCTCGATGTTCCCGAAGTGCTGGATCGCCTCGGGCATGACGTACCCCGAGCTGCTCACCGAGCTCATCGAGACCGCGCTCGAGCGGGCCTGACGCGGGCGGCGGCCCAGGCGGCTATTCCGGCACGGACTCCGGGTTCGTGCAGGCGGTCGTCGTCGGGAGCACCCCGACTGCCCGGCTCAGGTCGTCGAGCGCGCCGTTGGGCGACACGATCTCGTTGTCGAGGTAGACCTGCACAGCGGGCGTCCGCCCGTAGGAGGTGAGCGTGAACCGGGGCGCGTCGCTGTCGTCGACCAGCCAGTCGACGCCGCCGACCGTGATGCACCGCATGGTGGACGGACCGGGGGGCTCGAGGCCGCACGTCAGCAGGACGGCTGCCGGGTCGCCCCACGCGCCCGTCGCCTGGGCGTCGGTCCAGCGGCGCGCCTGGCCGTCGACCGCGCCGGGCAGGCGCACCGTGACGTCGGCGCACGCCGGATCGTTCGCCCCCTCTGCGGGCTGCATCGCGACGGTCGAGGAGCAGGCGGTCAGGCCCGTGGTCGCGACCGCGGCGAGCACGACGGCGAGGGCGAGGCGGGAACGGGTCACCCCTCCAGGGTAATCCGCCCGTGCCGGGCCGCCGGGCGCGGACGACCCCCGAACGGACCCGGGCGCCGGGTGCGGCATCCGTCACCGCTACCGTGGTGGAGTGACTGAGAGCGACCCCGCCGTCGGCGACCTGAGCGAGGGCGTCATCCTGCGCCGGATCCTGGAGCGGCTCGGCCCGAGCGGCGCACTCGTCGGGCCGGGCGACGACGCGGCGGTGGTCGCCGCCCCCGACGGGCGTGTGGTGGCGACCACCGACACGCTCGTGCATGGCCCGGACTTCCGCCTCGCGTGGTCGAGCGCGTTCGACCTGGGGTTCAAGGCCGCCGCGGTCAACCTCGCGGACGTCGCCGCGATGGGCGCGCGCCCGATCGCACTGCTGGTCGCGCTGGCGATGCCCGATGACACGCGCCTGTCGTTCGTCGAGGGGCTCGCCGACGGCCTGCGCGCGGCGTGCGAGTCGCTCACGCCCGGCTGCCGCGTCGAGGGCGGCGACCTGACGGTGTCTGACACGCTGACGGTCGCCGTCACGGCGCTCGGCTCGCTCGACGCGCGTGCGCCGGTGCTGCGCAGCGGCGCACGCGCTGGCGACACCATCGCCGTCGCGGGTCGCCTCGGGAGCGCGGCGCGCGGTCTCGCGCTGCTGTTCGGACGCTTCCGGGATGCCGCGGGCTCGCCGATCCCGGTCGACCGGAGTGTGCTCGATCCGGCCGGCCTCGCCGACCTCGACGCGCAGCTGCGTCCGCATCCTCCGCTGGCGCTCGGGCCGATCGCGGCGGACGCGGGGGCGAGCGCCCTCATGGACGTGTCGGACGGGCTCGTGCTCGACGCGGGACGCATGGCGGCGGCATCCGGTGTCACGATCGAGCTGTCCTCGGCCGCCCTCGGACCCGACCCGGCCGCTGCTCTCGGCGGAGGCGAGGATCACGCGCTGCTCGCGGCGTTCCCGCCCGGGACGACGCTGCCTGACGGGTTCGCGGTGATCGGCCGCGCGGTCGCCGCCGAGGGTCACCGCGTGCTGGTCGACGGCGCGCCGTACGCGGGCCGCGAAGGCTGGGACCCCTACCGCGACTGGGACGCGGGGCGCGGCTGACAGCCCGTCACACGCGCACCGCCCACCACAGGGTCGTGTCTCCGTAGCGCTTCGATCGCGTGGCCGCGAGCCCTTCGGGCAGGTTCGGCTCGGGCGAGCGCGAGGCGCGCTCGACGACGACGGTCGCCTCGCCCTGCAGGGCCGGCACGAGCAGCGACAGCGTCGCCGCAAGCTCGGACTCTCCGACGTCGTAGGGAGGGTCGAGGAACGCGATGTCGTACGGGCCGCGCGCCGTCCGCAGGAACGCGTCGGCGGACGCCCGATGCACCCGCGCCACGGCGCCCCCGCCGGTCGCGGTCTGCACTTTGCGCGCGTTGCGCTCGGCGACGGATGCCGCGCGCGCGGCCTTCTCGACGAGATCGGCGGACGCCGCTCCGCGGCTCAACGCCTCCAGGCCGAGGGCCCCCGATCCCGCGTAGAGGTCGAGCACGGCGGCCCCGGGGAGGACGCCGGCAGACTCGAGCGCGCCGAACAGCGACTCGCGCACGCGATCGCTCGTGGGCCGCGTGCCGGCGTCGGGCACGTCGAGCACGATCGATCCGGCGCGGCCGGCGATGATCCTGGTCACACGAAACACCCTACTTTCGCCGTGACGCCGGCGTCGGAGGAGATGCCTAGACTCGTCATCATGCCTGCTCTGACCCTCGAATCGCGCCTCGACGGCGCGGTGGGCGGCAAGACGTCGGCGGCGCTCGCGCGCGCGTTCGGCATGAAGACGGTCGGCGATCTGCTCGCGCACTATCCCCGCCGGTACGCGCGGCGCGGCGAGCTGACCCCGATCGCGTCGCTGCCGGTCGGCGAGCCGGTCACGATCGTCGCCGAAGTGGTGCGCGCGAGCGAGCGGCGCATGCAGCAGCGCAAGGGGTCGCTGCTGGAGGTCGTGATCAGCGACGGGCGGGGCGACCTGTCGCTGACGTTCTTCAACCAGTCCTGGCGGCTGAAGGAGCTGCAGCCGGGGCGCCGGGGCATCTTCACCGGCAAGGTCGGCGCGTACCGCGGCAGCACGCAGCTCGCCCACCCCGACTACGAGCTGTTCGACGACGAGGGCGAGGCTCTGCTGAACGCCGAGGCGTACGCGAACCTCCCGATCCCGATCTATCCCGCGACGGCGTCGATCGCCAGTTGGCAGCTCAAGAAGATCGTCGATCTCGTGCTCGACGGGCTGGGCGAGGTGCCCGACCCGCTGCCCGACGACCTGCGGGCGCGCGAGGGGCTGCTCGACGCGCGCACGGCGATCGAGCGCATCCACCGGCCCGAGTCCGCCGACCAGATCGAGCCGGCGCGCGCGACGCTGCGCATGCACGAGGCGTTCGTGCTGCAGATCGCGCTCTTGCAGCAGCGCGCCGCGGTGCGCGCCCTCGCCGCGACGAGCCGCCGTCCCGGCGCCCTGCTCGAGGCGTTCGACGCCGCGCTGCCGTTCTCGCGCACGCCGGATCAGGTGACGGTCGGCGACCGCATCGAGCGCGACATGCAGGGCGACTGGCCGATGAACCGGCTCGTGCAGGGCGAGGTCGGCTCGGGCAAGACGCTCGTCGCGCTCAGGGCGATGCTTCAGGCCGCCCAGAGCGGCGGGCAGTCTGCGCTCATCGCTCCCACCGAGGTGCTCGCTGCCCAGCATGTGCGCTCGATCGCGCGGATGCTCGGGCCGAAGCTCGCCCCCGAGCTGATGCCCACCCTCCTCACTGGCCAGCTCACCGCGGCCGAGCGGCGCAAGTCGGCGCTGCGCGTCGCATCGGGCCAGGCCCGCATCGTGGTCGGAACGCACGCGCTGCTGAGCGAGTCGACGACGTTCGCCGACCTCGCTCTGGTGGTGGTCGACGAACAGCACCGCTTCGGCGTCGAGCAGCGCGAGGCGCTGCGCGCCAAGGGCTCGTCGCCGCACGCGCTGGTGCTCACCGCGACCCCGATTCCCCGCACCGTCGCGATGACGGTGTTCGGCGATCTCGACGTCTCGACGATCCGCACCATGCCCGAAGGTCGCGCCGGCGTCGAGACGTTCGTCGCGCCGCTGGCCGAGCGGCCGGGCTGGTTCTCGCGCGTGTGGGAGCGCATTGCCGAAGAGGTGTCGAAGGGCCGCCAGGCGTTCGTGGTGTGCGCGGCGATCGACGCAGAGGCGGCCACGCGCGACGACACCGCCGACGAGCCGGTCGCCGAAGTCGAGGGCGAAGCGGCCCGCACCCGATGGGGCGTCGTGCAGGTCGGCGAGCTGCTGGCGGGGCATCCGTCGTTCTCGTCGATCCGGGTCGAGATCCTGCACGGCAAGATGCCCTCGGAACAGAAAGATGCCGTGATGCAGGCGTTCTCGAGGGGCGAGATCGACGTGCTCGTCGCCACGACCGTGGTCGAGGTCGGCGTCGACGTGCCGAACGCGTCGACCATGGCGATCCTCGAGGCAGATCGGTTCGGGGTGTCGCAGCTGCACCAGCTTCGCGGGCGCGTGGGCCGCGGGGGAGTCCCAGGGCTCTGCCTGCTCGTGACCGAGGCTCCGCCAGAGACCCCCGCCCGCGCGCGGGTCGAGGCCGTCGCGGCGACACTCGACGGGTTCGAGCTCGCCGAGGTCGATCTCGAACTGCGCGGGGAGGGCGATGTGCTGGGTGAGGCCCAGTCCGGTGCGCGGTCGTCGCTGCGGCTGCTGCGGGTCGTGAAGGACGCCGACCTGATCGCTCGGGCCCGCGACGCCGCCGAGGGGGTGCTCGCCGACGACCCGGGCCTGCGGTCGCACCCCGGCCTGGCGCAGGCGATCGAGCGCCGTGTGAGCTCCCAGGAGCGGGCGGCGCTGGCCCGATCCTGACATTCCGTTGTGTGGCGCCGGCACGCGGGGAGCCTTCGGCGGGCGGGTAGGCTGAGCGCCATGAACAGCCGGATCGCCGTCGTCCCGGGCTCCTTCGATCCCCCCACCCTCGGGCATCTCGACGTCATTCGTCGCGCCGCACGCCTCTACGACCAGCTGCACGTGCTGGTCGTGCACAATCCCGGCAAAGAGGCGATGCTGCCGATCGCGCAGCGGCTCTCGCTGCTCGAGCGGTCCATCGCCGAGAGCGGCATCGAGGGCGACGTGATCGTCGCGTCGTGGAGCATGGGGCTGCTGGTCGATTACGCGAAGGATGTCGGCGCCGGCGTGCTGGTGAAGGGCATCCGCTCGCAGGTCGACGTGGCCTACGAGACCCCGATGGCCATCGTGAACCGCCACCTCGCCGACATCGAGACGGTGTTCCTCCTGCCCGACCCGGCGCACACGCTGGTATCGAGCTCGCTCGTGCGCCAGGTCGCCGGCCTCGGCGGCGACGTGTCGCCGTACGTGCCGCCGGTCGTCGCGCGCTTCCTCGACACGGGGGCGCGCGGAATCTGAGCAACGCCTGCGACGGGGGCGCTTCGCGAGCCCGTGCGCTCCCGCCGGCAGTACGATGGGGGATCGTGAAGAGGCTACGCCAGGGTCCCCTCGTGATCCCCGTTCGCGACATCGTCCACAAGCCCGGAGAGATGCGCGAGCACTCGCTCGAACTCGCCGTCCCCGCGAAGTGGGGCGAGGGTCTCGTGTCGGTCGCCGAGGGCGAGCCGGTCCTCATCGAGGTTCGTCTGGAGTCCGTCCACGAGGGCATTCTCGTGACCGCCGACATCGACACGCGGTACACCGGCATCTGCGGACGGTGCCTCACAGACGTGGCACAGGCGCTCCAAGTCGAGTTTCAGGAGCTTTTCGCGTATCCTGGTCAGGAAGAAACTGACTTCGAGGTTCAAGACGACCACGTGGATCTTGAAACTCCGGTCAGGGATGCGATCGTCCTGTCGCTTCCGTTTCAGCCGGTGTGTCAGCCGGATTGCCCCGGCCTCGATCCGGCCACGGGTGAGCGAATGACCGCAAGCACCGGATCAGAGCAGAGTGCTCCCATCGATCCACGCTGGGGCGCGCTCAAGGACTACACCACAGACGTTCCCCGCACGCGCGGGGATGATCCGACAGAAGAGAGCTAGCCATGGCAGGTAACCCCCCGAAGCGGAAGGTCTCCCGCTCGAACACCCGCTCGCGTCGCGCGCAGTGGAAGGCTGAGGCCCCCGCGCTGGTCAAGACCGTCGAGAACGGCAAGGTCGTCTACAGCCGCCCGCACCAGGCCAAGGTCGTCACCGACTCTCAGGGCACCGAGCTGTTCCTCGAGTACAAGGGCCGCAAGGTCGCCGACGTCTGATTCGCCGCGCGCGGACTGTGACCGAGGTCATCTTCGAGCGCGATGCGCTCATTGAGAAGCTCGGGGTCGATATCGACCCCGAGCTTCTCTCGCTTGCGCTGACCCACCGCTCCTACTCGTATGAGCACGGCCAGATCCCGCACAACGAGCGCCTCGAGTTCCTCGGCGACTCTGTGCTCGGGCAGGCGGTCACGGTGCGCCTGTTCACGACCCTCCCCGATGCCGTCGAAGGCGAACTCGCCAAGCGGCGCGCGAGTGTCGTCTCGACCGTCGCCCTCGCCGAGATCGGCCGATCGATCGAGCTGGGCAGGCACCTGCTGCTCGGGCGCGGCGAGAACCTCACGGGCGGACGCGACAAGGATTCGATCCTGGCCGACACGATGGAGGCCATCATCGGCGCGACCTATCTGTCGGCCGGCCCCGAGGCCGCGACCGACCTCGTGCTGCGCCTCGTCGGGCCGCTGCTGGACGACCCGGACAGGTACGGCGTGGCGAGCGATCCGAAGACGAGCCTGCAAGAGCTCGCGGCAAGGCTCGGCCGCACCGCGCCGAGCTATTCCGTGCGGGCGGAGGGCCCCGACCACGATCGTGTCTTCACCGCCACGGTGACCGTGGGCGATCTGTCGGCTTCCGGCGCCGGCTCGAGCAAGAAGCACGCCGAGATGGCGGCGGCGCTCATCGCGTGGGGCGAACTGTCGGCGAATGCCTGAACTCCCTGAGGTCGAGGTCGTGCGCGCCGGCCTCGCACCCGCGGCCGTGGGCGCCGCGATCCTCGGGGTCTCGGTGCTCGACGAACGCGCCCTCACCCGCCACCCCGGTTCCGGGGTCGACTTCGAGGCCGCGCTGACCGGGCGTACGATCCGCGCGGTGGCGCGCCGCGGCAAGTTCCTGTGGCTGCCGCTTCAACCCGCTGGCGACGCGGAGGGCGACCCGGCGCGTGAGGCGATCGTCGGGCACCTCGGAATGAGCGGGCAACTGCTGCTGCGCGCCCCGGGTGCTGAGCCCGAACGCCACGAGCGGGTGCGGCTCGGCATCCATCATCCGGTCCATGGCGAGCTCGCGATCGTATTCGCCGACCAGCGCACCTTCGGATCCCTCGCGATCGACGAGCTGACCGAGACGGCCGATGCCGCTGCGGGCGGTCAGGGATGGGGCGAGGCATCCGTCCCGCGACAGGTCGCGCACATCGCACGCGATCCGCTCGATCCGGCATTCTCGGATGCCGCGTTCCGCGCGGCGCTCGCGCGCAAGGTCTCCGCGATCAAGCGCGTGCTGCTGGATCAGACCGTGGTCAGCGGCGTCGGCAACATCTACGCCGACGAGGCGCTGTGGGCGGCGCGGATCCACCCCGAGACTCCTGCGCGGTCGCTGTCGACGCGCGCAGTGAACCGGCTGCTCGCTGAGATTCGCGCGGTGCTCGTCAAGGCCCTCGCCGAGGGCGGCACGAGCTTCGACGCCCAGTACGTCGACGTCAACGGGCAGGCGGGCTATTTTGCGCACAGCTTGAATGCCTATGGTCGTACCGGCCAGGCCTGTGCTCGATGTGGATCACCCATTCGCCGGGTGAAGTTTATGAACCGATCCTCGTTCTTCTGTCCTCAGTGTCAGCGCAAGCGCTCTTCCTGATCTGACGCCTACCCGATCCCCGGGCGAGGTTTGCCCTGATCATGGATGCTTTCTGAACCTTATCGCGACAGTGCTCGCTACGGTTGCCCAATACGCATGAAGATCACCTCGACGAGGAGGTTGGAGGTGATGCTCCGCGGGCGCACGGCGACCAGCGTCCCTTTTCGATCGGCTTCGAGACGACGGCTCGTCGGTCGACTCTGATGTCCGGGCAGGTTGTTGACTCCGCCGATCGGCGGGGCTCCGATGGCGGAGTGCGCTGAACCGGTTGACCTGCGGCGGACTTCGCTAGAGGCGGGCGAGGACTTCGAACTCGAGGCGGTCGGCGCGGGCGAGGTGTACTTGCTGGTCGGCGCCGGCAGCGGTCAACACGACAGGTCCCCGAGGGCCTTCGTAAGAGATCCCGTGCTCGAGCCCCTCCAGCATTGCGCGGCTGTCGAGCGATTGCGCCTTGTTCGCCGCTGCCGCCAGAGCGTAAAGGCCCTCATAGCACGACTCCCCGGCATTGTTGAGAACCGGGGCATCGGAGCCGAAGCCCGCGCCGTAGGCGCCCGCAAGATCGAGCGCCGCCTGCGTCGTGAGGTTTCTGAAGTAGGCCGCGGCGACATAGAGCTCGCGGGTCGCTTCGCCGCCGGACGCCAGCAGCATGTTCTCTTCCATGAGCGGGGTGAAGCGGATCATCCGTTCGTCGAGGCCACTGGCGGCAAACTGGCGGTTGAACAGCACTGCGTCCCGGCCGACGAGCAGCATCACGACCCCCTGCGCGTGGCTTGCTGAGAGGGCTTCGATCACATGCGAGAAATCCCGGACGCCGTAGCCGACGAAGCTCTCGTGTGCGATTTCGAGGTCGCCGTTCTCTTTCGCGTGCTCGCGCATCGCCCGGGCTGTGTTCCGGGGCCAGATGTAGTCCGATCCGACGACGGCCCAGCGTCGAATCCCGAACTCGCGATGCAGCCAATCGAGTCCGGGTGCGATCTGCCTGGAGGGTGTCTCGCCGACGGCGAGCACGCCGGGAGTGTGCGCGCCTTCGTGCAACGAGGTGTACACGTACGGCACGTCGTAGTCCGCAAGCATCGGGGCGAGGTCTTCGCGCACTGATGAGAGGTGCCAACCGGCTATGGCGTGCGCGCGGCCGGATCGGAGGGCCGCGATCACGTTGCGTCGAGTCTGCTGAGGTGATCCGCCGGCATCGATCACCTCGATGACGACCTCGCGGTCGAGGATCCCATCGTGCTCGTTGAGTTGTGCGGCGGCAAGAAGGGCGGCGGTCTCGCAGGACGGCCCGAAGATCCCCGCGGGCCCCTGCAGCGGTATTGCGAGGCCGATACGCAGCGGCTCTCTCATCTGCGGTCCTCTCTGACCGGCGTCCTTGCGGCGGGTGTTCATGCATCGGCTCGGGGTGCGCGAATGCGGTGAAACGCAAGGATAGACTCCAGTCGAAAACTTAGGTGAGCGATGGAGGATCGGTCAAGGCGCTTGTGACACCGGTCCGTCATCGGACAGGAGAGCACATGTCTGCCGGAGTGCCCATGCGCGCGGAACTGGCACGTAGGCTGCTCACGGCGGCGTACGAGGTCGAGCGGGCGACGAATGCGGCGCTGCGCGGCACCGGTCTCGAGCTTGCTCACTATCTCGTCATCAGTCATCTCGTCGAACACGAGTCCGCCGCTACCTCAGACCTCGGCCGCGTTGCATTGGTCCCTCCGGCGACGCTGACCCGGGTGCTCGACAAGCTCGTTGACTTGGCGCTGGTCTACCGCACGCTCGACACCACTGATCGTCGTCGCATCCTGGTGCGTGTGACCGACCGTGGTCGGGTGCGCAGTCGTGAGTGCGCCGAACTGATCGACCTCGCCATCGCCGACGCACTTCCGGCCCTGCGTGAGGGGGACACCTGCACGCTGTCGGACACCTTCAACGAACTCACGCGCGAGGCGGGCGGGTAGGGAGCGTTGACTTTATTTCCAAATGGAAATATGTTCTTCGTGTATCACCACGGAGGTAGACGAAGATGTCCCAAGGTGCGGGTTTCACGGAGTACGGAGTATCGCGGTTCAGCGACCGCGACCTCGGGGTAGAACGGTTCCGATGCGCGGTAGGAGTGCCGCTCGCGCAGCAGCGACACCTCGGCCACAACCGCTGGCACCCTGATATTCCTCCGCTCGTCGAAGTCGGGGTCGGAGACGAACTGATCCTCGAGTGCGCTGGATACGACGACTACCAACTGAAAGATGCAGACGACGATCAGGACATTCACAGCTTCGATCTGTTCCGTACTCACCCTCTGACAGGGCCGGTGCGAATCGACGGGGTCAAGACAGGCGACCTGCTCGTCATCGACGTGCTCGACGTCCAGCCTCTCTCGGGCATCGGCCACTCCAACATTCTGCCGGGAATGGGTGGGCCGTTGGCCTCGAGGTTTCCCCAGGGGTACAAGACAGTCTGGGACCTCCACGGAACCTCCGCGACGAGTCGGCAGATTCCGGGAGTCACGATTCCAGCGCTCAGCCATCCGGGCATTGCCGGTGTCGCGCCGTCGCACGACCTGTTGCGCGTATGGAACGAGCGCGAAGACCCGCTGATCGCTGACGGCCTCGCCGCTCCGCGGCTCGAGGCCAAAGACGAAGCGGTGCTGCGCACACTCGAAGGCGACGAACGGGAGCGCGTCGCGCGAACCGCCGCTCGCACGATCCCGCCTCGCGAGAACGGCGGGAACATGGATATCAAGAATCTCTCTCGAGGTTCACGGATCTATCTTCCGGTGTTCGTCGACGGAGCCCTCTTCTCGGCGGGGGACTTCCATTTCGCGGAGGGCGACGGCGAGGTCACCTGGAATGCGATCGAGATGGACGGGGTCGGATGGTTCCGTTTCGGAGTCGTCGAGGACGGCATGGCCCGGTATGGCGTGCGCACGCCGATGTTCCGGCCTTCCCCGTTCGATCCCGGTTTCGGCACGCGGTACATCTCATTCACGGGGCTCTCCGCCTCGGGCGGCGAGCAGAAGTACATCGACACCACGATGGCTGCGGTGCAGGCGATCGAGCAGGCGATCGACTACCTCGGCACATTCGGTTACACGCCCGAGCAGGCTTACACGATCATCTCCGTCGCGCCGTGCGAGATGCACGTCGGCGGCATCGTAGACATCCCCAATGCGGCCGTCGTGCTCCAGGTGCCGTTGGACATCTTCGACCAGGACATCCTTCCTCGGGCGTCATCGGCGTCTACGAGGCTCAGCTGAGAAACGGAGCGCACATGTCAACCTCCACCACGACTTCCGCTGAGCAGTCGTCGCCGCCCGTCGCGAGCGCACCGGTCAGCGGCGTGCCGCTGGCGGTAGCCGGGTTTGGCTTCTCGATCGTCACTTTGTCGCTGTTCAACATCGGGTTGCTCGACGCGGGTGCGTTCGGGTTCTTCATCTGCGTCGCGATCTTCACCGGTGCGCTGGCGATGCTGGTCGGCGGCCTGTGGGAGGCGCGCACCGATAACGTCTTCGGCGCGACGTTCGCTGTCGCGTACGCGTGCTTCCTTCTCACGACCGGCGTCATCCTGCAGTTCGTCGCGCCTGAGATCCGTGCGACGTCGGGTGACGCGGTGTTCAATCAAGGGTTCGGCACCTACTTGATCGTGTGGGCGATCTTCACCGCCGCCCTGACTGTCGGGGCGGCAAGAGTGAACGCACCTGCATTCTGGGCTTTCGCGCTGTTGGCGATCGTCTACCTTCTGGCCGGCCTTTCGAACCTGGTCACTGGGGACGCCTCCGTCATCCTGACCCGCGTCGCCGGGTGGATCGGCCTGCTCGACGGCATCGCGGCCTGGTACCTCGTGTTGGGAATTCTCTTGAATCCCCTGGTCGGTCGCGAGCTCTTGCCCGTGCGACCGCTCCGTCGAGCTTGAGCAGAGTGGCTGCTCGTCGGAGCGGTCGCTCGTCGATCCGCATCGTTCCATTCAGATGAGTGCGCTGACGGGGTCAGCGCCAACGAACAAAGGAGTTCAAGATGACCGATTTTCCGCAAGACTACGAGACCTTCGACCTTGGCGATTTTTCCTTGCAGCACGGAGCCACCTTGCGCGGCGCACAGCTCGCATACAAGACGTTCGGTGAGTTGAACCCGGACAAAAGCAACGTCATCGTCTGCCCGACGTGGTATTCGGGCCGCCACTGGGACAACGAGTGGATGATCGGAGAGGGGATGGCGCTGGATCCGGGGAAGTACTTCATCGTGGTCCCGGACATGCTCGGAAACGGTGTTTCGAGTTCGCCGAGCAACACCCCGCCGCCGTACGACCGCGCGCGGTTTCCTCACGTGACCTTCTACGATCAGGTCGAGGCCCAGTACAGGCTGCTCACCGAGCGGTACGGCATCAAGCGGCTGGCACTGGTGACCGGCTGGTCCATGGGCGCCGCGCAGACCTACCAGTGGGCCGTGAGCCACCCAGACATGGTCGAGCGTGCCGCTCCCTTCTGCGGGGCTTCGAAGACCAGCATCCACAACTTCGTCTTCTTGGAAGGTGTCAAGGCGGCCATCACTGCCGATGCCGCGTTCAAAGACGGCTGGTATGACGAGCAACCCGAGAAGGGGCTCCGTGCGGCGGCGCGCGTGTACTCCGGTTGGGGCTTCTCGCAGGCGTTCTTCTGGGACAAGGTCTTCCTCGAGCCATGGGATTCACCCCGCCTGCGCGCGACACTCCAGTTCTCGTCGTTGGAGGACTTTCTCGTCGCATACTGGGAGGGGCACTTCCTGGGCGGCGGGCCAATCTTCCACGAGCGCGACGCCAATGACCTCCTCACCATGCTGTGGACATGGCAGCACGGTGACATCGGGGCAACGCCCGGCTTCGACGGCGACCACATCGCGGCACTGTCCTCGATCAAAGCCAGGCTCATCGCGATGCCCGGCGAAAAGGACCTCTACTTTCCGCCGGAAGACGAGGAGTACGCGTCCCAGTTCATCGAGAAGGGCGAAGTGCGCAGAATCCCCAGCGTGTGGGGCCACTTCGCGGGAATTGGCGACAACCCCGTCGATTCGAACTTCATTGACGATGTGCTCAAGGAACTGCTGGCCGGCGAAGGCGGCCTGGGCTGAGCAGGCGAGGGTGATCTCAGCGGATGCTCACGGCCGAAGCATCCGTCAGCCGAGCACCTTCTTCCAGGCGCCCTCGTATGACACCGGCGCGAAGCCGATCGCCTCGTTGATGTCGAGCATGGGGCGGTTCTCTTCGGCGTTGTAGGTGATCACGCGGGGCGACTGGGGTGCGATGTCGCGCCACGACACCAGCCCCGCGCACTTGACGAGCATCCCGAGGCGGTGGCCGCGGTGCTCCTTGAGCACCAGGGTGTCCTCCTGGTGGGTGACGCCGGTGCGGTCCTTGCCGATCACGAGCTCGTTGAACGCGCACAGCTCGCCGGTGGCGATGTGCTCGGCGGCAGTCACCTGGATGAGCCGGCCGGATGACGTGTACTGCGCGTCGTGTGCGGCGATGCGCGCGGCATCCCATGCCTCCTCGTCGATGTCGAGGTCGGCGAAGGGGGCGTCGGTGGCCATGCGGGACTTCATCCAGGCGTAGCCGTCGACGTGCTCGGGCGGCGTCGGCGCGAACCACTGCACCACGCGGTAGCCCTGCGAAGCCGCCGTCGCCTCGGCGAGCAGGCGGTCGATGGTTTCGGTCGACCCGGCGACGTCGAGCGCGCTGAATCGCTCCACCTGCTCGAGCGTGTAGCTGTGCCGCCGGTAGAACCGGGCGGCATGGTCGTCGGGGATGCTGCCGAAGCCGGTGGGCGGCTCGAGGCGCGGGCCGTCGGCCTCGGGGTGCGACGCCCACGACTGCAGGATCGTGCGACCGTGCTCGCGCGCGGTGCGCTCGACGAGCTCGTGCGCGGTCGAGCCGATGCCCAGGCCCCAGGTCTCGCGTCGGAGCTCGATCAGCCACGAGGCGCTTCGGGAGCCCTCTTCGAGGGGCACGTCGACGCCGACGCGGCCGATGACCTCGCCGTCTTGCACGACGATCCACATGTGCCGGATCTCATAGCCGTCGCGGCGGTAGAAGGGGAGCAGCTCGTCGGCGGTGAAGTCGTGGTCGTCGCGACCGGAGATCTGCCGGAGGACGAGGTTGCGCACGCGGACCATCTCGAGGAAGTCCGCGGCATCCGGTGCGTCGATCGACTCCGGGATGGTGAGCGTCTTGAAGTCGACCGAGACGGGTGCGGTGATCATGTCGATCCTTTGTTCGAGGGGGAGAGGGATGCCGGGGCCGCCGCGACGGGCGGCCCCGGGGTCACGAGCGCACGGTGTGGAGGGCGTGCGTCCGCAGGGCGGCGTGCTCGCGCTCGGAGCGAGCGTGGTCGCGGTCGTGCGCGAGCACGTGCGCCTCGTGGTCGTGCGACGCCGCGCGCTGGCGCGTGGCGTGCAGCAGCAGCCAGAGTCCCACGCGCAGCTGGAGCCGGTGGAGGCGGGAGAGCCTCGCGAGCTCTTCTGCCGCGGGCAGTTCCAGCGTCTCGGTGTCGGGAGCGCGAACGGGGGTGAGCGAGGTGGTGGACATGCTGTCTCTTCTCTGAGTGCCCGCAAGGGGGCGTGGCGGGATGGATGCCGGAGGGAAGGTCGCGCGCGGCGACGCCGAGGGCCGGGGCGGAGGATGTGACGGGCGCGAGTCCGATGGATGGGACGACGCGGGGCCGGTTGCCCGCATGCGGGCAGTGTCCTTCCGCGGGGCGGGTCAGACCGCTGGGGCGAAGAACGCGCCGAAGGAGCGGGTCATCAGAGCAGCCCCTGCGAACGGGGCGATAATCGCCGGCGTGGTGCCGGCTGCGATATTGAGCATCATGATGACCTCCTTTCGACTTCGAACGCGAGAAGTCACGCTAGCGCGGTGGACGCACGCGCGTCAAGCGAACTTACAGATTCGCCTCGAACGCGTGAGGGGCGCGACGTGCGGCATCGGTCGCCCCCGGCCCGCCTGCGCGGGACGCGCGGCGCTCTCGGGTACCGTTGTCCGGTAGTCCGACCGGGGTGGAGGCCGCATTCATGCACCTGAAGAGCGTGACGCTCAAAGGGTTCAAGTCGTTCGCCCAGCCGACCGCCTTCGCGTTCGAGCCCGGGGTGACCTGCATCGTCGGCCCCAACGGCTCGGGAAAGTCCAACGTCGTGGACGCCCTCGCGTGGGTGATGGGGGAGCAGGGCGCCAAGACGCTCCGCGGCGGCAAGATGGAGGACGTCATCTTCGCCGGCACCGCGACGCGCGGCCCGCTCGGCCGCGCCGAGGTGCAGCTCACGATCGACAACCACGACGGCGTGCTGCCGATCGAGTACTCCGAGGTGACGATCAGCCGCACACTGTTCCGCAACGGCGCCAGCGAGTACGCGATCAACGGCGAGGCGTGCCGTCTGCTGGATGTGCAAGAGCTGCTGAGCGATTCCGGCCTCGGCCGCGAGATGCACGTCATCGTCGGGCAGGGGCGCCTCGACACCGTGCTGCAGGCGACCCCCGAAGACCGGCGCGGCTTCATCGAAGAGGCCGCGGGCATCCTCAAGCACCGCCGTCGCAAAGAGAAGACCGTCCGCAAGCTCGAGGCGATGGAGGCGAACCTCACGCGCCTGAGCGATCTGGCCGGAGAGCTGCGCCGGCAGCTCAAGCCCCTCGGGCGCCAGGCCGAGATCGCCCGCGAGGCCGCCACGATCGCCGCCGTCGTGCGCGACGCGAAGGCGCGGCTGCTCGCTGACGAGGTGGTGAGCCTGCGCGCGCAGCTGGCCGCCCACGCCCGCAACGAGCAGGAGCGCACGACCGAGCGGCTGGTGCTGCAGGACCAGTCCGACGACGTGCGCGCGCGCATCGCCCGGCTGGAGGCCGAGCAGCGATCCGAGGCGGTCGACGAGGCACGGCGCGTGGCGTACGGGCTCGAGCGGGTGCAGGAGCGGCTGCGCGGTCTCTACACCCTCGCCGGGCAGCGGCTGGCCCTGCTCGGCGACGGCGATCAGGACGACACGATCGCCGCGACCACGGTGTCGCAGGCCGCGATCGATGAGGCGCGTGCCGAGATCGACGAGATCTCGGCCGGGCTGGGAGAGGCGCAGGATGCCGCCGCCGACGCGGCTCGCCAGGTCGTCCGCGCCCGGGCAGAGCTCGACGCCCTCGACGCCGACATCGCCGCGCAGAGCGCTCTGGTGTCCAAGCACGACATGCGCATCACGGCGATGCGCGGGACCGCCGAGGCGGCCGCCTCGGCCCTGGCCGCCGTGCGCACCGCGGTGGAACGCCAGCAGCGCGCCCTCGACGCGGCGCTCGCGCGGCGCACCGAGGCCGAGGAGGCCCTCGCGAACCTGGGCCCCGTGCTCGAGGCCGAGGGGTCGTCGGCCGAGTTCGCCGCCGCCTACGAGCGTGCGCAGCGGGACGCGGCGGATGCTGAGACCGACGTGTCGACGCTGCGTGAGCGCCTGCACGACGCCGAGCGCGAGATCGGGGCGCTCACGGCGCAGACGGCGACGCTCGGCCGCGCGCTCGACACGCGAAACGCCGCCGCCGACCTGCTCGAACGCGGCGGGGCGGGCCTTCGCGGCCTCGTGTCGGACGCGGTCAAGGTGACTCCCGGCTATGAGGCCGCCGTCGCGGCGGCGCTCGGCTCACTCGCCGAGGGGCTTGTGGTCGATGGTGCGGATGACGCTTTCGAGGTCGCCCGCGTCGCGCGCGGGGCCGATCTCGGGGTGGTCGACATCGCCATCGCCGGGGCCGGGGGCGGGGCATCGGTCGCCTTGCCGGCCGTCACCGGCGTCGTGCCGGCGCGTGATGTCGTCAGCGCGCCGGACGGCATCGTCGCACTTCTCGCCAGGGTCGCGATCGCGGACGACCTTGACGTCGCGCGCGTGGTCTGGGACGGTCTAGCCGCAACCGGCGCCACGCTCGTCACCAAGGCGGGCGAGGTCGTCACCGCGCACACCGTGCGCGCCGGGTCGGGTCCGTCGCGCTCGCGGCTCGAACTGGCGGCCGAACGGGATGCTGCGACCACGCGCCTTGCCGAGATCACCGTGGTCGCCGATTCGCTGCGCGAGGCGCACGCAGGCGCGGTGCGCCGTCTCGAGACCACGCGTGCCCAGACACGGTCGGCCCTCGAGGCGCTGCGGGCTCACGATGCGGCACTTGCCGCTCAGGCCGAGCAGGTCAACCGCGCCACCGTGCGCCACGAGGCAGCCGTCGCGGAGTGCGAGCGACTGTCGTCCGGAGTCGCGCAGGCGCAGTCGGCGGTCGCCGAGGCCGAGGCATCCGCGCGCTCCACCGAGGATCAGCTCGCCGCTGCGCTCGAGGCTCCGAGGCCGATCCTCGACGCGTCGGCGCGCGAAGGGCTCCTCGCGGCGCTCGAGGGTGCGCGCGAGGGCGAGATGCGCGCGCGCCTGGACGTCGAGACGATGCGGGAGCGCGTGCGCGCGGGGGAGGCGCGGGTCGCTCAGCTCGAGCGGCAGCGCGAGCGAGAGCGCGAGGCGGCGGCCGCGGCGGCACGTCGCGCGGTGATCCGCCGCGCCCAGCGCGAGATCGCCGAGTCGGTCGTGGCCCGTCTTCCCGCGGTGCTCGACTCGGTCGACCGGTCGGTCAGCCAGGCGCGGCTGGAGCTTGCGACCGCCGAATCGGCGCGGACGGCGCTCACCGCCGACCTGACCGAGCTGCGTCGGCAGGAGTCGGCTTTGCGCGACAAGCTCGCAGGCCTCACCGAGAGCGTCCACGGACTCGAGCTTCAGATCCACGAGAAGCGCCTGCACGTTGCCGGTGTGCTCGAGCGGGTGGCCTCCGAGCTCGGGCTCGATGAGAGCATTCTCGTTTCGGAATATGGTCCCGATCAGCCGGTTCCACGCGATCCCACGGCCACGGCTGACGGGGGCGACGCGGATGCCTCGGCCGAGGCATCCGTCCCCTACGACAGGGGCGCCCAGCAGCGGCGGCTGCAGGAGGCCGAGCGCAAACTCGCCCAGCTCGGGAGGGTGAACCCGCTCGCCCTCGAGGAGTTCGCCGCGCTGGAGCAGCGTCACAAGTTCCTCACCGAGCAGCTCGCCGATCTCGCCCAGACGCGTAAGGACCTGCTGACGATCATCGAAGAGCTCGACGAGCGCATGCAGTCGATCTTCCTCGCGGCGTTCGAAGACACCAAGGCGGCGTTCGGCGAGGTATTCCCGGTGCTCTTCCCGGGCGGCAGCGGCTCGATCTCGCTCACCGATCCCGACTCGCCGCTCACGACCGGCATCGAGGTCGCGGTACGGCCTGTGGGCAAGAAGATCGAGCGGCTGTCGCTGCTGTCGGGCGGCGAGCGGTCGCTGGCGGCCGTCGCGCTGCTCACGGCGATCTTCAAAGCACGACCGAGTCCCTTCTACATCCTCGATGAGGTGGAGGCGGCGCTCGACGACGCGAACCTCGGCCGTCTGCTCGGCGTCTTCGAGCAGCTGCGCGAGTCGAGCCAGCTCATCGTCATCACCCACCAGAAGCGCACGATGGAGATCGCCGACGCGTTGTACGGGGTCTCGATGCGCCAGGACGGGGTCTCGGCGGTCGTCGGACAGCGTGTGCGCGAGAGGGCGGGCGCGGCCAGCTGAACCGGTAGGTCACGACCGGAGAGGGCTCGATGCCGCAGCAGCGCCGCCCGCACGCACGAGCGCCAGCCCGTCGGCCAGATGCGAGCGGCGCGTGCGGCTCCTCACCATGTTCGTCCGCGCCCGGCACCGCTTCGGTGTGGCTGGGACGGGCATCCCGAGCCACACCGAAGCTGCGCGATCTCAGCTCGCACGTCTCCCGGCGAATCCGGCGGCGACGGCGGCGATGACGGTCACTGCCGCAGCCCCGAGGAAGAGCCAGGAGAACCCCCCGGTGAGGGCCTCCGCCGTCGTCGCCCCTGATTCGAGCAGCGCGCTCGTGCGCACAGCCGCGATCGTCGAGAGCACCGCGAGTCCGAGCGCTCCGCCGATCTGCTGGCTCGTGTTGACGAGGCCGCCCGCCAGGCCCGCCTCGCCGCCTTCGACGCCGTCGACCGCCAGGTGCGTCGTGCTGACGAACGCACCGCCCATGCCGACGCCGATGAGCAGGCTCGGACCGAGGATGTGGAGGGCGAACACGGCCGTGCTCGGTGCGAGCGACAGCCATACGAGACCACCGGCCAGCACGAGCAGCGACCCGATGAGAGTCGGCTTCGTTCCGAGGCGGTGGATGATCGACGGGGCGAGTCCCGCGACCACCACGAGCGCGCCCGCGAGCGGCAGCTGGGTCAGCCCCGTCGTCAGAGCGTCGAATCCGAGCACGGCCTGCATGTAGACCGACAGGGCGAAGAACAGCGCGACCATGCCGGCTCCGACAAGCAGCATCACGATGTTGCCGACTGTCAGGCTCCGATTGCGGAACGTCGCGAGCGGCACGAGCGGCGAGGCAGAACGTCGCTCGATGAACACGAACGCGACGGCGAGCACGACGGCGGCGATCGCGAGTCCGACCGTCAGCGGGTGGGCGAAGCCGACCTGCTCTACCGCGCTCAGAGCGCCGACGGCAGCGATGAGCGCCCCGGTGATGGTCGCGGCGCCGGGAATGTCGAGGGCGCTGCGGGCTCCGGGAGCGTCCCGTGTGATCAGAAGCGGGACGGCGATCAGTACGACCGCGCCGACCGGCACGTTCACGAAGAACACCGACTGCCAGCCCAGGGTCGCCGTCAGCACTCCACCGAGAAGCACCCCGGCGGCTGAGCCGATGCCGGCGACGCCGCCCCAGACGCCCAGCGCCTTGGCGCGGTCGCGGCTGTCGGGGAAGAGGTGGGTCAGCAGCGCGAGCGCGGCGGGGGCGAGGAGGGCGGCGGACAGGCCCTGCAGCGTGCGGGCGCCCAGAAGCATCTCGCTGCTGGCGGACAGCCCCGCCAGCGCGGAGGCCGCCACGAATCCGGCTGTGCCGATGAGGAAGACGCGCCGGTGGCCGTAGCGGTCGGCGAGCCGGCCGCCGAGCAGGAGAAGACCGCCGAACGCGAGTACGTAGGCCGTGATGACCCAGGCGAGAGCGGCCGTGTCCATGTGCAGCTGGTCGCCGAGCACGGGCAGGGCGATGTTGACGATCGATGCGTCGAGCACGACGAGGAACTGCGCGAGGGCGAGGATGCCGAGGGCGATCCAGCGGCGTGTGCTGCGCTGGACCTGGGGGGCGGGCGGGGTGAGGGTGGAGGTCATGGTGCGGCTGCTTTCGGGGGAGGGATGCGGGCACGCCCGCCGTCCGGTGGGGGTGAAGAGGATTCCGGATGCCGGACCGGCCGGTTCGGAGGGAGGGGAGGCGACCGGACCGGCCGGCCGCCTCCGGCTCGGTCAGTTCCAGAGGCCGAGCATCAAGACGAGCGCGAGGGTGAGGACGGAGAAGGTGATCCACCATGCGGTCTTCTCCCCCGTCCGTGCGGTGCGGACGACGGGGGCCTGTGCCTCCGAGGCGGTCTGCGTGTTCATGTGCTGTTCCTTTCGGTGCGGGTCGTGCCTGGGTGGTGGGCCGTCAGCTCCACTGGCTGAACAGGGCGATGACGATGAGTGCGAGGGGTGCCAGGGCGACCCAGCGCATCGTGATCTCGTTCTTCATTTCTCTCTCCTCTCTGCGGTCTGCTTGGCGAGTGAATAGTCACTCACTCTTTGTGGCGCGCGAAGAGGATGTCGAGCATCCCGCGCAGGTCAGTCGGGGTGACGGATGCCGTGAGACAGGATGGCGGCCCACGCGTCGTCGAGCTCGTCGATGTGGGCCGCGACGAGCAGATGGCACAGCTGGCCGTAGGCGACGAAGCGCTGCACGGCGTCGTCGTCGGCCCCGGAGCGGCCCTTTGCGAAGTTCGTGATGCGGGCAACGCCGGCTCTCAGCGCTTCGCCGATCTCAGGGATGTCGGCGACCGACAGCGCGTGCGCCTGAAGCATCAGGAGCGTGCGGTCGCGAATGAGGTCGGCGTATGCTCCGCCCATCGCGTAGAGCACGGCATCCGGGCGCTGGTTCTGCGCGGCGTCGGCGCCCGCGGCCAGCGCGTCGAGGATCTGGTCGAAGCATGCCTGCAGTCCCGCGACGAAAAGGGATTCCTTGCGGGGGAAGAGCTTGAAGACGTAAGCGGGAGAGATCCGTGACTGCCTTGCGATGTCGGCGACCGTCGTGCCGTGATAGCCGCCGCGGGCGAACTCGGCCAGTGCGGCGGCGGCGACCATGGGACGCCGCACTTCGGCGGTTGAGAGGACTGAGCTGCGTGTTGCCATGGGAGTGACTGTACACTCACTAGGGTAGGCGCGCAACATCGGTCGGCATTTCCGTCGATCCGAACGCACGCGTCACGCACAGTGAGTGCTGAATCACTCACGATGTGAAGGAGACGACGATGACCAAATCAGCTGCGATCGGGCCGGAGACGACCGATCCGAAGACGACCGAGTTCGACGCCATCGTGGTGGGCAGCGGATTCGGTGGGGGCGTGGCCGCGGCGCGGCTTGCTCAGGCGGGATTGCGCGTTGCGGTGCTCGAACGCGGGCGACGCTGGATGCCGGGAGACTTCCCACGGGACGAGACGAGCCTCGACCGTGACTGGCTGTGGGACAAGGGGCAGGGCCTTTACGACATCCGCTGGCTCGACGCGATGGTCGGGGTGCAGGCGGCTGGATGGGGCGGGGGCTCACTGGTGTACGCCAACGTGTTCGCGCGACCGCCTCGCGAGGTCTTCGACTCCTGGCCGGAGGGCCTCGATCGCGAGTCGCTGGAGCCCTACTACGACCTGGCCGCGCACATGCTCGGCGTCTCGCCGGTAGGCGTTGACCCGCTCACAGGCGACGTCCCTGCTCGCACGAGGGCGATGGAGGATGCCGCCGCCGGCCTGCATCGTCCGACGGGTACCGTGCGCCCCTTGCTGGCTGTGAGGTTCGCCGACCCCGGGTCGCCTGCGGGCATTGCCGCCCCGAGCGTGTGCACGTTCGTCGGCGAGTGCATGTTCGGATGCAACGAGGGGGCGAAGAACAGCATCGACCACACCTACCTCGCCGTCGCGGAGAGGCACGGCGCCCTCGCCCGCACACTATGCGAGGTCGAGCGCATCGCGCCCGAGCACGGCGGCTACCGCGTGCACTACCTCGATCACCGCACGGGTGAGCGAGCTTCGCTGCGCGCTCGTCGCGTGTTCCTCGCAGCCGGCGCCGTGGCGACGACCGAGCTGCTGCTGCGCAGCCGAGATCTGCATCAGACGCTCCACGATCTGCCCGACTCGCTCGGTCACGGGTTCTCGGGCAACGGCGACTTCCTCGCGTTCGTGTCCCGCCCGCGGACGCAGCTCGAGCCGGGGCGTGGACCGACGATCACGACAACGACGATCGTCGACTGCCATATCGGATCGGGAACGCGCGCCGAGAAGGTGTGGTTCCAGGTGCAGGATGGCGCGTACCCCGCGCAGATCGCCGGGCTCGTGCGCGCCGCGATGGGGAGGGCGGCGGCATCCGATGCCGGGAAACCTGCCGGCAAGCGCATCTCGAAGCGGCGCGACCAGACGATGGCCCTTCTGCTGATGGGCAGGGACAGTTCCGACGGGGTGCTCACCCTCGACCAGAACGCCGAGGCGCGCCTTGCCTGGCGAAACCGGCCGAACAGGCTGCTGTACCGCGCAGAGATCCGCGCGGCGCGGCAGACGGCGCGCCAGCTGGGCGGGCGGGTGCGGCTGTTTCCCACGTGGGTCTTCCTGCGCACGGGCGCGACCGTGCACAATCTCGGTGGGGTGCCGATGGACCGCGGCGGCCGGCGCGGTGTCGTCGACTCGCTCGGCCGGATTCACGGTCACCCGGGGCTGTACGTCGTCGACGGCTCAGCGATCCCGGCCTCCACCGGAGTCAACCCGTCGGCGACGATCGCCGCGATCGCCGAGCGCAACGTGGAGGCAGCGATTCGCGACATCCTGGGCGACGCGGGATGGACCGCACCGGAGCGACCTCACGTGCGGCATGGCTCGGTGCCCGAAGACGAAGCGATGGATGCCGTGCGCGCGTGGCGTGCCGTACACGGGGCAGGGTACGACCCCACGCCCCTGCCCGTTCGCTTTCGCGAGTCTCTCCGAGGCGAGGTCGCGATGATCGGCCCCGACGGGCGCACGTCCATCGAGCGGCTGCGTCTCGACCTGGCGGTCGAGGTTCCCCACGGGGCGGCTCCGGCGGGCCTGGCGTCGGTCTCGGGACTGGCAGTGTTCGGCCAGACCCGCGCACAGGTGACCGGCACACTCGACCTGTTCCCGGACGGCGCCTACATGCGCTACCGCCTGCGCTACACCGACGGCCGCCGCTGCCATGGCGAGCTCACCGGCAGCAAGGTGCGCACGGGTGGGCGAATGCCGCGCCTGCGCGATCTGACGACGCTGCCCGTGTCGATCGATCATCACCACGGCGGCGCACGGCACGCCGGCGAGGGTGTCGTGCGCATCTCGGCACCAGGTCTGTTCGCGCTCGGCGGATCGCTTCGGGCCGCCGGGCGCGGGATGCCGGCCGCCGCCGCGACCCTGCTGCGATTCGCCGGCCGCTTCGCACGCTCGGTGCTGCGCGAGTCGGCATCCCACGGAGCGCAGCGGCGGGCTGCGGCCGTGCCCGGAACGACGAGTGCGGGCCCGTCGACAGGTGCGGCGAGCAGGCCGCAGGAGAGTCTGGCCCGCGGCATCCCCGTCGCTGCCGCCCGCACCATGACCCGAGCCGTGCCCGTCGGAGGTGGAGCACGCGTGAGGCTCGGTCTGACCGGCGGTGGGCCAGCGTCGGGCATGGAGTGAACCAGATGGAGCATCGCGGCGTGGCGTCGGTCGCGGCCTTGCGGGCAGCGCCGACGAGTGCTCGCCACGGGCTTCATCGTGGCGCGAACGTCGTCTGGCCCCTGCCCTCGCCGCCTAGATGAGTGAGTCCGTTTGCCCTGATCGTCGTTGATGCGGCGTGGACGCTGTTAATGGCTGGCGGAGGGTGTTAACCCCGGTGTGTGAAAACTGAACTCAACACCCTCCTGATCACACT
>NZ_JBFECU010000014.1:0-79138 GCF_041379855.1 Microbacterium sp. BWT-B31
GTATGCTCGCCCACCCACTGCATGAGGCCCGCCGGTGGGAACCGAAACGCCTGCGCTACCGGCTGTTCACGATCCCGGCGACCCTCGCCCGCCATGGCCGCCGCATCACCCTGCACCTCTCGAGCCGGGCGCGCTGGGCCGGCACCATGCTCGCCGCCATCATCGCGCTCCGCGCCCTGCCCGCGCCCGGCGGCTGACGCCGTCGATCCCGCTGACCACCACGAGCCGAGGACCGGAGACCCGCCCCCGCAGCGCCACGCGGCCCGTCGTCGTACCCTCATGCCAGAATCAGCGACACAACCCCGACAACGACGCCGAGCAGCCCCGATCAACAGCCCGATGAAAAATCGAGGCTAGCAACCTCGCGGGTCGAGGCATCCGCCGTCTGTGGCCGCCGCGCGGTTTCAGGCGAGGCCGTGGCTGTGGGCGTAGACGACCGCGGCGACGCGGTCGCGCACGCCGAGCTTCTGCAGCACGTTCGACACGTGCGTCTTCACCGTCGCCTCGCCGATGTAGAGACGTGCGGCGATCTCGGCGTTGCTCATGGCCTGCGCGACCAGGCGCAGCACCTCCATCTCGCGCTCGGTGAGGTCGGGCGCCCCTCGCGGGTCGGTGCGGGATGGCTGGGCGGGGGGCGCGGCGTGCGCGCGGCGACGTACCTGGTCGGGATGGTCAGCACCCGAACTGCGAAACTCCTCCAGATCTGCGGCTGCAGGCCCCGATCCGGGCTGACCCGGCGTCGATGGGCCCGAATCGAAGGAGTTCTGCAGGCCGGGCGCGGCGAAGCGCGCGATCACGCGGCGCGTGACCTCGGGGGCGAGCAGCGCCTCGCCGGCGGCGGCGACGCGCACGGCCGACACGAGCTCCTCGGGGCCGGCGTTCTTCAGCAGGAACCCGGATGCCCCGGCCGACAGCGCCTCGAAGAGGTAGTCGTCGCGGTCGAAGGTCGTCACGATCACGACCGCCGCGGCGACGGACGGGTCGGCGACGATGCGCCGGGTCGCCTCGATGCCGTCCAGATCGGGCATCTGCACGTCCATGCACACGACGTCGGGGTGCAGAGCGGATGCCGCAGCCACCGCCTCCGCACCGGTCGCCGCCTCGCCCACCACCTCGATCCCCGCCGCCTCGAGGATCATGCGGAATCCCGCCCGCATCACGGCGTGGTCGTCGACCAGCAGCACGCGGATCCCACCCGCCCCTCCCGCCCTCACGGGGCCGGCTCCGCGGCGGAACCGCCACCCGCCGCGGCGCCCACGGTTCCGCCGGGGAGGGCGCGTCGCCCGAGCCCGCCACCCGCCGCGACCGTGGCAAGCGGAACCCTCATCCGCACGAGGAACCCGCCGCGCGCCCGCGGACCGATCTCGATGGTGCCGCCCGAGGCCGCGGCGCGCTCGCGCATGCCGACGATCCCCAGTCCCGGCCGCCCGGGCACCCCCGCGCGCCCCGTGTTGGCGATCTCGAGCTCGACCGCGTCGGGGGCGTAGCGCAGGCGCACGTCGGCGGCGGCATCCGGTCCGCCGTGGCGGCGCGCGTTCGTAAGGGCCTCCTGCGCGACGCGGTACAGGTTGACCTGCACGACGTCGGGAAGGCCGACCGGTTCGCCGACCACGGTGAGGGTCGTGGGCAGCCCGTTCTCGGCGGCATGGGCGGCCAGCTGCGGCAGGGCCGCGAGCCGCACGGTGGAGGCGCCGTCGGTGTCGGCGTCGGAGGTGCGCAGGGTGCCGAGCAGCTGGTGCAGCTCGTCGAGGGCGGTGCGGGCGGATGCCTCGACTCCGACGAGCGCGGTGCGCGCGGCATCCGGATCCCGATCCAGCACCGCCCGCGCAGCCCCCGCCTGCACGCCCATCGCCGACACGTGGTGGGCGACGACGTCGTGCAGTTCACGGGCGATGCGCACCCGGTCGAGGGCGACCGCCTGCGCGGCGGTGACCTCGCGTTCGCGCTCGAGCTCGGCGGTGCGCTGGTGCAGGGCCGCGCGTTCGAGCGCCGACGCGTGCGCGCGATCGCCCATGTAGAACGCTCCGCCGAAGAACGCGATGTTCACCAGCAGCTGCGTGAGCATGAACGCGACGAACGGCGAGAACACCCCGACCCGCGAGAGCCCTTCGTCGGTAGGCGCCGTCGCCGCCTGGAACATCGCGATCAGCAGCCACGCGAACATACCGAGGGTGATGAGCGCCCGCGCGAGGTTCGCCCTGCGCCGGTCGTCGATCCACGCGCCCACGGTGTAGAGCGCGATGAACAGGGCGATGTTGCCCACGTAGAACTCGGGGATGCGTGCCGACCCGCCGACGAAGAACGTCAGCGCCACCACGCACGCCACGATCGACGGGTAGCGGCGGCGCACGGCCAGCGGTGCGGTCAGGCCCAGCGCGTACAGCAGCGCCCACTGGATGCCGGGGGCGTCGTCGCCGTAGATGCCGGTCACTTCGCCGAGGCCGGCGCTGAGCACCGCGCCGACGAACAGCGCCGCCGCCAGCCACACGTCGGTGCGCAGCTCTCGCACCGTCACGGGGATGCGGCTGGTGGAAGCCGCGAGCGTCTCAGGCATCCCTCCACGCTACGGCCGACGCGGCGGCGGGGCATCCCCCGCCAGACGGATGCCTTCGGAACACTCTGTACTTGCTATTGACAAGCATGCTTGCTTTTTGCAAGCATGAGCGAAGAAGTCACCGACAAGGCAAGGAGCAAGGCAATGACGCACATCTTCGTCAACGTCCCCACGACCGACCTCGAGCGCTCCAAGGCGTTCTACACGTCGCTCGGCGCGGGCATCAACCCCCTCTTCACCGACGAGAACGCCGCGTGCATCGTGTGGGACGAGAACGTCTTCATGATGGTGCTCACCAAGGAGTACTTCCAGACGTTCACCGACAAGCAGATCGCCGACCCCAAGACCACGGCCCAGGTGCAGATCGCGCTCAGCCGCGAGTCGCGCGAGGCCGTCGACCAGATCGCCGAGGCCGCGCTCGCCAACGGCGGCGCCGAGCCGCGCCCCGCGCAGGACCTCGGCTTCATGTACAGCCGCGACATCGACGACCCCGACGGCAACAGCCTGGGGTTCATCTTCATGGAGCAGCAGGCGGCCGAGCAGGGCCCCGAGGCGTTCCTCGCGGAGCAGGGGCAGCAGGCGTAGGTGGCGTCCCGCACGTACGGGCAGTACTGCGGGGTCACGACCGCCGTCGAGCTGATCGGCGAGCGCTGGGCGCTGCTCATCGTCCGCGATCTGCTCGTCGGTCCCCGCCGCTACACCGACCTCAAGCAGGGACTGCTCCGGATCCCCACGAACATCCTCTCCACGCGGCTCAAAGAGCTGCAGGAGGGCGGTGTCGTGCGCCGCGTGCCCATGATGAACTGCGGCCTCGTGTACGAGCTGACCCCCTACGGGCGCGAGCTCGAACCGGTCGTGCTCGCGCTCGGGCGGTGGGGATTCGCGTCGATGGGCGACCCGTCCCCCGACGACGTCGTGACCGCGGACTCGCTCACGGTCGCGCTGCGAACGGCTTTCCGAGCGGATGCCTCGGCCGCCCTCCCCGCGGCGGACTACGAACTGCACGTCGGCGACGTCGCGCTGCGCGTGCAGGTCGACGGCGCTTCGCTGCGGGTTACGCAGCTCGCCCCGCCGGCACCGCCGGTCGGGGGCCGTCGGCCGGACGGCGAGGCGGACCTCGTGTTCGCGTCGGGTCCGGGCATCCGTCGCGTGATCTCGGGCGAACTGACGCCCGCCGAGGCGATCGACGCGGGCGTGCTCGAGGTCGTGCGGGGTGAGGCGTCGCTGCTGGAGCGCTTCGCGGCGACGTTCCACATCGACCCCGGGAGCCTCGCGGCGGCGTAGTGCTGCGCCGAGCGAAGGAGGATGCCGCGAGGGCAGGAGCGATCGGCGGGAGGCCTCCTTGTTTCGGTGCATGCTCCTGATCTGGAGACGGATGCCCCGTGAGGGGGAGCCGCAGGGCGCGGCGGTGCGCGAGCGAAGGAGGTTGCCGCGAGAGCAGGAGCGATCGGCGGGAAGGCTCCTTGTCTCGGTGCATCCTCCTGATCTGGAGACGGATGCCACGCGAGGGGGCGGCCGCAGCGCGGCGGCGTCGTGCGACCCCGGGCGGTGTGGCGGTGCGCCGAGCGAAGGAGAATGCAGCGAGAACAGGCGCGATCGGTGCGAGGCCTCCTTGTCTCGGTGCATCCTCCTGTTCTGGAGACGGATGCCACGCGAGGGGAGACCGCAGCGCGCGGCGCCGTTCCACATCGAACCCCGGGAGGCTCGCGGCGGCGTAGCGGTGCGCCGAGCGAAGGACGATGCCGCGAGAGCAGGAGCGATCGGCGGGAGGACTCCTTGTTTCGGTGCATGCTCCTGATCTGGAGACGGATGCCCCGCGAGGGGAGGCCGCAGCGCGCGGCGGTGCGCCGAGCGAAGGAGAATGCAGCGAGAACAGGCGCGATCGGCGGGAAGGCTCCTTGTCTCGGTGCATCCTCCTGTTCTGGAGACGGATGCCACGTGAGGGGGAGCCGCAGGGCGCGGCGGCGGCGTGCGGCCCGCGGCGGCGTAGCGGGGCACCGAGCGAAGGAGGATGCCGCGAGGGCAGGAGGGATCGGCGGGAAGGCTCCTTGTTTCGGTGCATGCTCCTGATCTGGAGACGGATGCCACGCAAGGGGAGGCAGCGGCGTGTGAGGCGGGTCGCGGCATCCGCTCGGCGATAGCGTGCGCGTGTGAGCGAGCCGGGGGAGCGCGGGGATCCAGGGGCGACCCCTTCGTCTTTCGATGCGTCGCGCAGCACCCCCGGGCCTGTGGAGGCTGAGTCCGGCGCGCCAGTGCCGGCGCCCGTCGCGGCCGGCGCGCCCGAGCCCGGCGTGGCCGGGAAGCCTGAGCCGGTCGCGGCCGTACCGGCGCCCGCCGGGACGCCTCAGCCCGTCGCGGCCGGCACCCCCGTCCCGGCGCCCGGGGCGGGTAAGCCCGGGGCGGTCGCCGAGGCCCCCGCCCCGTCGCCCGCCCACGCGGACTCCGGCGCGCAGGAGCCCCCCGTCGGGGTGATCATGGTCGGCATGGCGTTGGTCGCCTGGTGGCCGGCGTTCACGCTCGGCGCGTGGGGCGAGGTGTTCTGGGACGACCTGATGGCGCTGTGGGCGGCATCGGTCGCGGCCTTCGTGTTCGTGCTGGTCGAGAAGCGCCGCCCGCTGTGGCGCAAGTTCGCGAGCGCGTTCGTGCTGCTGCTGCCATCGGTGTGGGTTGCGCTGAGCTTCATCGTGCGCACGCACCGAGAAGACGACCTCGCGGCGGTGATCGTCGATCTGAGCGCGTTCGCGGCGGTGATCCTCGGCATCCCGTTCACGCTGGTCGTGCTGGTGCGGGTCATCTGGCCGGACTTCCGATCAGAGACGACCCGCCGCCGCCGCTGGCTCATCGTGAGCGTGGTCGCAGGCGTCGTCGCGATCTCGTTCACGCTCGGCCTGAACCAGTCGCGGTTTCTCAACTGCGAGGACTTCACGCTGAGCGGCAACTCGCTCCCGCCCGACTGCACTCCGCTCGACGCCCCCGCGCCGGATTGACCTCGAGCCCACCGGCGGCGCGGATCGAGCCCCGTGGCGCCCGCGAGCGGCTACGCGCTCACCGCCCGGCCGGAGCGGCGTGCAGCAGCAGCGCGTAGCGGATGGCGAAGAGGCGGGCGGCGACGCGGTCCGCCGCCGACAGCTCGACCTGTTCGATCGGCACGAGCTCGGGCCTCACCCGGTGCTCGCGGCCGTCGACCACGACCGTCGCGGCGCCGGCGGCGCGCACGTTGCGCACCCACTGCGCACCCGGGCCGTACGGCAGCATGACGAAGAATCCGTCATCGACGGCCGTGGCCCCCACGGGGGTCTCGTACGGCTGCCCGCTGCGGCGACCCGTGTGGCGGACGACCGCCCACGGCGAACCGGGCGTCCCCGCCGTGCGGAGTGCCTGCGGGTTCGCGAAGTCGCGCTGGATGACGCGCGCGATCCGCAGCACCGTCGGGTTCTTCCGCCGCACGCCCAGCACGAACGCGCCCACCGCGCAGAGCAGTGTGCCGGCGACGATCCCGGCGACGAGCAGAGCCACGCGGCTGCGAGTCACGCGCCCAGCCTCACGCAATCCCCTCGGCGCGGCAAGAGGACGGATGCCCGGCCCGTCGGCGCGGGCCCGCCCCCGCCACGCGGCCGGGTCAGAAGATCATCGGGCGATCGTCGTCGTCGGGGCCGCCGAGGTCGAGGTCGACGACCACCGGAACGTGGTCGCTCGGGGCTTCGCCCTTGCGCTCGTTGCGGTGGATCTCGGCGCCCGCCACCGCGTCGGCGAACGCGTGCGAGCCGAGGATGAAGTCGATGCGCATGCCCTCGTTGCGAGGGAAGCGCAGCTGCTTGTAGTCCCAGTACGTGAACCCGGTCGGCGCGAGCGGGCGCACCACATCGGTGAGGCCGGCGGCCTCGAGCGCCGCGAACGCCTCGCGCTCGGGCGGCGAGACGTGGGTCGAGAACCCGGGGACCACCGTCGGGTCGCCGTTGTCGGCATCCGTCGGCGCGATGTTGAAGTCGCCGACGAGCGCCAGGGCGAGATCGGGGTTCTCATCGAGCGTGTCGCGCGTGTACGCGGTGAGCGCGGCGAGCCAGTCGAGCTTGTAGTAGTAGTGGGGATCCTGGAGTGTGCGGCCGTTGGGCACGTAGAGGCTCCACACCTCGACCCCGCCGATGGTCGCGCCCAGCGCGCGGGCCTCTTGCGGGGCATCCGGACCGTTGTGGCCCTTCGCGAAGCCCGGCATCGCGGGGAAGGCGGTGCGCACGTTCTCGATCGGCTCGCGGCTCGCGATCGCGACGCCGTTCCACTGCGAGAAGCCGTACGCCTCGACGTGGAAGCCGGCATCTTCGAACCGCTCGAACGGGAACTGCTCGGTCTTGCACTTGATCTCTTGCATCGCGAGCACATCGATGTGCTCGCGCACCGCGAACTCGACGATGCGGTCGACGCGGGCGCGGACCGAGTTGACGTTCCACGTGGCAAGGCGCATGGGCTCCAGCCTATTGCGGGCCGCCGACATCACCCGCGCGGCCACGGGCCGCGTCGCCGCAGCTAGCCTGGAGCCGACCCCGGAAGGAGCCCGATGAGTGTCGTCGTCGTCGGATCGGCGAACCTGGACCACGTCAGCCGGGTCGAACGCATCCCCGCTCCGGGCGAGACCGTGCTGTCGACGTCCTTCGCGCTGCATCCCGGCGGCAAGGGCGCCAACCAGGCGACCGCCGCCGCGCGAGCGGGCGCCGAGACGACGTTCATCGTGGCCCTCGGCGACGATGAGAACGGTCGCCGGCTCGCCGAGGGACTGCGCTCCGACGGCGTCGCCCTCCTCGCGCGAGTGTGCGACGAGGCGACCGGCTCGGCCATGATCTCGGTGTCGGGCGACGGCGAGAACGCCATCGTCGTCAACCCCGGCGCCAACGCGACCCTGCGCGAGCTCGACGAGCGCGAGCGCGCCGCGGTGCGCGCGGCCGACGTGCTGCTCGTCCAGCTCGAGGTGCCGCTCGAGACGGTCGCGGCGGCGCTGCGCGAGGCCCGCGGCGCCGGCACGGTGACGGTGCTCAACGCCGCGCCGGCCGCAGACCTCCCGCCCGGTCTACTCTCCGACGTCGACGTCCTGGTCGTGAACGAGCACGAGGCGGCGCTGATGGCGGCGGCGGCACGCGAGGACGGTGGCGGGGGCCGGGCCGAGGGCGAAGTCGAGCCGGATGCCGCGACCCTCGCCGCCCGCGTCGCCACGGTGCTGGTGACCTGCGGCGCCGACGGGGTGCTCGTCGCCCGTCGCGGCGAGCCGATCGTGCGGATCCCCGCGCATCCGGCGGTCGTCGTCGACACCACCGGCGCCGGCGACGCGTTCTGCGGGGCGCTGGTCGCCGCGCTCGCCCAGGCGGGCGACGGCTGGCCGGATGCCCTCGAGTCCGCGGTCCGCTTCGCCGCGGTCGCCGCCGCGCTTGCCGTCGGCCGCGCGGGGGCGGCGGCGTCGATCCCGTGCCGCGATGAGATCGAGGCGGAGGCCGCGGGACGGGCGGCATCCACCGTCCTAGACTCGGACGCATGACCGTCTCGTCCACGCCTGAGATCGAAGCCGACCGCCAGTACCTGATCGCGCTGATCGAAGACGAAGCGGTGTTCCACGGCGACTTCACGCTCTCGAGCGGCAAGCAGGCGACCTACTACGTCGACATGCGCAAGCTCACCCTCGACCACCGTGCGGCGCCCGCGATCGGCCGGATCATGCTCGACCTCATCAAGGACGTCGACGGCATCGTCGCCGTCGGCGGCCTCACCCTCGGCGCCGACCCGATCGCGAACGCCGTCATGCACGAGTCGGCGCGCACCCACACGCCGCTGGACGCGTTCGTCGTGCGCAAAGAGCCCAAAGACCATGGCCGCGGCCGCCAGATCGAGGGGGCGGAGGTCACGGGCAAGCGCGTCGTGGTCGTCGAAGACACCTCGACCACAGGCCAGTCGGCGCTCAAAGCCGTCGAGGCGCTGCGGCGCGAGGGCGCAGAGCCGGTCGCGGTCGCGGTGATCGTGGATCGCAAGACCGGCGCGCAGGCCGCGGTCGAGGCCGAGGGCCTCACGTGGCTCGCCGCGATCGATCTGGACGACCTGGGCCTGGACCCGCAGTAGGCCGCGCGGGTCAGCCCTTGAAGAAGGGCAGCTGCGAGGCGAGCCCGAGCATGAGCCCGAGCACGGTCAGCAGCACGAGCCCGCGTCCGTTCGAGATCGCGTTGCCCTGCGGGGCGTCGCGCTTGCTGCGCACGAACAGCACGAGCGCAATGGTGAGCACCACCAGTCCTGACACGGCCAGCACGATCGACATCACGACCCGTCACACCCCTGACCCGCCAACGACATTGCCACGAGCGTAGCCGAGGGGCAGGCGGATGCCGCGACTCGGCGTCGACCGGCCGCGGGGGTGGTCGTCTCGGCTGGCCTGCGGCTCGCTCACGCGTGCGGGTCGTCGTCGCGGTCGCGGTTGCGGCGCACGTACGCCACGACCCACACGACGAGCGTCGCGAGGAGGATCAGCGCCGACGCCGACAGCAGCAGGGTCTGCTCGAACTCGTTGATCACGGCCGATCACCCCGGCCTTCGGCCGGCCGCGGCGTCCGCCACGATCTTCGCGATGCGCGCCGCGCGCGTGGCGGGTCGGCGTGCGGAGTCGACCAGTGCGATCGCGCCCTTGCGCGTCGACGGTGGAAAGGCATCCCAGCTTGCGCGCGCGACCGACTCGGCGTCGAGAGCGCCGGCGAGGTCGGCGGGCTCGCGCAGCGCCTCGGCGTTGTCGAGCACGGTCCACGAGCCGTTCGCCTTGGCGACCTCGATGGCCTTGAGCCCTGCGGGTGCGAGCAGCCCCTCGGCCTCGAGCCGTGCCAGGCGCGCCTTGTTCGTCGCCGCCCACCCGCTCGAGGGGCGCCGGGGTGCGAACCAGAGCCCGCCGCGCTCGTGGTCGAACGAGCGCACCGGCCCGTCGATCCAGCCGAAGCAGAGTGCGTGCAGGATCGCGTCTTCGTAGTCCACGAAGACGAGCCCCGAGCCGGGGCGTGCCCGCACCAGCCATGCGCCCTTCGACGTGCCGTGGTTGTCGGCCAGCCAGGCGCGCCAGGCCGCGGCATCCGTCGCCTCGACTCTCTCGCCCTCGTCCAGCGTGCCCATGACCCGACCCTAGCCGGGGTCGCCGACGTCGTTCACACCCCTTCGGGCAGGTCGGTCTCGACCGGCCCGCCCTGGAGGAGGTCGGCGACCGAGTCGAGCACCTCGTCGGGCCGGAACGGGTAGCGCTCGATCTCGGCGCGGTCGCTGATCCCGGTGAGCACGAGCACCGAGTGCAGGCCCGCCTCGATCGCGGCGACGACATCGGTGTCCATGCGGTCGCCGATCATGCCGGTGTTCTCGGAGTGCGCCCCGATGCGGTTCAGCGCCGAGCGGAACATCATCGGGTTCGGCTTGCCGACGACGTAGGGCTCCTTGCCGGTCGCCTTGGTGATGAGCGCCGCGAACGACCCCGTCGCGGGCACGACCCCCGACGGGGTGGGGCCGGTGGCATCGGGATTGGTGACGATGAAGCGCGCGCCGGCGCCTATGAACCGGATCGCCTTGGTGATCGCCTCGAACGAGTACTGCCGCGTCTCGCCCACGACCACGTAGTCGGGCTGCGACTCGGTCATGATGTAGCCGGCCTCGTGCAGTGCCGTCGTCAGCCCCGCCTCGCCGATCACGAACGCGGTGCCGCCGGGAAGCTGCGAGTGCAGGAAGTCCGCCGTCGCGAGAGCGGAGGTCCAGATGCTCTCCTCGGGCACGTCGAGCCCCGATCTGGCAAGCCGCGCGCTCAGGTCGCGCGGGGTGAAGATCGGGTTGTTGGTCAGCACGAGGAAAGGGGTGCCGGTGTCGCGCCATTGGGCGAGAAGCTCGGCCGCCCCGAGGATGGGACGGTTCTCGCGCACGAGCACGCCGTCCATGTCGGTCAGCCAGCATTCGACGTCGGCTCGGGTCCGCATGCGCACAGCCTAACCACCGTGCGGGACCTGTGGTCGTCGGATGCCCCGGCGGGGACATAGTCTGCTCTGGTGAGTCGTGATGACTGGGATCCCCGGGAGCTTCCCGATCTCACCGACCGCGCCTACCTCGTGACCGGCTCCAACGCGGGACTGGGGTACTTCGCCTCGGAGCAGCTCGCGCGCGCGGGGGCCCGCGTGATCATGACCGGCCGCAACCCGAACCGGCTGGCTGCGGCGCGCGCCGCGGTGTACGGACGGGTTCCGGATGCCGCCACCGGCGCCCGCGTCGACACCATGATCCTCGACACCAGCAACCTCGGGTCGGTGCGCTCGGCGGCCGCGACCGTGCGCTCGCGCGCGGGCCTGGACGGCGTGCTGCTCAACGCCGGCATCGTGCACACGCCGAAGCAGCGCCGCACGACGCTCGACGGGCACGAACTGGTGTTCGCGACGAACGCGCTCGGCCACTTCGCGCTCGGCGGCGAACTGCTCACCATGCTCTGCGCGTCGGGAGGCCGCATGGTGTGGGTGGGTAGCATGTCGACGGCGCTCACTCCGTACGACCCGGTCGACCCCGAGCTCACCGAGGGCTACACCCCCTGGCGCGCGTACGTGCAGTCGAAGATCGCGACCGGCGCGCTCGGCTTCGAGGCCGACCGGCGGCTGCGCGAGGCGGGACTGCCGGTGTCGAGCGTCGTCGCGCATCCGGGGTATTCCACGAGCGGGCGCACGCCGGGCATCCCCGGTGTGAACGAGCCGAGCAGGCTCACGCGTTTCGTCGACAACCTGCAGGCCGCGATCGCCCAGTCCAAGGAGCGCGGCGCGTGGCCGCTAGTGCGCGCGCTCGTCGATCCCACGGTCGAGGGCGGCCAGTTCTGGGGTCCGCGGTTCGGAACGCACGGCCAGCCGCGCCGTACGACACCCTCCCGAGTCACGCGCGACCACCGGATCGCAGAGCGCCTGTGGCGCGTCAGCGAAGATGCGACCGGTGTGCGCTGGCCCTTCGAGCGGGCGGCGCGCGCGGCGGTCTGAGTGTCTGAACCGGGCCGGCCTCGCGGTCTGTTCGTCCCACCTGGGCCACGACGAGCGGGGGGCGGATGCCTCGCCCCGCGGCATCCTGATGCCAGAATTGCCGCGGGGAGGTGCCATGGGGCACGACGAGCGGTCGCTGTGGGCGCGAGTGATCGCGCGGATCCGCGAGTCGTCGTGGGCAATCGACGCGAACGACGGGATCATCGCCACCGCGGGTCTGCTGCAGGGCTTCGCGGGTGCGGGCGCCGGCGACCAGCTCCTGCTGTTCGCCGCGGCGTCGGCGATGCTCGCGGGCGGGCTCAGCGCGGGGGGCGCGAAGTGGGCCGAGGTCGCCGCGGAACGTGAAGTGCAGCTCGTCGTCGCGCGCGAGGAGGCCCACCAGATCGCCGCCGACCCCGAGCGCGAGCTCGCCGAACTCGCCGAGCACTGGGAGGGCCGGGGACTCTCGCCCGAGCTCGCGCTCGAGGTGGCCGAGCAGCTGTCGGCCCGCGACCCCCTGGCGGCGCAGCTCGACGCCGAGCACGGACTCGAAGAGATCCTGTCGCAGGCGGCGCCGTGGTGGGCGGGCGTCGAAACGGCGATCGCGTTCATGATCGGGGCGGTGATCCCCGTGCTGATCACCTTCTTCGCGCCGGTCGCCGTCGAGACGGTCGCGATCCTCGTCGCCGTCGTGATCTCGCTCGGTCTCACCTCGCTCGTCGCGGCGGGGGTCGGCCGTTTCTCGGCACTGCGGATGCTGCTGCGCAGTCTCGTGGTCGGGCTCGGCACGATGGCGGTCAGCTACGCCGCCGGCGCGATCTTCTTCTGATGCCTCAGGCGCTGAGCCAGATGACGCCGGCAGCCTCGGCGGGAAGGGTCAGCTCGGTTCCGTCCACCACGAGGGTCGTGGGAGCGGCCGTCCCGCTCATGCCGCTCACGGTGACGATCGCTCCCACGACGACGCCCGCCTCGTCCAGGGTGCGAAGCAGCGCCGGGTCGCGGTCGCTCACCCGCAGCACGCGTCCGGAGTGGCCCGCGGCGGCGTCGGCGAGCAGCACGAAGGGCTCGCGGTGCACGCGGCCCGCGGCATCCGGGATCGCGTCGCCATGGGGATCGAATCGCGGATGCCCCAGCCGCTCGTCGATGCCGTCGAGCAGCCGGTCGCTGACGGCGTGCTCGAGCACCTCGGCCTCGTCGTGCACTTCGTCCCACGTGTAGCCGAACTCGCGCACGAGCCATGTCTCGATCAGGCGGTGCCGGCGGATGACCGCCGCGGCCCGCCGCTCGCCCGCGGGCGAGAGCGACACCGGGCCGTACGGGCGATGGGTGACCAGTCCCTGCGCGGCGAGCTTCTGCACCATCTCGGTCACGCTCGACGGCGCGAGCCCCAGCACGGCCGCGAGCTGCGACGGCGTGATGCGGGCGCTCTGCCACTCGGTGTGGTGGTAGATCGTCTTGAGGTAGTCGTCGACCGCCGGTGATGCCACCCGCTCAGGCTACCGGGGCCCCGCGCGCCTCACGCGCCGGTGAGCACGAGCCACAGCAGCACCCCGTTGAGCGCGATGAGGAAGACGGATGCCGCGACCCCCGCGATCGTCGTCCAGACGCGGTTGCGGTATCGGCCGAGCACATCGGCCTTCGCGGTCAGGGCGACCAGGGGGATGAGCGCGAACGGGATGCCGAACGACAGCGCCACCTGGCTCAGCACGAGAGCGAGCGTCGGGTCGAACCCGAGCGCGAGGATCACGAGCGCGGGCACCAGTGTCACGAGCCGGCGTGCGAGCAGGGGAACGCGCACGTGCAGCAGGCCGTGCATGATCTCGGCCCCCGCGTAGGCGCCGACCGAGGTGCTCGCGAGGCCGCTCGCCAGCAGGCCCACCGCGAACAGGGTCGCCACGACCGGGCCGATGCCGTTGTGCAGCGCCGCATACGCGCCCTCGAGCGAGTCGGTGCCCGGCACGCCCTCGAGGTTGGCGGCGGCCAGCAGCAGGATGCAGAGGTTCACGGTTCCGGCGATGATCATCGCGATCGACACGTCCCACTTCGTGGCGCGCAGCAGCCGCGACGTCGGGATGCCGCGCAGGTCTTCGAGCGCGATGCCGCGGGACGGGGCATCCGTCGTCGCGCCCTTCGCGCGGGGCGTGCCGGCGGCCGGGGCGAAGCGGTCGCGCGCCAGGGCGCTGTGCGCGTAGATCGCGTGGGGCATGATCGTCGCGCCGAGGATCGACGCCGCCAGCAGCACCGAGTCGGCGCCCTCGAAGCGGGGGACGAGCCCCGCCACGATGCCGGCCGGGTCGGGCGGGCCGACGAACACGCCGTAGGTGAAGCCGATCGCGATGATGACGACGAGCCCGATCACGACGAACTCGAACGGCTTCGCGCCGCCGCGCGACTGCACGAGCAGCAGCGCGATCGAGACGGCGCCGGTGATGAGCCCGCCCCACACCAACGGCACGCCGAACAGCAGGTTCAGCGCGACCGCACCGCCGATCACCTCGGCGATGTCGGTCGCCATCGCCACGAGCTCGGCCTGCAGCCAGTACGTCCGCCGTCCCCAGGGGTTGCGGATGCGACGCCCCAGCGTCTCGGGAAGGCTCTGGCCGGTGACGATTCCGAGCTTGGCCGAGAGGTACTGGATCAGCCACGCCATGACGTTGCCGATCACCACCACCCACACCAGCAGGTACCCGTAGCGGGCGCCCGCGGTCATGTTGCTGGCGACGTTGCCGGGGTCGAGGTAGGCGACCCCGGCAACGAGCGCCGGGCCGATCAGCCACGCGAGGCGCGGCAGGCTCGCGCGGCGCCGGGCGGGCGCGGCGTCTGGCGCCGGCGTGCGGCGCGACGCGGGCGCGGGCTGCGAAGCGGTGTCGCGCTCGTCGGCGAGCGGCGGATTTTTCGGCATGCCGAAATACTATGACTGTTTTCGGTTCACCGAAAGATGGGGCGAAACTCCTCCGATTTCGACACCGCAGCCGCGACACGCCGTGCGTCGGCAGGCCGGGCACTCGTTTTGGAGGAGTTGCCGACGACGCGCGGCAGATACCCTGGGCCGGTGACCGAGGACGCGCGAGAGGCCGAGCCGGCGCTTCCCGTCGGCGTCGGGCCGTGGCCGGGCGGGCCGGCGGCATGGCCCGACGACCCGCGCTACGACCGGGACCTGCTCGCGAACGGCGACACCCGCAACGTCGTCGACGCGTACCGCTACTGGAGCATGGACGCCATCGTCGCCGACCTCGACACCCGCCGCCACGGGTTCCACGTCGCGATCGAGAACTGGCAGCACGACATGAACATCGGCTCGATCGTGCGCAGCGCCAACGCGTTCCTCGCCGCCGAGGTGCACATCATCGGCCGGCGCCGCTGGAACCGCCGCGGCGCCATGGTCACCGACCGGTACCAGCACGTGCGGCACCACGAGGATGTCGCGTCGTTCCAGAGATGGGCGGATGCGGCATCCCTCCCGATCATCGCGATCGACAACGTGCCCGGATCGGTGCCGGTCGATCGCGCCGACCTGCCCGAGGCGTGCGTGCTGCTGTTCGGGCAGGAAGGACCAGGGCTGTCGCCGGAGGCGCTGGCGGCGGCATCCGCCGTCGTCGAGATCACCCAGTACGGCTCGACCCGCTCGATCAACGCCAGCGCCGCCGGTGCGATCGTCATGTACGAGTGGTGCCGCCGCTGGGCGTGACCCTGCTGCGGCGAGCGCCGAGGCGGACGTCGGTCGCGGTCGGGGCCCTCACGCCCCCGCGGTCATCCACTCGGGGCGCAGCACCCGCCAGCCGAGGGTCACGAGCCGGGCGAGCATGTACACGTCGAAGAAGGCGATCGCCAGCCACGCGAGACCCCAGGCGCCCGTGGGGGCGAGCAGCCACAGCACCGCGAGCATGGGCAGGAACGGCACGAGGTTGAGTCCTCCGGCGATCGCGAGATAGCGGGCGTCGCCCGCGCCGATCAGCACGCCGTCGAGCACGAACACCACCCCGCACACCGGCTGGGCGAGGGCGAGCACGATGAGCGCAGGCTGCACGATCGCGGCGACGGCGGGATCGCCCGTGAACAGCAGTCCGATCACGCCCGACAGCGCGCCGATCACGACGCCGACGATGACGCCGAACCACGCGCCCCACCCCAGCGTGCGAGCCAGCACGCGCCGCACGAACGGCTCGTCGCCGGCGCCGAGGCCCTTGCCGATGAGCGCCTGCGCGGCGATCGCGAGCGCGTCGAGGGCGAACGCGGCGGTCGAGAAGATCGTGAACGCGACCTGCCACCCGGCCAGTTCCTCGGTGCCGAGCGTCGTGGCGACCGCCACGGTCGCCAGCAGCGCGAGCCGCAGCGACACGGTGCGCAGCAGCAGCCAGCCGCCCGAGCGGGCCGAACCGCGCAGACCCTCGCGATGCGGGCGGACGGATGCCTCGTGCCGACGAGCGAGCCTCCCGACGACCACGACGTAGGCGGCCACCATCGCCCACTGCGCGACGACCGTGCCGAACGCGGACCCCGCGATGCCCCACCCGACGCCGTAGATGAACAGCCAGTTCAGCAGGGCGTTCGCGGCAAAGCCGAGGCCGGCGATCCACAGCGGTGTGACGGTGTCCTGCATGCCGCGCAGGAGCCCGGTGGCGGCGAACACGATCAGCATGGCCGGAAGGCCCCACATCGAGATGCCCAGGTAGGCGGCGGCAGCCGTCGTCACCTCTGGGCTCGCGCCGAACAGGCCCACCAGCGTAGGCGTGGCGAGATACCCGGCCGCGGCGAGCACGGCGCCCAGGCCCAGCGCGAGCCACAGCCCGTCGATGCCCACCGAGACCGCGCGGGACGGATCGCCCGCGCCGAAGCGGCGCGCGACCGCGGGGGTCGTCGAGTACGCCAGGAACACCATCAGCCCGACGATGGTCTGCAGCACCGCCGAGGCGATGCCCAGGGCGGCCAGCGGCACGATCCCCAGGTGCCCGACGAGCGCGGAGTCCACGATGAGAAAGAGCGGCTCGGCGATGAGCGACCCGAGCGCGGGCACCGCGAGTCGCAGGATGTCGCGGTTCAGCGTCGCGGGCGGGCTCGTCACGCCATAGAGCCTAGGGCCGGCCGCCGGCGTCGTCCGGCGCGGATCCGCGCCGGTGACCGCCTCGGACGCTACCGTCGGAGTCAGCGACGAACGGGGGTCGGCGTGTCGGACGAACGGGCAACGAGAAGCGGCGACGGGCGGCGCCTGACCCGGTGGCTCTCGGACCTTCCGCGGTGGCTTCGCATCGTGCTCGGCGCCGCCGCGGTCGCGCTCGGCGCGATCCTCATCGTGCGCCCGACGACATCGCTGGGGGTGCTCGCGATCTTCTTCGGCGTCGGCTTCATCCTCACCGGCGTGCTCGAGCTCATCGGCGGGAGCGAGGGGGATGCGCCGACCCCGCGGTGGCGCGTGTACATGGGGCTGCTGTGGATCGTCGCGGGCGTCGTCGTGCTGGTGTGGCTCGGGCTCACCGTGCGCGTCCTGGCGCTCGTCGTCGCGGTGGGGCTCCTCGTCAACGGCGTGCTGTCGATCGTCTCGGCGTTCCGCAGGTCAGCGACACCGGATGCCCGCATCTCGGCCGCGCTCCTCGGGCTCGCGGGCGTCGCGTTCGGCCTGCTCGCCCTGCTGTGGCCCGATATCACCCTGCTCGTCGTCGCCGTCGTCTTCGGCGCGAGCCTGATCATCGGCGGTCTTCTCGAGGTGTGGCACGCGGTGCGCGGCACGCGGCCGAAGCACAAGACCGGCCCGCCCTCTGCGCTCGCGCGCTGGGCGCGCACCATCGCCGCCGTCGTGGTGCTCGTGCTCGCGATCGGGGCGGGCGCGGTCAGTGCGAGCCTGCGCGAGGGTTCCCCGGTCGTCGACGACTTCTACGCCGCTGCGCGCGACGTTCCCGGCGAGCCCGGTCGCCTGATCCGCGCCGAGCCGTTCGCCCGCGGGATCCCCGGGAACGCGCGAGGCTGGCGCATCCTCTACACCACGACGAACGGCGACGGCAGTCCCGCGGTGGCGAGCGGTCTGGTCGTGGTCCCGGCCGACGGCGGGGGCGACTACCCCGTCATCGACTGGACGCACGGCACGACCGGCTTCGCACAGCAGTGTGCGCCGTCGCTGGCGGAGGAGCCGTTCGAGTCGGGCGCGTTCTTCCTGGTGCCGGACATCGTCGACAGAGGCTGGGCGGTCGTGGCGACGGACTACATCGGCCTGGGCACCGAGGGTCCCCACCCTTACCTCATCGGCGTCCCGGCCGCCCATGCCGGCCTCGACGCGCGACGTGCCGCCGCGGAGCTCTCCGAGGCGCGGCTCGGCGACCAGACCGTCGTGTGGGGGCATTCGCAGGGAGGCGGCGCCGCACTGTGGACCGGAGCGCTCGCCGACCAGTACGCCCCCGAACTCGACATCGCCGGCGTCGCCGCGCTGGCGCCGGCATCCGATCTGCCCGCCCTCGTCGAGAATCTCCCGAACGTGCCGGGCGGCAGCGTGTTCGGCGCGTTCGTCACCGCCGCGTACACGGCGATCTACGACGACGTGGCCTTTCGCGACTACGTGCGCCCCGGTGCCGAGGTGACGCTGCGTCAGATGGCCAGCCGATGCCTCGCCGAGCCCGGCGTGTTCGTGTCGCTGCTCACGCTGCTCGGGCTCTCGCAGGATCCCGACCTGTTGTCGCGCTCGCCGATCGAGGGCGCGTTCGGCAAGCGCCTCGCCGAAAACGTGCCGCCGCCGACGATCAGCGCGCCGCTGCTGCTCGGGCAGGGCGCGGACGACTCGCTCGTCGTGCCGGACGCCCAGGACGCCTACGTCCAGTCGCTGTGCGACGCCGGCCAGCAGGTCGACTACCGCGTGTACGCGGGGCGCAACCACGTGCCCCTCGTCGAGCCCGACTCGCCGCTCGTGCCCGAGCTGTTCGAGTGGACGACAGCGCGCTTCGCGGGCGATCCGGTCGAACCCGGATGCTCCCGCACGGAGCATTGAGGCGCCCGCATCCGCCGTGCATCACGATGTGGTCATTTCTTCGCCCGAGGGTGGAGGGAGGGGCCGGCCGGACGCCTATTCTGTAACTCATGACCGATTCCCCCCGATCGGGTCTCGCACTCGATGAGCTGAGCGCCGACATCCGCCCGCAGGACGACCTGTTCCGCCACGTCAACGGCGCGTGGCTGGAGCGCACCGCGATCCCCGACGACAAGGCTCGTTGGGGATCGTTCCATCTCATCGCCGAGCAGGCCGAAAAGGACGTCCACGCGATCGTCGAGGAGTCCACCTCCGCCGAGCCGGGCACCGAGACCCGCAAGATCGGCGACCTCTACACCAGCTTCATGGACACCGAGCGCATCGCCGCCCTCGGCGCCGAGCCGCTGGCCGCGCAGCTCGCGCAGGTCGACGAGATCACAGACATCCCCTCATTCCTGCGCGCGGTCGGCGGGCTCGAACGCGACGGCGTCGGCGGACTGATCCACCTCTACGTCGAGCCCGACCCGGGCAATCCCGAGCGCTACCTGCCGTTCTTCATCCAGGGCGGGCTGTCGCTGCCTGACGAGAGCTACTTCCGCCTCGACAACTTCCAGGACACCCGCATCGCCTTCCGCGCGCACGTCGAGAAGCTGCTCGAGCTGGCGGGGGTGACCGATGCCGCGGCATCCGCCGACCGGATCACCACGCTCGAGACCGAGTTGGCGACCCACCACTGGGACAACGTGCGCAGCCGCGACGCGGTGGCCACCTACAACCTCAAGACGTGGGCCGAGGTGCAGCAGCTCGTCGGCGTCGACCTTCAGCCGTGGCTCAACGCGCTCGCGCCCGGCCACCGCGACGCGTTCACCGAGGTCGTCGTCTATCAGCCGAGCTTTCTCGAGGGGCTCGGGTCGCTGCTGACCGAGGAGCGCCTCGAGGACTGGAAGGCGTGGCTGCGGTTCGCGATCGTGCACGCCGCCGCCGCGTTCCTGTCGGACGACTTCGTCGAGGAGAACTTCGCGTTCTACGGCACGCAGCTCACCGGGGTTCCGGTCAACCGCGAGCGCTGGAAGCGCGGCGTGAGCCTGGTCGAGGCGGCGATGGGCGAGGCGGTGGGCCGCGTGTACGTCGAGCGGCACTTCCCGCCCGCCGCGAAGGTCGCCATGGACGAGCTCGTCGCGAACCTCGTCGAGGCCTACCGCCAGAGCATCTCGCAGCTGGAGTGGATGAGCCCCGAGACGCGCGAGCGCGCCCTGGCCAAGCTCGCCGCCTTCACGCCGAAGATCGGCTACCCGGTGAAGTGGCGCGACTACTCGGCGCTCGACATCGACGCGGGCGACCTCATCGGCAACGTGCGCCGCGCACACGTGGTCGAGCACGACAGGCAGCTCGACAAGGTCGGGGAGCCCATCGACCGCGACGAGTGGTTCATGACGCCGCAGACCGTCAACGCCTACTACAACCCGCTGATGAACGAGATCGTGTTCCCCGCGGCGATCCTGCAGTACCCGTTCTTCGACGCCGAGCGCGACGCGGCGGCCAACTACGGCGGCATCGGCGCGGTCATCGGCCACGAGATCGGCCACGGCTTCGACGACCAGGGCAGCCGCTTCGACGGCGACGGGTCGCTGCGCGACTGGTGGACCGACGACGACCGCGCGGCCTTCGAGGAGCGCACGAAGAACCTCATCGCCCAGTACGACGCGCTCACGCCCGTCGGGCTGTCCGACGAGTACAAGGTCAACGGCGCCCTCACGATCGGCGAGAACATCGGTGACCTCGGCGGCCTCGGGATCGCGATCAAGGCCTACGAGCTGTCCAGGGCCGGCGCCGAGGCGCCCGAGATCGACGGGCTCACCGGCATCCAGCGACTGCTGCTGAGCTGGGCGCAGATCTGGCAGCAGAAGGGGCGCGATGCCGAGACGATCCGCCTGCTGACGATCGACCCGCATTCGCCCAACGAGTTCCGCTGCAACCAGATCGTCCGCAACGTCGACGCGTTCTACGACGCGTTCGGCGTGACCAGCCAGGACGCCCTCTGGCTCGACGAGGCGGAGCGTGTCACCATCTGGTGACGGCCCATCCGCCTTCCCACCGCCCGACACCCACGGAAGGACCCCGCTCATGGGCACGCCCCCTGAGCCTTTCGACCCGAACGCCTCGCATCCGACACAGGATCACGCCGTCGACGACGCTCTGCCGCGTCGTCGCCGCGAGCCGCCTGTGCGAGAGGCCGAGCCCGCGCGAGGATCGCGGGGCAGTGCCAAGCGCTTTCCGCGTCGGGCGTCGGGCGGCCGTCGCACGAGCTTCGTGGCGACGCTGAAGGCCCTCGACGACCTCGCCGCGCACGGCGCGAAGGTGTCGGTGCGCATCACCGACCTCGACCGCGGCACCGCCGTGCTCGCCGGCGACGACTTCGTGACCCTCCCCATCGCGGGGCTCGGAGTGGTGCCCCTGCTCATCGAGGTCGCGGCCGGGTTCGAGGCGGGCACCCTCGACCCCTACGAGATCATCGAGCGCACCTCGGTGGAGCGGGTCGCGGTCGGCGGCGTGTGGCAGCACCTGATGGCGCCGGCGCTTCCGCTCACAGACCTCGCGGTGCTCACCGCATCGACCGGCGACGCGCTCGCGGCCAACGTCCTGCTCGCGCGCGTGGGGCTTCCGGCCGTGCGCGCGCGCATCGAGCAGCTCGACCTGGCGCGGTCGGCACTGCTGGACCGGTTCCGCGATGAGCGCGGGCCCGACGACGCACCGCATTTCGCCCTCGGATCCGCGGGGGAGCTGGCCGAGGTCTTCGCCGCGCTGGTCAACTCGAACATCGTCTCTCCGGGAGTCAGCGCCCAGGTCGCCGAGTGGCTGAGCCTCAACCACGACCTCTCCCTCGTGGCCGCGGCCACCGGGCTCGACCCCTTCTCGCACGAGAACGACGAGCACGGGCTGCTGTTCATCAACAAGACCGGCCGGGACGCCGGCATCCGTGTCGAATCGGGCGTGCTCGCAGGCCCGCGCGCCGGCGTCTCTTACGCGCTGATCGTGTGCTTCGACGACCTGTCGATCATGCACCGGCTGCGTGCGCACGAGGCGTTCCGCGTGCTGGGCACCGAGCTGATGGAGTACGTGTTCTGAGGCGAGCGGGCGAGCGGATGCCTCAGCTCAGCCGGTCGAGCAGCTGCAGGCCGCGCTTTGCCCATTCGATCTCGATGCGCGCGCGGTCCACGAGACCCTCGTACGCGAAGCGCTTGTAGGCGATCGTGCGTTCGCGCTGGGCGGCCGCCGTGGCCGCGAGGCGGCGGTTGAGCATGGGGCTGGTGCCGTCGTCGATCTGGTCGATCTGGCCCTCGAACTGCTCCAGCTCGCTCTCCCACTGCGCGATGTGATGCTCGAGAAAGTCGCGCGCGGCCTCGGGCGGCGCGGATTCGAGGTAGGCGGCCCGCAGGTGCGCGGGGTCGCGGACGCGCTGGTAGTCCAGCGAAGAGCCCATCCATTCGAGGAAGGCCCGCTCGCCGGCATCCGTCACGTGATACACCCGGCGGGTGCCGCGCTCGCCGCGCGTCTGCTCCTCGCCCTCGATGAGCCCGTCGTTCTGCATCTTGCGCAGCTCGGGATAGATCTGCGAGTCGGGGGCGTGCCAGACATGGCCGACGGAGTGGGCGAACTGCTTCTGCAGGTCGTAACCCGACAGCGGACCGACGCGAAGGATCGCCAGGAGCGCGTAGCGCAGGCTCATCATGCTCCTTTCGCAGGGGCCGGATGTGGTGCGAGGGGGGCCCGCCGTGCGACGGACCCCCCTCGGGTCTATCAGATCAGGCGTTCGCCAGCTCGTAGCCGGTGCGCCATCCGCCCTGATACGTCGAACGGGCGACGGTCGAGTAGGGCACGGGGCTGACGACCGCGCGCACGGGCAGCTGCACGTGCGGCTCGACCGTGGCCTTGGTCGTGTTGGGGTCTTCGCCCCACAGGACGCGCAGCTCGGTGCCCTCGGGGACGTTCGGGTCGATCGTCGCGAGCGACAGCGCGCGGCGCTCGTTCGACGAGTAGCCGGTGAACATCGAGTAGCCGACCACCGTGCCGTCGGCGTCGACGACGGCGTCGTAGTTGGCCGAGCCGTAGTTCGCCAGCGGCAGGTCGAAGAACTTGTAGCTCGGGCCCTCGACGTTGAACAGCGAGCCGAAGATCGACGTGACGTCCTCGGCGTCCCACGCGAGGGTGACCTTCTTGCGCTGCGTCGCCGGGTCGATCTGCTCGAGCGCGTCGCGGCCGATGAAGTCGTGGTCGAACTTCACGAACGAGCCGTAGCCGAGCTCCCACGGGGTGAGGTAGTAGTCCTCGATGTTGTCGGAGGCGAACGAGCCTGCGAGCGTGCCGGTCGCCTCGTAGCTGTCGACGCCGAGCCACTCGCGGTAGGCGCGCTCGGCCTCGCCGGTGTAGATGGCCGGAAGCGGCGAGGGGATCCAGCCGGACTCGAGCGTGTTCGACGGGTAGGCGCGCGAGCCCACCGGAAGCAGGCCGAACTCCTTGCCGGCCTCGACGATCGCGTCGCGGATCAGTCCGTGGTCCTCGTACGGTCCCCAGATCTCGAGTCCGGGGGCTCCGGCCATGCCGTGACGGAGGGTGCGGACATCCTTGCCGGCGATCTTCATCGTCGACATGTTGAAGAAGCCGAGCTTCTCGAGCGGGCCGCCGTTGAGCTTCTCGATCACGGCCCACGCGTTCGGGCCCTGGATCTGGAAGCGGTAGTACTGGCGCGACACGGCCTGGCCGTAGGGGCGCGAGTTCGAGCGACGGTCGACGGTGATGTCGAGGTTCTGGTAGCCGCCGGTCTCGCCGTGGAAGAGCAGCCAGTTCGACGCGGGCGCGCGGCCGACGTAGGTGTACTCGTCCTCGGCTTCGCGGAACAGGATGCCGTCGCCGATGACGTGGCCCGACGCGGTCGTGGGCACGTACTGCTTGGCCTTGTTCACGGCGAAGTTCGCCACGGAGTTGATCGCGGTGTCGCTGATGAGCTTGATCGCGTCGGAACCCTTGAGGAACACGTTGTCCATGTGGTGCGACTGGTCGTACAGCACGGCCGTCTCGCGCCACGCGCGCTGCTCCTTGATCCACGACGTGAAGTCGGCGGGGACCACGGGGTAGATGTACGAGCCGATCTGCGAGTTGCGCAGAAGCTCCACGGGGTTGGTCTGGTCCAGGAGTTCCTGGAGGTTGTTCGCCACGGGAGTGAACCTCTCTGTTCGGACGGGATGCCGCGGGTGCGGCACCTTGGGGGTTTGGCTAGGGCCTGTCGCTGAAGACGATGGTGTGGTTTCCGTGCCGGATGACGCGGTCCTCGGCGTGCCACTGCACGGCGCGGCTCAGCACGGCGCGTTCGACGTAGGCGCCGCGCGCCTGCAGGTCGGCGGCGGTCATGGAGTGGTCGACGCGCGAGACGTCCTGTTCGATGATCGGGCCTTCGTCGAGGTCTTTCGTCACGTAGTGGCTGGTCGCGCCGATCAGCTTCACGCCGCGCTCCTTCGCCTTGCGGTACGGCGCGGCGCCGATGAAGGCGGGCAGGAACGAGTGGTGGATGTTGATCACCGGCACGCCCAGCTTGTCGAGGAAGTCCTCGCTGATGATCTGCATGTACCGCGCGAGCACGACGAAATCGACGTTGCCGTCGAGAAGCTCGAGGATGCGCGCCTCGGCGGCCGACTTGTCGGGCCCCTGCGAGGGCACGTGGAAGAACGGGATGCCGAAGCCGCGGACATCCTCGGCGGTGTTGGTGTGGTTCGAGATCACCATCGGGATCGTGACCGCCAGCTCGCCGCGACGGTGGCGCCACAGCAGTTCGAGCAGGCAGTGGTCGCTCGTGGAGACGAGGATCGCCATGCGCTTGGGGATCGACTGGTCGGTCAGCTGCCACTGCATGCCGTACGGCTTGAGCGTCTTGGCGAGGTCCGCCTCGATCTCGGGGTACGCCGCGGTCAGGTCGGGGCGGTGGAAGACGACCCGCTGGAAGAACGCTCCGCCCTCGGGGTTGTCGGAGTACTGGTCGAGCGTGACGATGTTGCCGCCGTTGCGTGTGACCAGCGCCGTGATGGCGGCGACGAGGCCCTTCTGGTCGGGGCCGTGCACGATCAGGCAGGCGTGGTCGCGCTGGGGTTCGATGTGGGGTGACATTGCGCTCCTGGAGTGGCTGGGGTTCAGGCCTGTGCGGCGAGGTAGTCGTTCGCCCACTCGCTCGTGGCCAGCAGTCCTCCGAAAGTGTAGAAGTGGAGCTTGACGTTGCCATACCCGCCCTCGCGAGCCGGCTCTGCGAGCAGGGCGGCGAGGTCGGTGACGAAGGTGTCCGGCCCTGCGGTGCCCATGAGGTTGGTCAGCGAGAAGCCGTACTTCTTCACGATCATCGCGTTCGCCCCGATGCCGAAGCGGCGTGCGAAGCCGAGCAGTCGCTTGATGCCCGCGGGCCCGGGGGTGCCGATGCGCACCTGCGTGTCGATGCCACGGTCGCGGACGCCGCTGATCCAGGCCAGGACAGGGTCGGTGTCGAAGGCGAACTGGGTCAGGATGACCGCATCCAGCCCCTGCTCCTTGAGGGAAGCCGACTTGTCCTCGAGGTGGCGCCAGAGCACGTCGGCCTCGATGTCGGGGTGACCTTCGGGGTAGCCCGCGATCGAGACCTCGCGCACGCCGTACTTCTGCAGGAGGCCGGTTCGGATCACGCTCAGCGAGTCGGCGTAGGGGCCCTCGGGCTCGGCCGGGTCGCCGCCGACGGCGAACACGTGCTCGGTGGCGCCGACCTCCTGCAGGCGGCCGAGGAACTCCTCGAGCTGGTCCTGCGACTGGAGGCGGCGGGCCGAGATGTGGGGCACGGGCACGAAGCCCAGGTCGCGCACAGCCTTGGCGGCCGAGACGCGCATGTCGAGGTCTTCGTTGCCGAGGAAGGTGACGTTGATCTTGGTTCCGGCGGGGATCGCGTGGCGTGCCGCTTCGAGTCCGGGCACGTCTTTTCCGGTCATCTCCAGCGAGAAGTCGCTGACGAGCTCGCGAGATGCGGCCTTGTTCGGAGCGGGGGTGCTGGTAGCCACTGGAGGTCCATTCCTCTCGGTTCTTGCGCCGCGCCGGTGCGGCCGAGAAGAACTTTACCTATGTCCATAGGGATTGTCCATAGGGATCGGATGTCCAGTCCCGACCAGCGGGACACCAGCGTGCTGGGCCGGCCGGCTACGACTCGGTCACTCGACGGCCAGCAGCCGGTTGAGCTCGTCGCAGGACTGCGCATTCTCGAAGCCCCGCGCGATCCCGAGCACGCGAGCCACGCGATCCGCGCCGATCAGGAGGTCCGCGAGGTCGGCGAACTTCAGCGAGATCGCCTCCAGGTGCGCGTCGAGGTCGGCGTCCTCGACGGGGGCGATCGCGTTGACGTTCGTGTCGATCCGCGTGCCGTCGACGAGCGAGACGCTCACGCGGGTCTCCCCGAAGCTCAGGCCCTCGGCGACCTGCACCTCGACCTTGTCGCGCAGCGCCACGAGGCGCGGATCCTGCGTCTTCTCGTCGGTGAAGCCCTCGCTCGTCGTCGGCTCGTCGGCGAGCGCGAGAGCCGACACGTAGCGGAGGCTGAACTTGCCCTCGAGGCCCGTCACCGGCTCGGGGATGTCGCAGGTGCCCCGCACGATGGGCCGGGCGGTGAGGACGACGGAGACGATCTCGTCGTCGGCGAAGTCCCGCAGAGCCTTCGCCGCCCGGATCGACTCGACGGCGGAGTGCGTGCCGTGGCAGCAGGCGTGCCGCTTGGCGACGACGCCCCAGATGCCGGATCGTCCGGCCAGCTCTCGATCGACCCGCTCGATGTCGAGGCGGTCGCTGTGGGTCCACTGGTACCCGCGAGCCGCTTCGATCCCGTCGTCGGGGGCGGTGAAGCCGTCCTTCGCGGCGAGGGCGGCGAACACCCCGTTCGCCGCTGCGCGTCCTGCGTTGAGATGCTTGCCCATGGTGCCGAAGACCACCTTGAGGCCCGAGGCCTGGGTCGCGGCGAGGCTGAGGGCGCGGCGCAACCCGTCGTCGTCGAGCTGCGCGAGCACCCCGGCGGCGACTGCCGCCCCGAAGACGCCGACGGTGCCGGTGTTGTGGAAGCCTCTCGCGTACGACTGCTCGCCGGTCGCGAGGCCGACGACGGACATCGCGTGCACCCCCGCAGAGAACGCCGCGAGGATGTCCCGACCCGAGCTGCCGAGCGCTTCACCCACCGCGAGCGCGGCGGGCATGATGACAGAGGTCGCGTGGCCGCCGACGAAGATGCTGGTGTCGTCGAAGTCGAGGGCGTGCGCCGCGATCGAGTTCACGAGCGATGCCTGCGACATCGACGTCTTCGTCGTGGTGCCGATCAGCGTCGAGCGCGGGTTGCCGCCCTCGGCCTCGGCGAACGCCCGGGCGATCCTCGTCGACTCCTCCGAGGTGCCCGCGAGGGCGACGCCCAGGTAGTCGATGAGCGCGGCCTTCGCGCGGGTGAGGTCCGCCTCCGACAGGCCGTCGTGTGCGATGGCCTGCACGTCGTCCACGAGCCGGTCGGTGAACGAGGTCTCGATCTGCGTGATTGTCATCTCTGTCCTTCTCATTCGGTCGGGGCATCCGGTTCGGCAGGCGTCGACGGGACGGATGCCGATTCGTCCGTCGCCCCGAGACTCTCGGGCGCCGGCGTCCGGGACCGGGTCGCGCCACGGCGGGGCGCAGGCGAACATCGACGCCTTCACCGACACGCGGTGGATCACGATCCGCCGCGAGCCGGGGCAGTACCCGCTGTAGACCGCCGGCCACGCCGCGCTCGGCTCGTCAGGCGTCGGCCGGCGCGAGCCCCTGTGGCGGCGCTCCTCCCCGGATGCGAGGATGGGCAGAATGGACGCGGCGACATCGGCCTCGCGGACCGGCGGGGCCCGGCGCGGGTCTCCCGTTCGCCAAGTGCTCACCCTCTTCGGCGACTACTGGCTCGACATCTCGGATCCGATGCCCTCCGGCGCGCTTGTGGCGGCCCTGGGCGACATCGGAATGAAGGAGCCCGCGGCGCGCGCGACCCTCTCGCGCATGGTGAGGACGGGCCTGCTCGACCTCGAGCGGGTCGGGCGCCGCACCACCCACTCGCTCACCGAGCGCGCGACCGGCATCGTTCGAGAGGAGGCGGACTGGCTCGATGCGTTCGGATGCCACGAACCCGAGTGGGACGGGATGTGGAGCGTGCTCGCGTTCTCGATCCCCGAGTCCCGGCGCGCGGTGCGGCACAGCGCGCGGTCGCGGTTGAAGTGGCTGGGCTTCGCCCCCCTGTACGACGGGGTGTGGATCTCGCCCCTGCGCGACGACGGCGAGGCGATGTCTCAGCTGCGGACAATCGGGGTGGACGACGTCACCTCCATGAGGGCGACGCTCGAGACCTCGTTCGACGGGCCCGCCCGTGCGTGGGATCTGGCCGCCGTCGTCCGGCAGTACGCCGACTTCGAGGCCGAGTTGACCTCGGCGCCGGATCCCGGCACGCTCCGCGACGCACTGTCGGAGCGGTCGCGCCTGATGCTGGCATGGCAGGCGTTCCGCGGCGTGGACCCCGGGCTGCCGATCACCCTGCTGCCCGACCCCTGGCCGCGAGTGGCCATCCGCGCTCTCTTCGCCGGGCGCTACAACGCGCTGGGGCCCGCTGCCGAGGAGCGCGTGCGCTCGCACATCGCCGCGATCAGCCCTGAGCTCGGCGAGCTCGTGACGGAAAGGCGTCTCGCAATCAGTTGAACTTTCATTGACGGTCGTCACAACAATTTCTAGCATGTGTCGCAAGCGGCACCTGCCGCCCATGACGATGACGTCGAATGAAGGGTTTTCAATGAAGAGACGCAGAAACGCACGCATCCTGGCATCTGCTGTGGCCATCGGCGGCCTCACCCTCGGCCTGCTCGCGGCGCCGAGCGCAGCACTCGCGCGCCCGGACGTGTCGATCGAGGTGCTGTCGGGAAGGGCGGACAGCGTGTCGGGCGGCGACGCTCTGATCGCGGTTTCGGGAACGAAGAAGGACGCGCGGGTGGTCGCCGCCGGCGTCGATGTGACGGCCGCGTTCCACGCGAGTGGCGACGGGCTGGTCGGCCTGGTCGAGGGTCTGCCGCTCGGCGTGAGCGAGGTGCAGGTGCTCGCGCACAACGGCAAGGTCGACGCCACGCTCGAGGTCGAGAACCACCCCATCACGGGCCCCGTGTTCTCGGGGCCGCAGCATCCGATGTACTGCACGGCGTCGGGAGCGCCCTGGAACCTCGGGTCGGTCGATGCGGACTGCCACGTCGCCGCGGCCAAGGTCACGTACCGCTACCGCACCACGGCCGGGCAGTTCGCGAACTACCCGACCGACGGCTCGGTGCCGGCAGGCGTCGCCACCACGACGACGATCGACGGCACGACGGTTCCGTACGTGGTGCGCATCGAGCGCGGCACGATCAACCGCGCCGTGTATGAGATCGCGATCCTGGATGAGCCGGGCGGCGACGAGCCCAGCCCGTTCGCGGACATCGCGGGCTGGAACGGCCGGCTCGCCTACACCTTCGGCGGTGCGTGCGGCGTCGGGTACTGGCAGGGCACGTCCACCGGCGGAGTCGAGAACGACATGCTTCTCAGCCGCGGCTACGCCGTCGCATCGTCGACGCTCAACGTTTTCGCGACGAACTGCAACGACGTCACGAGCGCCGAGACCGCGATGATGGTCAAGGAGCACCTCATCGAGGAGTTCGGTCCGGTCACGTACACGATCGGCTCGGGCGGCTCGGCCGGCACGATGCAGCAGCTGCTGCTCGCGAACGACTACCCCGGCATCCTCGACGGCGTGCTCGGCGAGATCGGCTACCCCGACGAGCGCTCGACGACGATCGCCGGGCACGACTGCCGCGGTCTGCAGAACTACTGGGCAACGCCCGCCGGAGCCGGCTGGACCGACGCGCAGAAGCTGGCCGTGACAGGTCACGCGGCGACGTTCACGTGCATCGGCTTCACGTTCTTCGACGGCGTGGACGACCCGAACCGCGGCTGCGCGGCGGCCATCCCCGTCGCCGACCGCTGGTCGCCGTCCAACCCCGAGGGCCTGCGCTGCACCATCGCCGACATGGTCGAGAACGTCTACGGGACCGACGAGCAGGGCCGCGGTCTGCGCGTCGAGCCCGACAACGTCGGCGTGCAGTACGGCCTGAATGCGCTGAAGGAGGGCTCGATCTCGATCGAGCAGTTCCTGTCGGTCAACGAGAACATCGGCGGCATGGACGTCGACGGCGTCCGCACTGCGGCGCGCTCGGTGGCGAGCGTCGACGCGATCGAGCGGGCGTTCGCGACCGGTCGCGTCAACATGATGACGGGCGGCCTCGCGTCGATCCCTGTCATCGAGATGCGCCCCTACACCGACCCGACGGGCGACTTCCATGAGCGTTACCGTTCGGCCATCATCCGCGAGCGGATGCTGCAGGCCTACGGCAACGCCGACACGCATGTGAACTGGACGAGCCCGAACATCGGGAGCGTCACGAACGCGGTGCGCCTCGCGTCGCTCGTGCAGCTCGAGAAGTGGCTCGACAACATCATGGCGGCCGGTGGCATGGGTGACCGTGCGCGTACGGTGGCGGCGCGTCCGGCGGGCCTCACCGACGGCTGCTACGACGCCTCGGGCGCGTTCATCTCGGAGGTGCTGGACTACGACGCGGACTCGACGTGCAACCAGCTGTACCCGTACCACTCGCAGCCGAGGGCCGAGGCGGGCATGCCGCTGACTGCGGACGTGCTCAAGTGCCAGACGACGGCTCCCGTGCGCGCGGACTACCCCGCGATGACGGATGCCGAGTGGCAGCGCCTGCTCGTCGCCTTCCCGGACGGGGTCTGCGACTGGTCGAAGCCCAGCCAGGGCTACACCGAGCTCGAGGGCACCTGGCTCGAGTTCGGCGAGACCGAGCGGGTCGCGGTGTCCGGGCCGACGATCGCCGGCAACGCCAAGGTGGGCGTGCGGCTGACCGCGGACGCGTCATCCTCGACGCCCGGCGCGCAGCTGTCGTACCAGTGGTTCGCCGACGCTTCGCCGGTCGACGGCGCCACGGACGCGGCGTTCACGCCCGGCGCGGCATTGGCCGGTGCGGCGATCACCGTGAGCGTGACGGCCGTCGCCGATGGCCATGTCACCGTGACGGCCGTGTCGGATCCGACGCACAAGGTCGCCGGCAAGCGATGACGCGGATCCGTCGCGGCTGAAGCGCGGCGGCTGATCGAGGGTGGGGACGACGTCTGTCGTCCCCACCCTTCGTCATTCAACCAATTCATGACGAGCGTCAAAGAAAGCTTGACAATAACCCCGACTCCGCCTGATGATGTGAGGACCGACACAGCGACGTGCGAGAAGGCGTATGCGCCGAGGCAGTGCGCGCGTCGACGGGTCGGATCCCGCCCACCATCACGTTCACCGAGAGGCTTCACCGATGAAGAAAGCTCTTGCCGCCCTTGCGCTCGGCGCCGCGGCCGTCCTCACACTCGCTGGCTGCACCGACTCCGCAGCCCCCACCTCCACGTCGACCGCGACCGAAGACGCCGGCGGCGGCGAGCTGCGCACCGTCCGCGTCGCGGCGCTTCCGATCGCCGAGACCGGGGCCCTGTGGGCCGCGATCGACGAGGGCATCTTCGCCGAGCACGGCCTCGAGCTCGAGGTCGTCCCCGCGCAGGGCGGCGCCCAGGCGATCCCCGCTCTGCTGTCCGGCGACATCGACTTCGCGATCGGTCAGCCCATGGGTCCGATCCGCGCCGACCTTCAGGATCTCGGCGTCGTCATCTTCAGCAACTACGCCTCGAGCAACGCCACCGGTGAGGATGTCAACGCGGTCGTCGCGCTCGGCGACGCGGGCATCGCGGGCCCGGCCGACCTCGCAGGCAAGCGCGTCTCGGTCAACAGCCTGGGCGCAGCGGGCGACCTGACGATCCGCAAGGCGGTCGACGACGCCGGCGGCGACTCGTCGACCATCGAGTTCATCGAGGTGGCGTTCCCCGACGTGAAGGCGCAGCTCGAGGCGGGCAACATCGACGCCGGCTGGGTGCCCGACCCGTTCCGCGGGCAGGTGGTCTCGGGCGGCGGCGTGTCGGTCGTCTCGCCGTACCAGGCCACGATCCCGGGCCTCACGGTGCTCACGAACTTCACCACGCAGGAGAAGATCGACTCCGACCCCGAGCTCGTCGCCGACTACGCGGCCGCGATGGCCGAGGCGCTCGACTTCGCCGCGCAGAACGAGGACGCCGTGCGCGCCGCGATCGCCAAGAACCTCGAGATCCCCGAAGAGGCCGCGGCCGGCATCGTGCTGCCGACCTTCACGGCCGACCTCGGCGACGCCGGCATCGAAGACCTCGCCGGCCTCGCGGTCGAGTACTCCTACATCGACGCCGAGCCCGACTTCGACCGGCTGATCCAGCCTCTGCCGTAAGCACACGCGGAAGAGGATGCCGCGGCCCGGCCGCTCACACCGGGCCGCGGCATCCGTCCCCGTTCCTCCCCACACGGAAGCGCTTCATGACTCTTGCTCCTTCCGCGTCAGTCGCGGCGCCGACGCCCACCGCCGTTGTGCGCGTGAGGCGTCGGCGCTCGCGGCGACTGGTGCGCAAGTCCCTGCTCGGCCTGCTCGGCGTGGTGGGTTTCCTCGCCACATGGCAGCTCATCTCGATCGCGGGCATGGTGGATGCCGCGCAGCTGCCGTCCGCATCCGACACGTTCGCGCAGCTGGGCGCGATGGCCCGCGACCTGGAGTTCTGGCGCAACATCGGTCGCACCATGTCGACGTGGGCAATCGGCCTCGTCGCCGCGACGCTGATGGGCGTCGTGCTCGGCACGATCGTCGGCCTCGTGCCGTTCCTGCGTCGCGCGACGCACACCACCGTCGAGTTCCTGCGGCCGATCCCGTCGGTCGCGCTCATCCCGCTCGCGATCCTCGCGTACGGCATCCAGCCGCAGGCCGCGCTCGTCATCATCATCTATGCGAGCTTCTGGCAGGTGTTCGTGCAGGTGCTCTACGGCGTCGCCGACATCGACACCGTCGCCCGCGACACAGCCCGCAGCTACGGGCTGTCGCGCGGCGAGCAGCTGCGCAGCCTCGTGCTGCCCACGGCGCTGCCGTATCTCATGACGGGGCTGCGGCTCGCGGCATCCGTCGCCCTGATCCTCGCGATCACCGCCGAGATGACGATCGGCAACCCGGGCTTGGGCCAGGTCATCTTCAAGGCATACAACATCGGCAACATCACGACCGTGTACGCGATCGTCATCGTGACCGGCATCTTGGGGCTCGTCATCAACCTCGTGTTCCGCTTCATCGAGCGTCGCGCGCTGTCGTGGCACCAGTCGGTGCGAGGGGAGGAGGTCCTGTGACCCTCTACACGACCACGGTCGTCACGCCGCCCAAGCCGTCACGTGTGTGGGCGAAGATCGGCGAGTCGACGCTCTACGCGATCGGACTGCCCATCGTCCTGCTGGTGCTGTGGGGTGTGTGGGCGACCCTCGCCCCGGCGAAGTTCTTCCCCGGTCCGCTCACGATCCTCGAGGCGTTCGTCGACACGTGGGTCGGCCCGCGATTCGTCACCGACGTGTTGCCCAGCCTGGGGCGCCTCGCGCTCGCGATCATCTTGTCCGTCGTCATCGGCATCGCCGCCGGCACCCTGATCGGCCTGGTGCGGTGGTTGCGCGAGCTGCTCGAGCCGCTGCTGGAGTTCTTCCGCGCGATCCCGCCGCCCGTGCTGATCCCGGTGTTCGTCGCTCTCATGGGCGTGACCGACTCGATGAAGGTCATCGTGATCGTCTTCGGGTCGATGTGGCCGGTGCTGCTGAACACGATCGAGGGCGTGCGTGCGACCGACAGCGTCATGACCGAGACGGCGCGCTCGTACTCGCTGACCCCCGCGCAGCGACTGTTCGAGCTCACCCTGCCGGCGGCGAGCCCGCGCATCATGGCGGGCGTACGGCAGACGCTGTCGGTCGCGCTCATCATGATGGTGATCTCGGAGATGTTCTACTCGTCCAGCGGCCTGGGCTACCAGATCGCATTTTTCCAGCGGAACTACCTCATCGCCGAGATGTGGAGCGGCATCCTGCTGCTCGGCCTCATCGGCGTGCTGCTGGCCGCGATCTTCAGCTTCGTCGAGCGCAGAGTGCTGCGCTGGTACCACGGAATCAAGGAGGTGGAGCGTGCCTGACGCGCTTCAGACAACACCGACGCTCCTCGAGGTGCAGAGCCTCCAGAAGGTCTACGAGTCGTCCACCGGCATCGTCGAGGCGATCGGCGACATCGGCTTCACGATGCGCCGCGGCGAGCTCGTCTGCATCGTCGGGCCCTCCGGCTGCGGCAAGACGACGCTGCTCAAGTGCATCGCGGGCCTGCTCAAGCCGACCGCCGGCACCGTCGTCCTCGACGGCAAGAAGGTCACCGGCCCGCCGCCGAGCATGGCCCTCGTGTTCCAGGAGTACGGCCGGTCGCTGTACCCGTGGCTGACGGTGCGCGGCAACGTCGAGCTGCCCCTCAAGCACAAGAAGCTCTCGCGTGCCGAGCGCGACCGGCTCGTCGACGACGCGCTCACCGCCGTCGGCCTGGACCACGCGTCGAAGAGCTATCCGTGGCAGCTGTCGGGTGGGATGCAGCAGCGTGTCGCGATCGCGCGCGCCGTCGCGTATCAGCCTGAGGTGCTCATCATGGACGAGCCGTTCGCCGCCGTCGACGCGCAGACCCGCGCAGACCTCGAAGACCTGGTGCGGACCCTTCACCGCGAGCGCGGCATGTCGATCCTGTTCGTCACGCACGACATCGACGAGTCGGTGTATCTCGGCGAGCGCGTCGTCGTGCTGTCGAAGTCGCCCACCTGGGTGCAGGAGGACCTCGCGATCGACCTCGCTCCCGAACGGGACCAGATCACCACGCGCGCGCTGCCGCGATTCACCGAGCTGCGCACGCACGTCTACGAGCAGATCCAGCGCGCCAAGCGCGGCGAGGCCGTGCGGCCTGGCGCGTCTGCGGCATGAACGCACCGGCTCCCGCGGTGCTCGCGACGGAGCCCACGATCCTCTCGCGCAAGCCGCGCCAGCTCCTCCTGGCGTTCTTCGGCGAGTACGTCTGCGACCGCTACTTCCTTCCGCTGCGGGCGACCACGCTGATCGGCGTGCTCGAGAGCGCGGGGATCGCCGCACCCGCAGTGCGCACGAACCTCGACCGCATGGTGCACAGCGGCCTTCTCAACCGTCGTCGGCTCGGCCGCGAGATCGGGTTCGTCCTCACGGAGCACGGCAACGAGGTGCTGCGCGAGGCATCCGAGCGCGTCAAGAGCTCGTCGCCCTTCGAGCCGCAGGGCGACGGATGGACCCTCGTGACCTTCACGCTGCCCGAGCACATGCGCGACCTGCGCCATCGCCTGCGCGCCGCACTGACCTGGTCGGGGTTCGGGGTGCTGCGCGACGGGCTGTGGCTCGCCCCGGGCTCGGTCGACCTGACGCACGCGCTCGGCGCGATGGTGCGCGATCTGCCGGCGGGCGCGCTGACTGCGTTCGCCGCGACCGAGGTCGACGGCTTCCCGATCGTCGAGGCCGTGCACCACGCGTGGGACGTCGAGCGGATCCGACGCGCGCACCACGAGTTCATCGAGCACTGGGAGCGGGATGACGCGGCATCCGGTCTGCCCCCGCTCACGGCGCGCACGCTGCTCGTCGCCGACTGGCTCGCGCTGCTGCGCGCCGACCCGCGGCTGCCCCGCCAGTACATGGGCGAGGGCTGGCCGGCCGACAGCTCGGCCGAGCTGTTCACGCGGCGTCACCGCGAGTACTCGTTCCCCGCGATCAGGGACTTCGCCGCGATGGTCAGCTGACCGGGTCGCGGCTCGGCTGACCCATACGCCGTCGAGAGCGCACGATTGACGCTTCCGCGCCGGGCTGCGCCGTCGTTCGCGCGCTCTCGGCGGGTGCCGAGTTCCGGGTTCGCGTTCCGGCTTCCGGACGACCCGACGAGCGACTCAGCCCGCGAAGCGCGCGCGCAGATCGGCCTTGCGCACCTTGCCCGAGGCCGTGCGGGGCAGCTCGTCGACGACGACGACGTTCTTGGGCAGCTTGTAGCGCGCGAGCTTGCCGTCGAGGTGCGCGCGCACCTGGTCGGTGGTGACGGATGCCCCGTCCCGCAGCGTCACGATCGCCCATGGCACCTCGCCCCACTGGTCGTCGGGCACGCCGATCACGGCGACCCCCGAGATGCCGTCGAGATCGCTGATGACGTTCTCGACCTCGGCGGGGTAGATGTTCTCGCCGCCCGAGATGATCATGTCCTTGAGGCGGTCCGAGATGTAGAGGTACCCGTCGGAGTCGAGGTAGCCGAGGTCGCCGGAGCGGAACCAGCCGTCGGCGGTGAAGGCGGCGGCCGTGGCATCCGTCAGCCCGTGATAGCCGGGAAACACGTTCGGGCCCGAGATCTCGATCTCGCCCACGGTGCCGCGCGGCACCATCGCGCCGTGCTCGTCGGCGATGCGCACGTCGGTGAAGAAGTGGGGCAGCCCGACGCTGCCCTGCTTGGTGCGTGTCATCTCGGGCGACAGGGCCGTCGCGCCCGGAGAGGTCTCGGTCATGCCGTAGCCCTGCGAGAACGACAGGCCACGCTGCTCGTACGCGTTGAGGATGCGATTGGGCACGGCCGAGCCGCCGCATGTGAGCTTCGCGAGCGACGAGATGTCGGTCGTCGCCCAGTCCGGGTGGTCGGCGAGGAGCTGGTACGTGGTCGGGACGCCGCTCAGCATCGTCACGCTGTGCCGCTGGATGAGCGCGAGCGCTCGTCCAGCATCGAACCCCTTCTCGAGGACGAGCGTGCCGCCCTTGAGGATCACCGGAAGCGCCCCCATACCGAGCGACGCGACGTGGAACAGCGGCGAGATCATGAGCGCGACATCCGTCGACACCACGTCGTAGTCGACGATGCAGTTGAGTGCCACCCACGTGAGGTTCTGGTGCGAGAGCACCGCCCCCTTCGAGCGGCCCGTCGTGCCCGACGTGTAGACGATCGCGGCGGCGTCGTCGAGCGTGACCTGGGCGTCTGCGTGGCCGGCGGTCGTGGTGCGGACGATGCGCGCGAGTCCGGGTCGCTCGGCCGTGCCCTCGCCCGTCTGGATCACGTGCGGCACGTCGAGGCCTTCGAGGACGGGCTCGAGCCGCGCCGCGAACTCCGGGTCGTGGATGAGCGCGCGCGCCCCCGAGTCGCCCAGCACGTGGGCGATCTCGGGCGGGGCGAGGCGCGTGTTCACCGGCACGAACACCGCGCCCAGCTGCACCGCCCCGAACAGCACTTCGAGGAACTCGGGCGAGTTCTCGCCGAGGTACGCGACCCGGTCGCCCTTGCGGATGCCCCGGCCCCACAGCAGCGCCGACACGCGATCCGCGCCGTCGGCGAGCTGCCGATAGGTCATGACCGAGCCGTCGCCGTAGACGAGGGCGGTCGTATCGGGCGACTTGAGGCGGCGCTTGGCCATCCACGAGCCCAGTCCGTGGTTGTGCATCGGTCCTCTCCTTCGAGGTGGGTGGGCGCGCGGCCGGTTCAGGCGTAGAAGCGGTACAGGCCCCGCGCGACGACGGCGGGCTTGGCGGCGCCCTCGATCTCGATCGTCTGGTCGACGGCGAACTGGTACCCGCCGGGCACCTCGGTGACCTCGGCGATGACCGCGCCGCCGCGCACGCGCGAGCCGACCTTCACCGGCGACACGAAGCGCACCTTGTCGAGTCCGTAGTTGACCTTCGTGGTGACGCCTTCGAGGTCGAACAGCTCCGACCAGAACTTGACCGTGAGCGACAGCGACAGGAAGCCGTGCGCGATCGGGGCGCCGAACGGTCCGTCTGCGGCGCGCTCGGGGTCGACGTGGATCCACTGGTGGTCGTCGGTGGCGTCGGCGAAGAGGTTGACGCGATCCTGCGTGACCTCGAGCCACTCCGACCAGCCGAGGTCGGTTCCGGCGAGGCTCGCGGCGTCGGCGTAGGCGGCGGTGGTGGTCATGGGGTTCTCCTTCGTTGGTTGTCGATGACGGATGCCGCGCTCACACGAACGCGGACGAGCCGGTGAGCGCGCGGCCCACGATGAGGGCGTTGATCTCGTGCGTGCCCTCGTACGAGTAGACGGCCTCCGCGTCGGTGAAGAACCGGGCCGCGGAGTGCTCGAGCAGGATGCCGTTGCCGCCGAGGACCTCGCGGCCGAGCGCCACGGTCTCGCGCGCGTGCAGGGCCGTCCACATCTTGGCGAGCGCGGAGTTCTCGTCGCTGAACTCGCCGGCGTCCTGCCGGATGGACAGCTGCACGACCATGCCGAGCGACGCCGTGAGGTTGCCGAGCATGCGCGCCAGCTTCTCCTGCACGAGCTGGAACCCGCCGATCGGCCGGCCGAACTGCTCGCGCTCGCGCACGTAGGCGACGGCGGCGTCGAGCGCGCCGGCCTGGAGCCCGGTCGCGATCCACGCGACGTCGGAGCGCATCGCGCGCAGCACCCGGGCGACGTCGCGCCACGAGTCGATGCGGGCGAGGCGCGCGTCGTCGCCGACGCGCACGCCGGTGAGCGTGATCTCGGAGTTCTGCATCGGCCGCAGCGCCACCTTGCCGCCGATCGTCTGGAGCGTGACGCCTTCGGCGTCCGCCGGCACGAGGAAGGCCTTGACCTCACCGTCGGCGACATCGCGCGCGAAGACGGCGAGCACGTCGGCCGTCACGGCCCCGCCGATCCAGCGTTTCGCGCCGTCGATCACCCAACCGTCGCCGTCGCGCCGGGCGGTCGTCGAAAGGCCCCCCGCGATGTCGGATCCGTGGCCGGGCTCGGTGAGCGCGAAGACGCCCTTCACGGCGAACGAGCGGATCAGCGGATCGAGCTGGGCGACCTGCTCGGGCGACCCGCCGTGCGCGACGGTCGCGCGGAACAGCCCCGACTGCGCGTTGTAGATCGTCGCGACCGACACGTCGGCCCGCGCGAGCACGTAGTTGCGGAAGCCCGAGAACAGCGTCGAGCGCGCCTCTTCGGCAGACACCCCGTCGGGCTGCATGAGCCCGAGCGGCACGAGCGCGCCGAGCACGGCATCCGGCATCGTCGCCGTCTCCCACGCGTGGGCCATGAGGGGCAGGATGTCGCGGTCGAGCGTCTCACGCAGCCCTTCGAGGGCGATCCGCGCGGGCTCGCTCAGGTGCGTCCGCGCGAAGCCGTACGGATCCAGTCCGATCGCGGTGTCGACGGCGAAGCCGGGCACGGGTCAGGCCCCGAGTCCGAGCAGGCGCGCGGCGTTGTCCTTCACGATGCCGGGGAGCACCTCGGGCTTGAAGAGGGCGCCGGCCTCGGCATCCTTCATCCATCGGTCGGGCGTCAGCAGCGGAAAGTCCGACCCGAACAGGATGCGCGACCGCAGGTACGAGTTCGCGGCGCGCACGAGCGACTCGGGGAAGTACTTCGGGCTCCAGCCCGAGAGGTCGATCCACGTGTTGTGCTTGTGGGTCGCGACCGAGATCGCCTCGTCCTGCCAGGGCACCGAGGGGTGGGCCATGATGATCTGCAGGTCGCCGAAGTCGGCGGCGACCCCGTCGAGCAGCATCGGGTTCGACAGGCCGAGCCGCAGCCCGCGGCCGCCGCGCATGCCGGCGCCGATGCCGGTCTGGCCGGTGTGGAAGAGCGCCACGACGCCCGCACCCTGCAGCGTCTCGTAGATCGGGTAGTACCGCTCGTCGCTCGGATCGAAGCCCTGCACGGTCGGGTGGAACTTGAAGCCCCGCACGCCGTGGTCGTCGATGAGGCGCTTCACGCGGTCGACCGCGTCCGCACGGCGAGGGTCGACCGAGCCGAACGGGATCAGCACGTCGTTGTTGCGCGCGGCGCCCTCGGCGATCTCCTCGCTCGAGACGGGCTCGTGCCCCAGCTGCGTCTCGGCGTCGACCGTGAAGACGACCGCCGCCATCCGGCGCTCGCGGTAGTACGCGGCGACGCTGTCGAGATCGGGCCGCGGGCCGTCGGCGCTGAAGTACTTCGACGCCGCCTCGACGAGGTCGTCGGGCAGTGATGCATGCCCGTGGGCGTCGACCTCGATGTGCACGTGCACGTCGATCGCGGCGATCGCCTCGAGATCGATGGCGGGTTCGTAACGCGTCATGTTCGCTCCGTTGCGGTCGCGGGGGTGGGAGGAAGACGGGTGGATGCCGCGGCACGGCGCGGGCCGGGGCATCCGTCGATCACGCGGTGGGCCGCTGCAGATCTTCCGGCAGCGGGGGGAACTTCTCACCGACGCCCTGCAGCGAACCGCCGGTCGCGGCGGGGAACCGCTCGGTGAGCACGTCGTACGACCAGCCGCCCTCGTGGTACTCGGTGACGACGGCTTCGGGGTGCGACCACAGCTGCAGGCGGTCGCCGCCGATGCCGATCGCCTGGCCGGTGACGCCGGCCGCCTCGTCGGAGGCGAGGTAGGCGATCAGCCCCGCGACGTCGTCGGCGGTGCCGAATCCGAGGTCGTGGCGGAAGAATGCGGGCACCGGCTCTCCGGCGGCGTCGGCTTCGACGGCGGCGGCGAAGTACGGCACGGTCGCGGTCATCGCGGTCGCCGCGACGGGGATCACGGCATTCGCGGTGATGCCCGCGCGCTTGAGCTCGAGCGCCCACGTGCGCACCATGCCCACGATGCCGGCCTTGGCGGCGGCGTAGTTGGTCTGGCCGAAGTTGCCGCGCTGGCCGGTGGGGGAGCCGATCGTGATGATGCGGCCGGGGATCTCGTGCTCGCGCATATAGATCGCCGCCTCGCGCACGCATGTGAACGTGCCGCGCAGATGCACGCCGATCACGGTGTCGAAGTCGTCGTCGCTCATCTTCCACAGCACGGTGTCGCGCAGGACCCCCGCGTTGGTGACGAGGATGTCGAGGCGCCCGAACGTGTCGACCGCGGTCTGCACGAGCTGCTTCGCCGTCTCGGTCGGGCCGACCGGAGCCACCACGGCGACGGCCCTGCCGCCGTCCGCCTCGATAGCGGCGACGGCCGAGGCGGCGATCTGCGCGTCGACGTCGTTGACGACGACGGCCGCGCCCTGACGTGCGAGCTCACGCGCGTAGGACAGGCCGAGGCCGCGCCCCGACCCGGTGACGATGGCGACTTTGCCTTCGAGTGACATGGATGCTCCTTCGCTGGTACTGACATGAAAACCTAAATCATTGAGAAAGTCAATGATTGGAATCTGCTAAGAAACGATTACCATGTGCTCATGCCGAATCCGAAGCAGCCGACCCCCGCGGTGCGTGCGGCCGGCGGCCTCGACCGGCTGTGGCGCACGTCCGTCGGCGAGGACGCCGCGTTCCTGCTCGCCCGCGCGAACGCCCTGTCGCTCGCGGCGGCGAGCGAGGTGCTGAGCCCGCTCGGGCTCAAGGTGCGCTCCTACTCCGTGCTCGCTCTCGCCGTCAGCGCGGAGCGCCCGAACCAGCGCGAGCTCTCGGAGTTCCTGCGCCTCGACCCGAGCCAGCTCGTCGCGCTGATCGACGAGCTCGAGGGCCGGGGCCTCGTGCGCCGCGAGCCGGATGCCGCCGACCGGCGCGTCAACGTCGTCGTCGCGACCGACGCGGGGCGGGCGCTGTGCGCCGACGCGCGCGTCGCGACCGAGCGCGCCGAGGCGGCCGCGTTCGCGGTGCTCGGCGACGACGACATCGCGCGCCTCAAGGAGCACTTGCGCGCGCTGGCAGGGGCGCCCGAGGCCGACTGAACCGCGCGCGGCGCAGCCCGTCAGCGCTTCGCGAGCCGTCAGCGCTTCTCGAGCACGAACCGATCGCGACCGGCGAAGACGCCGACGACCGCCAGCACGACGAGCACGGCGAGCAGGAGCGTGAGCGGCGCCGTCCAGCCGCCGGTGAGGCTGTGCAGGCCGCCGAAGACGATCGGGCCGAACGCGGCGATGAAGTACCCGACCGACTGCGACATGCCCGACAGGGCGGCCGAGGCGTCGTGGTCGCGAGCGCGCTGCGACACGAGCGTGAGCGCCATCGCGAGCGATGCGCCGCCGAACAGCCCGAGGATCGCGCCCCACAGCAGCACGCCCGAGGGGGCCACCATGAGTCCCACCGCGCCGATCATTCCGACGAACGGGATGAGTGCGGGCACGACGCGCTGGACGCGCCCGCGCAGCGTGAGCGGCAGCAGCAGCGAGCCGACGATCGAGAACAGCTGGTAGACCATGACGTCGAACCCGGCGACGACCTCGGAGCGCCCCGTCGACATCGAGATCGCCGCCAGCCACGTCACGAGCATGTAGAACGTCGCCGACTGCAGCCCCATGAACGCGGCGACGAGCCACGCGACCGGGTCGGTCCAGATGCCCGTGCGTCCGTGGTGCTCGGGGGAGCGCACGTGGATGTGGCCTGAGCGGCGATGCGTCCACCACCACACGCCGATGCCGAACGGCAGCAGCACGCCGCCGGTGATCAGCAGCGCGAAGCGCCAGCCCGCCGGGTCGCCGCCGATCTCGAGGTGCGAAATGGGCACCACGACACCCGACGAGATCGCGCCGAAGCCGCCCAGCAGTGCCGAGTACAGCGCCGTGACGCCGGCGATCCGGCCGGGGAACTCGCGCTTGACCACGGCCGGCATGAGCACGTTGACGATCGCCAGGGCCATGCCGATGAGGGCGGTGCCGATCCACAGGCTCGCGACCGGGCCCGGGATCGACCGCACGAGCGTGCCTGCGGCGAGCACGATCAGCGACCCGAGCAGCGCGCGCGGCTGACCGTACCGGCGACTCAGGGTGTGTGCGACGGGCGAGAACAGCGCCCAAGCGGCGAGCGGCACCGCGGCGAGCACGCCCAGGGTCGCGACGGACAGGCCCGTGTCGGCGCCGATCTGGTCGAGCAGCGGACCGAGCGCGGTGATCGTCGGGCGCATGTTCGCCGCGACCAGGCATACGGCCACCAGCAGCAGCGCGATGTTCGTGCGGCGGTCGGCGGCGGTGTCGGTCACGAGGCGTGAGACTATCCGAGCCGCGCGGGATCGCCAAGGCCGCGTCCCGGCATCCGGTGCCCCGGCACCGGTCGGAGCCCCCTCGCCGCGCGCTCTTCGCGAACGCGCGCGGCTCCGGGCGACGAGCTGATCCTGTCGCCTCCGCGCTGCGGCACCCGCCCAACGAGATCGACGATGCCCGCCGCCGGAGGAGCGGACTAGCGTGGGCGCGATGACTCCTTCGACCGGCGGCCCCGCGCGCCGCGGCACGGCGTACTATGCCGCGCTCGTCGCGGTCATCGTGCTCACGGCGGCGATGCTGCGGGCGCCGTTCCTCGCGGTCGCGCCGGTCGCGCGCGAGATGGGCGCCGACCTGGGGGTCACCGCCGCCGTCGTGGGGCTGCTCACCAGCATCCCGGTGCTGTGCTTCGCGGTGTTCGCGCCGGCCGCGGTCGCGCTCGTGCGCCGCGGCGGCGCGAATTTCGCGATGACCGTCACGCTGGTCGGCTCGATCCTCGGATGCCTCGTCCGCGTCGCGGGCGGCATCGAGTGGGCGCTCATCGGCACGACGATCATGGGCCTGTTCCTCACGGTCGGCAACGTCGTGATCCCGGTGATCATCGCTCGCGAGTTCTCGGGCCACCGCGCACACACGATGACGGGCGTCTACACCTCGGCGCTCAACATCGGGACGATGACGGTCACGCTCGCCACGGCCCCCCTCGCCGACGCCGTCGGCTGGCGATGGGCGCTCACGACGTGGTCGTGCTTCGCGATCGCCGCGCTGGTGTGCTGGATCCCGCTGCGGGGGCTTCGAGCGGCGTTCGTCGCGCGCCCCGACGGCGGCGCCGCGTCATCCGATCGCCGCGATCGCGGCTCGGCGTGGAGGCACGGGCCCACGCTGCTGCTCGCCGTCGCGTTCGCGGGTCAGGCGTTCGCGTTCTACGGGGTGACGGCGTGGCTGCCGTCGATGCTCTCGGACCAGGGCTTCTCGGGCGCGGCATCGGGGGCGATCGCGTCGATCTTCCAGGTGTTCGGCATCGCCGGGGCGCTGCTCGTCCCGATCCTCACGATCCGGGCGTCGCTCGCGGCGGGGTTTCTGACGGTGGGCCTGGCGTGGCTCGTCGTGCCGCTCGGGTTCGTCCTTGCCCCGTCGGCGTGGTTGGCGTGGTGCGCGGTGGGCGGCCTCGCGCAAGGCGCCGGCATCACCGTCGTCTTCATCGCGTTCACGTCGCTCGGGCCCGACGCGCACACGATCGCGGGCCGCTCCGGACTCGTGCAGTCGTTCGGCTACGGTGTCGCCGCGATCGGCCCGCTCGCCCTCGGCGGGCTGCACGAGCTCACCGGCTCGTGGGCGGCGCCGCTGCTGGTCGTGCTGGTCGCGGTGCTCGCGCTGCTGGTGTGCGGCACGATCTCGGCGCGGATGCTGCGCACCGAGGTCGCCGCGCGCATCGCCGCCTCACGCTGAGCCGCCGTCTTCGGCGCGTCGCCAAGGCACTGGGGCCCTACGCCAGTCCCTCCAGCGGCCACCCCGTGTAGGCCTCGGCGAGGTAGCGCCTGCCCGCCTCGGACTCGACGACCGAGCGCAGCTCGCCGACCTGGCGAAGCCGGTCGAAGTCCGAGGCATCCGTCGTCGTGTGCAGCATCGAGGTCATCCACCACGAGAAGTGCTGTGCCTTCCAGATGCGGTGCAGGGCCGTGGGGGCGTACGCGTCGATCAGGCGTTCGTCGTTCTCGAGAAGCAGCGCGCGCAGCGCGCGTTCGAGCACGATGACGTCGGCGACGGCGAGGTTCATGCCCTTGGCGCCGGTCGGCGGAACGGTGTGCGCCGCGTCGCCCACGAGCGCCGCGCGCCCGTGGCGCAGCTCGTGCGCGACGAAGCTTCTGAAGCGCAGCACGTCGCGCTGGAAGATCGGGCCCTCGTTGAGGGTCGTGCCGGGCACGCGCGACTGCAGCTCGTGCCACAGCTGCTGCTCGGAGTACGAGGCGGGGTCGACGTCGGGGTCGCACTGGAAGTACATGCGCTGCACGGTGGCGCTGCGCTGGCTGATGAGGGCGAAGCCGTTCGGCGAGTTGGAGTAGATGAGCTCGTGCGCGCTCGGCGGCGCCTCGCACAGGATGCCGAACCACGCGAAGGGGTACTCGCGGAAATACCCGCCCGCAGACGACCCGGTGACGGCGGTGCGCACGACCGAGCGGGATCCGTCGGCGCCGACGACGAACTCCGCGTCGATCTCGAGCGGGTCGCCGTCGGCTGTGGTCGCGAACACGCGCGGACGATCGGAGGCCACGCCCTCGACGCGCAGCGCCGTGACGCCGAACCGCAGATCTTGTCCGGCGGCGAGCCGCGCCGCGATGAGGTCTTTCAGCACTTCGTGCTGCGGGTAGAGCCACACGCCGCGACCGACCAGGCCGGCGAAGTCGATGCGGTGCCCCTCGCCCGCGAACCGCAGTTCGATGCCGTCGTGCCGCTGCCCGACGGTGCGCGCGCGGCTGAACGCGCCGAGTCCGTCGAGCACCTCGACCGTGCCCTGCTCCAGGATGCCCGCCCGGATCGTGTGCTCGATCTGGTCGCGGCTGCGCTGGTCGATCACGACCGACTCGATGCCCGCCGCGGCGAGCAGGTGGCTGAGCAGCAGCCCCGCGGGGCCCGCTCCGACGATGGCCACGCGGGTGCGCACGGTCTCGGTCATGTCGTCTCCTTCGACGGTTCGGATGCTGCGTCCCAGTGTGTATCCGACCGTCGCTGGTTCGACCGGTCTGCCCATTGATCGGGAATCCATTCTGCGCATGCGTCCCGCCCACCCCGTCGAAACCGTGCGTTCTCGCCGAGCAACCACGTCATTCGCGTGGGCAGCGTGGTTGTTCGGCGGGAACACGCGTATTCGACGGTGAACGCATTCGACGGCGAACGTAGTCGACGGCGACCGTAGTCGACGGCGAAGGAGCGGTCGAGCTAGCGCAGGTCGGCTGAGAGCGAAGAGCGGATGCCGCGCGCCGCGCGCACGAGCTCTGTCACCGCCTGCTCGGTCGGGGCGTCCCGGGGCAGCACCACCGAGAGGGCGGCGATGACCTCTCCGCGCGGATCCCGCACCGCCACCGCGATGCCGGTCGACACAGCCTCGATCGACCCGGGCGCGACGGCCACGCCCGTGCGCCGCACCTCGGCGAGCAGGCGGCGCAGGGCTGCGGCATCCGTCACCGTCTCTTTCGCCACCTGCGCCAGCGGCGCCGCCAGCACGCGCTCACGCAGCTCTTCGGGCGCGAAGGCGAGCAGCACGAGCCCCGACGACGAGGCGTGCAGCGGCAGCCGCCCCGCGATGCGGGTGATGTTGGCGCCCGCGTCGGGGTGCGAGAGCCGCTCGAGGAACAGCGCCGAGTCCTGCTCGAGCACCGCCAGCTGCGTGTGCTCGCGGATGCGCGCCTGAACCCGCTCCATGTGCGGCAGCGCCGCCTGCCGCAGTCGCAGGGCGTGCGAGCCGCGCAGGGCGAGCTCCCACAGCCTCATGCCGAGGCGCACGCGGTGCTCGTCGTCGCGCTCGAGCAGTCCGGCCTCGATGAGCCCGTCCACGAGGCGGTGCGCGGTCGACGACGGCAGCCGGGCGCGTCGGCCGATCTCGGAGGCGGTCTGCACCGTGCGGTCGATCGTGAACGTCTCGAGCACGCGCACGACGCGGTCGATCGCGGAGTCCCCCGACGGCGAGTTGGCCATGCCCCAGGATGCCACGCGCGCCGTTCGGGCCCAGCCGACGTTCAGCCGGCTCGAAGAGAGCGGCCCGGGGGACCGGTAGCCTGTTGAGGGAGGAGAATCTGTGGACAGCGGCGAAGGCGTACTGACGCGTGCGATGCGCGTGCTCGAGTGCTTCACCGACGACGACCCGGCACTTTCGGCGACGCAGATCGGCGAGCTCACTGGATTGCCGTCCTCGACTCTGCACCGGCTGCTGTCGCAGCTCACCGCGTTCGGCCTGCTCACCCGCACGCCCGGGCACCGGTACACGATCGGATCGAAGCTGTGGGAGCTCGGCGAGCTGTCGCCGCTGTCGCTGCGGCTGCGCGAGACGGCGCTTCCGCACATGTCGCGGCTGTACGAGGCCACGCGCGAGAACGTGCATCTGGCCGTGCTGGATGCCCCGACTCCCGAGACGGCGACCGCACTGTTCGTCGGGCGGGTGACCGGTCAGGGAGCGATCCCCACGCTGAGCCGCATCGGGGGGCGGCATCCGCTGCACACCACCGGCGTCGGGAAGGCCCTGCTGGCGACGCGCGACGAGGCGTGGCTCGAGCGCTACTTCGCGGTGCCGCTGGAGCGCGAGACCACGCGGTCGATCACATCGGCCGAGGAACTGCGCGCCGACATCGCGCGCTCGCGCAGCCGCGGCTACGCGACCACGCGAGAAGAGATGACCCTCGGCAACATGTCGGTCGCGGCGCCGCTCGCGCGGGTCGAAGGCTTGCCGCCCATCGCGATCGGCGTGGTCGTGCGGCTCGACATCGCCGACGAGAGGCGTCTGAGCGGCCTCGTCCTGCAGTCGGCGAAAGACCTGCGCGCCGCGCTGCGCGACTCCTGATTCCCGCGGAGTGGGAATCAGGCGTCGAATGCGGCGCGGACGCTGACACGATCTTCGTGTTGTGCCACGCGAATCGGCGGGCACGTCGAAGGAGACAGCCATGACCGACACCGACCAGGCGAGCGAGACCTTCTCGTCCTCCGTCGTCCTCGAACAGACCGCGGCGGCTCCCGAGTCGCTGCTCGCCTCGGCCGACATGCCGCCGCAGTCGCAGATCAACCAGGAGATCGCCGACCTGCACGCCCGGTACGAGCGCCGTGAGGCCGCCGGCGAGAAGCTGCGCCAGACGATGTACGACTTCCCGCCGTACCGCTCCAGCATCCTGCGCCACCCCACCAAGAACCCGCGCCTGGTCGACCCCGAGACGATCGAGCTGTGGTCGCCCGCCTACGGCCAGCGCGATGTCGCGGCGATCGAGTCCGACCTCACCCTGCAGCACACCGGCGAGCCGCAGGGCGAGCGCATCACGGTCGAAGGGCGCTTGCTCGACTCGTGGGGGCGGCCCATCCCCAACCAGCTGATCGAGATCTGGCAGGCGAACGCGGCGGGCCGGTACATCCACCAGCGCGACCAGCACCCCGCCCCGCTCGACCCGAACTTCACCGGCGCCGGGCGCATCGTCACCGACGACAGCGGCTTCTGGAAGTTCACGACGATCAAGCCCGGCCCGTACCCGTGGAAGAACCACGTCAACGCGTGGCGTCCCGCGCACATCCACTTCTCGGTCTTCGGCGGCGGTTTCACCCAGCGCATCGTCACGCAGATGTACTTCCCGGGCGACCCGCTGTTCGCGCTCGACCCGATCTACAACACGATCCGCAGCCAGAAGGACCGCGACCGGCTCGTCGGCACGTACGACCACGACCTCACGGTGCCCGAGTTCTCGATGGGCTACCGCTGGGACATCGTCGTCGACGGCCCGGATGCCACGTGGTTCGAGCCCGAGGGAGAGCACTGAGATGGCACGCACACTGACCTCCGACCTGCAGGGCGCCGAGCAGCTCCCGGCGACGCCCGGCCAGACGATCGGGCCGTTCTTCGCCTTCGGGACCGTCTACCCCAAGATGCATGAGGTCGTCTTCCCGCACACGCCGGGCGCGATCCTGCTGGGCGGCACCGTGTTCGACGGCGCCGGCGCGCCGATCCCCGACGCCCTTGTCGAGATCTGGAGCGCAGACGCCGACGGCAACATCTCGCGCGGCCGTGGGTCGCGCCGCCGCGACGACCACACGTTCACGGGCTTCGGCCGCGCGGCGACCACCGACGAGGGCCACTACGAGTTCTGGACGGTCAACCCCGGCTCGGTCTCGGGCGAGGCGCCGTTCTACGCCGTCGCCGTCTTCGCCCGCGGTCTTCCCGACAAGCTCGTCACGCGCATCTACCTTCCCGAGAACCAGGCGGCGCTCGATGCCGACCCGCTGCTGTCGCAGCTCACGCCGGACGAGCGCGCCACTCTGGTCGCCACGCGCCTCGCCGACGGCAGTCTGCGGCACGACATCCGGCTGCAGGGCGAGAACGAGACGGTCTTCATCGCCTTCTGACGCGGGCGGGCCCCGCCGCGTGCGGCGAAACCTGCAGAGGAAGAGAATGTGCCCATGACGTTCGACGAGGGCCTGATGGCCCCGGTGACCGTGGGTCACGATGACACGGTGACGGATGCCGCCTGCCTCGACGCGCTCGTGACGGCCGAGGTGGCTCTCGCCCGCGCGTACGCTGCGGTCGGCGCCGCCCCCGCAGAGAAGGTCGACGCCCTGGCGTCGGCGCTCGGTTGGGCGGACCGCGGAGCCCTGTGCCGCGGTCACGGGATCGACGTGCGCGCGCTGGCGGAGGCATCCGTCGCGGGCGGCAACCCCGTGATCCCGCTCGTCGGGCTGCTGGCCGAGCGCGTGCCGGAGTCCGCCCGGGCGTGGGTGCACCGAGGCGCCACCAGCCAGGACGTCGTCGACACGGCGCTCATGCTCGTCGCCCGTGAGGCCTCGGCGCGCGTGCTCGCGTCGCTGCGCGAGGCCGACACGGCGCTTGCCGCGTTCGCCGCCGCGCACCGCGACGAGGTCGCCGCGGCCCGCACGCTCACCCAGCACGCGGTGCCGACCACCGTCGGCCTGCGCGCGGCGACCTGGCGGCGCGGCGTGCGACGCGCGATCGCGCGACTGTCGGCCGTCGAGCTGCCGGCGCAGCTCGGCGGGGCCGGCGGCACGCTCGCCTCGTTCGTCGAGATCGCGGGGGCGTCGGCGGCCGCGGCCCTTCCTGCGGCCTTCGCCGCCGAGCTGGGCCTTTCGACGCCGGATGCCCCGTGGCACACGACCCGGTGGCCGGTGACCGAGCTCGGCGACGCGCTCGTGCAGACGATCGACGCGCTCGGCGTGATCGCCGCGGACGTCGCGACCCTCAGTCGCACCGAGATCGGCGAGCTCGCCGAGGGCTCGGGCGGCGGCTCGTCGGCGATGCCGCAGAAACAGAACCCCGCGGCATCCGTGCTGGTGCGCTCGGCGGCGCTGCGGGCGCCGCAGCTGGGCGCGACCCTGCACCTGGCAGCCGCGCTCGCCGTCGACGAGCGCCCCGACGGCGCGTGGCACGCGGAGTGGCCGACCCTGCGGGAACTGCTGCGCCTCGCGCTCGGCGCGTCCGCGAACGCGGCGTCTCTCGTCGCGGGCCTGCGGGTCGACACCGACGCCGTGGCCGCCAACCTCGCCCTCACGAACGGCCTGATCGTGGCCGAGCGGCTGTCGATCGTGCTCGCGCCGCTGCTCGGCAAAGCGCGGGTGAGCGCGATCGTCGCGGCCGCCGGTCGCGGCGAGCCGCTCGACGGCCTCGTGCGCGCCGCGGTCGCCGAGGCGGGCGCCGACCTCGACATCGACGCCCTGCTCGACCCCGCGAACTACACGGGCCTGGCCGCCAGGCTCACCGCAACCCCCACGAAAGACGCAGAATGACCGTTCCATCCCTGTCCTTCACCGCCCCCGCGGGCCCGGCCGGCGCACCGCTGGTCGTGCTCGGTCCGTCGCTCGGCACCTCGACGATCCTGTGGGAGAAGGTCGTGCCGCTGCTCGCCGAGCGATACCGGGTCGTCGCGTGGGACCTCCCCGGGCACGGGGCATCCGCTCCCGCCGCCGCGCCGTTCACCGTCGCCGACCTCGCCGACGCGGTCGCCGAGGCGGTGCGCGCGCAGGGCGACGAGCGTGTGCTCTACGCCGGGATCTCGCTCGGCGGAGCCGTCGGTCTCGAGCTCGCGCTGCGGCATCCGTCGCTCGTCGCGGCGGCCGCGATCGTGTGCTCGGGCGCGACCGTCGGCACACCGGCCGGGTGGCAGGAACGCGCCGCGCAGGTGCGCGCGCAGAGCACGTCGACGCTCATCATCGGCTCCGCGCAGCGCTGGTTCGCGCCGGGCTCGATCGAGCGCGAGCCCGAGATCACCGGGCGTCTGCTGCACGCGCTGCAGGACGCGCACGACGAGAGCTACGCGCTGTGCTGCGAGGCGCTCGCCGCGTACGACGTGACCGCGCGCCTGGGCGAGATCGAGGCGCCGCTGCTCGCGGCGTGGGGCGAGCACGACGGCGTGACCCCCGAGGCTTCGTCGGTCGAGGTCGCGTCGGGTGTGCGGCAGGGCCGTGTCGAGATGATCCCGGATGCTTCGCACCTGCCGGCCGCGGAGCAGCCCGCCGCGCTGGGCGCATTGCTGCTGGACTTCTTCGGCTCCGTGGCAGGAAGGTAGAGCATGACCACCAACGAAGGACTCTCAGACGCGGAGCGCTGGGAGCAGGGAATGCTGGTGCGGCGCTCGGTGCTCGGCGACGAGCACGTCGACCGCTCGATCGCGAACACGACCGAGCTGACCGCGGACTTCCAGGACTTCATCACGCGCGTGGCGTGGGGCGATGTCTGGTCGCGGCCCGGCCTCGACAGGCGTTCGCGCTCGATCGCCGTGCTCACCTCGCTCATCGCCCACGGCCACCACGAAGAGCTCGCGATGCACCTGAGGGCGGCGCTGCGCAACGGTCTCGAGGTCTCTGAGATCAAGGAGATCATCCTGCAGTCGGCGGTGTACTCGGGTGTTCCCGCCGCCAACACGGCGTTCCGCATCGCGAACGACGTGCTCGCCGACGAGTTCTGACAGCTCTCTGGGCTTGCTTGGCTAAGTCTGGCTAAGCTAGCCTGGCGCCATGACCCAGGTGAACGTCCACGAGGCGAAGTCCCAGCTCTCGGCTCTGATCGCGCGCGTGCTCGACGGCGAAGAGGTCACGATCGCCCGGGCCGGCGTGCCGGTCGTCGATCTCGTCCGGCACCGCGAGTTGAGCGTCGTGTATGGGCTCGGTCGCGGTGAGCCAGAGCACGATCCCGCGGTGTTCGATGGGATGGACGACGAGATCGAGCGCATGTTCTACGGCTCGGGCGAATGATCCTCCTCGACACGAACGCGCTGATCTGGCTGTACCGCGACAGCCCCAACCTCGGTCCGCGCGCTCGGGCGACGATCTCCGAGGCTGACAGAGTCCACTTCTCGGCAGTCTCTGTCACTGAGATCGTGATGAAGCACATGCTCGGCCGGATCGACCTGCCTGGTGGCGCCGCCTTTCCTGCGGTGTTCACGGACTCCGGCCTCGTCGAGTTGCCTTTCACCGTGGCTCACGCCGCGGCGCTGCTCGAGATTCCCGCGCTGGCGCGGCACGACCCGTTCGACCGAATGCTCGTCGCGCAGGCGAGAGCAGAGGCGATCCCACTGCTGACATCTGACCCGACGCTGCTCGCTCTCGGCGAGGAACGAGTCCGCGACGCACGCCTGTGATCGCGGCGCGGCATCTTCGACTCCCGCTCACCGGGTGGCCGACGACGGACCGCTCCTTGGCCCTGCGTGACGGGCGACATACGATTGGTTCGTAATCCGCACGTGCGTTCGCACAGCGAACACGCGTACCGAACCACTGGAGGTCCCGTGATCGACAAGACGGTTCCGGATGCCGCGGCCGCCGTCGCCGACATCCCCGACGGATCGACGGTGATGATCGGCGGGTTCGGGCGCGCCGGGCAGCCGGTCGAGCTCATCGACGCGCTCATCGCGCACGGGGCATCCGATCTGACCATCGTCAACAACAACGCCGGCAACGGCGACACGGGCCTGGCGGCGCTGCTGGCCGCCGGGCAGGTGCGCAAGATCATCTGCTCGTTCCCGCGGCAGTCCGACTCCTGGGTGTTCGACGGCCTGTACCGCGACGGCAGGATCGAGCTCGAACTCGTGCCGCAGGGCAACCTCGCCGAGCGCATCCGCGCGGCGGGGGCCGGCATCGGGGCGTTCTTCAGCCCGACCGGCGTGGGCACGCAGCTCGCCGAGGGCAAAGAGGCGCGCGAGATCGACGGGCGGCAGTACGTGCTGGAGTACCCCATCAAGGCGGACTATGCGCTGGTCAGCGGGCTGAAGGCCGACCGCTGGGGCAACGTGGTGTACCGCGAGACCGCGCGAAACTTCGGTCCGATCATGGCCACCGCCGCGACCACGACGATCGTGCAGGTCGACGAGATCGTGCCGCTCGGCTCCCTCGACCCCGAGGCGGTCGTCACCCCCGGCATCTTCGTGAACCGCGTCGTCGCGGTGGGGGAGCGTGCCTGGCTCGACGGGGGGTCGTTCGTCGGCGGCGTCGACCTCGAAGGCCGCCCGATCACCGCAGGGACCGAGACGGAGGACGCCCGATGACCACGACCATCAGCCGCGACGAGCTCGCCCGGCGCATCGCCGCCGACATCCCCGAGGGGTCGTATGTGAACCTCGGCATCGGGGCTCCGACGCTCGTGGCGAACTATCTGCCCGAGGATCAGGAGATCATCCTGCACACCGAGAACGGCATGCTCGGCATGGGCCCCGCCCCCGCGGCCGGCGCGGTCGACCCTGATCTCATCAACGCGGGAAAGCAGGCGGTCACGGCTCTTGCCGGGGCGGCGTTCTTCCACCACGCGGACTCGTTCGGCATGATGCGCGGCGGGCACCTCGACGTGTGCGTGCTCGGCGCGTTCCAGGTGTCGCAGACCGGCGACCTCGCCAACTGGTCCACCGGCGCGCCGGGTGCGATCCCCGCCGTCGGCGGCGCAATGGACCTCGCGATCGGCGCGAAGTCCGTCTACGTGATGACCGACCTGCTCACCAAGTCCGGCGAGTCCAAGCTCGTCGAGGCCTGCGCGTACCCGCTCACCGGCGTCGGGTGCGTCACCCGCGTCTACACCGACCACGCCGTCTTCGACGTGACACCCGACGGCTTCGCGGTGCGCGAGGCGTTCGGAGACAACACGATCGCGTCGCTGTCGGCGCTGACCGGGCTGGCACTGCGAGAAGCGGATGCCGCGGCCGAGGCATCCGCGAATCCCGCTCGTTGAGCGAGCCGAGGGCGAGACGAAACACACCGACAACGAGCGACTGGAGAACTGAAATGCCCGCGACCTATGTCTACGACGCCGTCCGCACCCCGTTCGGCCGCGCCGGCGGAGCCCTGGCGGGCATCCGGCCCGACGACCTCGCCGCGATCGTCATGAAGGCGGCCGTCGAGCGCACCGGCCTCGACCCCGCCCGCATCGACGACGTCATCTTCGGCGACGCGAACCAGGCCGGCGAAGACAACCGCAACGTCGCGCGCTTCGGCGCGCTGCTCGCCGGCTTTCCCACAACGGTCACCGGGGTCACCGTCAACCGCCTGTGCGCCTCGTCGGTCGAGGCCGTGATCCAGGGCTCGCGCGCGATCGAGGCGGGCGACGCCGACGTGATCCTCGCGGGCGGTGTGGAGTCGATGAGCCGCGCGCCGTTCGTCGTCGAGAAGTCGTCGCGCCCGTGGCCGTCGGTGGGCAACCAGACCCTCTGGAACACGGCGATCGGGTGGCGCATGACCAACCCGAAGCTGCCTGCGCATTGGACGATCTCCAACGGCGAGTCCGCCGAGAAGATCGCCCGCGAGTGGGGCATCTCACGCGACGCGCAGGATGAGTTCGCGGTGCGCTCGCACCGGCTGGCGGCCGATGCCTGGGCCGCGGGCGTCTACGACGGCGAGACCGTGCAGGTGCCCGGCGCCGCGCTGGCGCGCGACGAGGGCATCCGCGACGACACATCCATCGAGAAGCTCGCCGGGCTCAAGGCTCTGTTCGCCTCTGACGGGGCGGGCACGGTCACCGCCGGCAACTCGTCGTCGATCAACGACGGGGCTTCGGCCGTGCTGCTCGCCCGCGAGGGCGCCGTCGACGGGGAGCCGCTCGCCCGCATCACCGCGCGCGCCGCGCACGGCGTCGACCCCGACCAGTTCCCCATCGCGCCGATCGAGGCCGCGAACAAGGCGCTCGCCCGGGCCGGCCGCACGTGGGCCGATGTCGACCTCGTCGAGCTGAACGAGGCGTTCGCGTCGCAGTCGCTCGCGTGCCTGGCCGGGTGGCCCGACCTCGACCCCGCCAAGCTCAACATCCACGGCGGTGCCCTGGCCATCGGGCATCCGCTCGGCGCGTCCGGCGGCCGCATCATCGGCCACGCCGCCCACGAACTCGCCCGCCGCGGCGGCGGAGTCGCGCTGGCCGCGATCTGCATCGGCGTCGGCCAGGGTCTCGCGGTCGTGCTGGAGCGCTGACGGTGCGCGACGCGCCGACCCGCCGACCTGCCCCGTGCACAACGCAGGACTTCTGCCCCGAGGCAGGCCCTGCCGGGGCCGGGCGAGCGTGGTCGGTGCCGGAATTCCTGCGTTGTGCACGCGGCGGCATCGAGGTGCCCGATGAATGAGCCGGAAGAGTTCGTGCAGTCGCTCGCGCGCGGGCTCGAGGTGATTCGGGCGTTCGACGCCGACCACGCCGAGCTGTCGCTGAGCGACGTCGCGCGGCGCGCGGGCATCCCGCGTGCGGCGGCGCGGCGATTCCTGCTCACGCTTCAGACCCTCGGCTACGTGCGCGCCACCGGCGACGGCACCGCGCGCGTGTTCGCCCTCACGCCGCGTGTGCTCGAACTCGGCTTCAGCTACCTGTCGGCGCTGTCGCTGCCCGAAGTGGCGCAGCCCCACCTCGAGCGACTCTCGCGCGAGGTCGACGAGAGCGTCTCGGCCGCGGTGCTCGACGGCACCGACATCGTCTACGTCGCTCGCGTGCCCACCCGCCGCATCATGAGCGTGCGCATCACGATCGGCACGCGATTCCCGGCGTGGGCGACGAGCATGGGGCGCGTGCTGCTGGCGGGACTGACCGAGGAAGAGGCGGATGCTGCGGCCCCGGCATCCGCTCTGTCATCGCTCACCGAGCGCACCGTCACCGACACCGCGGCGCTGCGGGCCGAGCTCGCCCGCGTGCGCGAGCAGGGCTGGGCGCTCGTGGACGGCGAGCTCGAGTCGGGCCTTCGCTCGGTCGCGGCGCCTCTGCACGGCCGCGACGGATCGGTCGTCGCCGCCGTGAACGTCTCGACCAGCGCAACGCGCGACACGGTCGAGCACGTGCTCGAGGCCCACCTGCCGCGCCTGCTCGGCACGGCCGCCGCGATCGACGCGGAACTGCGCCTGGTCTGACCGTCCGCGGGTCAGCGCCGCCCGCGGGTCAGCGCCGCCCGGCGAGCGAGTGGAACGCCGCGGGGGAGAGCACATGGTCCAGAGCCAGCATGCTCGCCCCGATGATGCCCGCCTTTCCGGCGGCGGTGGACTGCACGATCGACAGGTGCCCGGTCGCGAGCGGCATCGACCGCGTGTACACGACCTCGCGCACCCCCGCGATGAGGTGCTCGCCGACGCGCGCCATCGAGCCGCCGAGGGCGATCACCTCGGGGTTCATGAGGCTCACGCACGCGGTGAGCACCTCGCCGATGTCGCGTCCGGCCTGGCGCACCGCCTGGATCGCCTCGACGTTGCCGCTCTTGACGAGCGCGACGACGTCGCTGCCGTTCTGCGTGTCGGCGCCCTGCTCGCGCAGCGCGCGCGCGATCGCGGGACCGGATGCCAGAGCCTCGAGGCAGCCCGTGTTGCCGCAGTGGCAGGGGACCCCGGCGCCGCGCGCGACGCGCACGTGGCCGATGTCGCCCGCGACTCCCTGGGCGCCGCGCAGCAGCATCCCGCTGGAGATCACGCCCGCGCCGATGCCGGTGGCGACCTTGACGAACATCAGGTGCTCGGTGGTCGGCCACGCGGTCGCGCGTTCGCCGAGGGCCATGATGTTGACGTCGTTGTCGACGAGAACGGGCACTTCGAGGTGCTGGCGCACCCAGCCGGGCACGTCGAAGCGGTCCCACCCGGGCATGATCGGCGGGTTGACGGGTTGTCCCGTGGAATGCTCGACCGGCCCGGGAACGCCGATGCCGATGGCCACCAGATCGTGTCGGTCGCGCCCGGTCTGGGCGAGGAGGGATGCCGCGGTCTGCAGCATCCATGAGAGCACGTCCACCGGCCCGAGCGTGATCGAGACCGGCTCGCTGTGCTCGGCGAGGATCGTGCCCGACAGGTCGGCGACGGCGACGTTCGCGTGCGAGGCGCCGATGTCGGCGGCCAGCACGACCCGCGCGCTCGATCGCAGCGCGAACTGCGACGGCGGACGCCCGCCGGTCGAGGCCGCCTCGGCGACGGGGGCGATGAGCCCCATGCGCATGAGTTCGTCGACGCGCGCCGCGATCGTCGAGCGGGCCATGCCGGTCGACTTCGCGAGCTGTGCCCGGGTTCGAGGCTCACCGTCGCGCAGAAGCTGGAACAGTTCGCTTGCGCCGGTGCCGTTGGAGGATGCTTCGGAGTTGCTCATGCTCACAACTCAGTCAATCACGTCACAACTCACGCAGAAGTGACGCGACTTCTGCGCAGTGGTGCCGCCAAACTCCTTCGATCGGTGCGAGAAGGGGCGAGAATCGGCGCCCAGGTGACCCGATCGTGCCGAATCGAAGGAGTTCTGCAGGCGGGTCTTGCGGCATGCGTGCGGTCGACCCCTCACGCCGTCCGTCCGCCCGTGGGCTTGGCGAAGCGCTGCTGCAGCAGCACGGCGATGACGATGATCACGCCCTTCGCGACGTTCTGCACCGACGATGAGAGGTTGTTCTGGACGAACACGTTCGTCAGCGTGGCGAAGATGAGCACGCCGAACACCGTGCCGGTGATCGTGCCCCGCCCACCCACGAGCAGCGTGCCGCCGACCACGACCGCCGCGATGACGTCGAGTTCGTAGAACAGGCCGTGAGTCGAGGTGCCCGCGGTCGTGCGGCCGAGGATCATGACCGCGGCGATGCCGGCGGTGAGACCGGCGATGGCGTAGAGCCACATGGTGTGCCGCTTCACATCGATGCCCGCCAGGCGTGCCGCCTCGCGGTTGCCGCCGATGGCGACCGTGCGCCGGCCGAAGGTCGTGCGGTTGAGCAGCACCCAGCCGCCGACGGCGACGACCGCGAAGATCCAGATCAGGATGTCGACGCCGAGGATGTCCTCGTTCAGGGCGTTGATGAATCCGCGGTCCTCGACGATGAGCGTGCGCCGCTCGGCGAGGATCTCGGCGAGCCCGCGTGCGGCGACGAGCATCGCGAGGGTCGCCATGAAGGCCACCACGTTGCCGTACGCGATGACGATGCCGTTGATGAGGCCGGCCGCGAGGCCGACGGCCAGTGCGATGAGGATCATGAAGACCCAGTGGGTCTGGTCGACGAGGTCCTGCACCGCCGCGAGGGTGGCGGCCACGGATGCCAGGCCCATGACCGATCCGACCGAGAGGTCGATGCCCCCCGCGATGATCACGAGGGTCATGCCGATGCTGATGACGCCGATGATGGAGGCCTGGCGCAGGATCGTGAGCGCGTTGCTCAGGTTGGCGAAGTCCTGTCCCGCCGTGATCGCACCGACCACGACGATCAGCAGCAGCGCGACGACGAGGCCGAGGTTGCGTCCGGCGGGGCCGGACAGCATCCGCTGGAGGCCGGACTGCTGCGGCGAGTTGCCGGACGGCGACGGCGGGTCGGCGATCGGTGGGGCGGCAGTGGCCCCGGGGGCGGTTGGCTCGCTCACTCGGCGGATCCTTTCATGACGAGATCGAGCACGCCGTGCTCGTCGATCTGGGAGGCGGGGAGCGTCGTGAGGACCCGTCCGTCGGCGATGACGAGCACGGTGTCGGCAAGACCGAGGACCTCCTCGATCTCGCTCGAGACGATGACGATCGCTTTGCCCGCCGCGGCGAGGCTGCGGATGAGCGCGTAGATCTCGGCGCGGGCCCCGACGTCGACGCCGCGCGTGGGCTCGTCGAGCAGCAGCACGCGCGTGCCGTGCACGAGCCAGCGCGCGAGCAGGATCTTCTGCTGGTTGCCGCCCGAGAGGGTCACGGCCGGTCGGTCGGGATCTGCCGGACGCAGTTCGAGCGCCTGGATCTGCTCCTCGGTCGCCGTGCGCGCGCCGCGGTCGTCGAGGAATCCGGCCTTGGCGAAGCGCGACATCGACGAGAGGGTCACGTTGACGAAGATCGGCTCGTCGAGCACGAGCCCCTGGCTCTTGCGTTCCTCGGGCGAGAGTCCGACCCCGGTCGCGACGGCGGCGGTGACCGAGCCCTTCTTCAGCTCCTTGCCGGCCACCCTGACCGTGCCCGAGGTGCGGCGCCGCGCACCGTAGACGGTCTCGAGGATCTCGGAGCGGCCCGAGCCGACCAGTCCCGCCAGACCTATGACCTCGCCGGCGCGCACCGAGAACGAGACGTCGTCGAACAGCCCGTTGACGGTGAGTCCCTCGACCTCGAGCATCGTGGGGGCGTCGGCGTCGACGGGCGCCGCGGGAGGGAAGACGTTCTCGACGGCGCGTCCGGTCATGAGCTTTATCAGCTCGCTGGTCGGGGTGTCGGCGACCGGAAGGCCGCTGGCCATCGACCGGCCGTCTTTGAGCACGGTGATGCGGTCGCCGATCTGGCGGATCTCTTCGAGGCGGTGGGTGATGTAGACCACTGCGATGCCCTCGGACGTGAGCTCGTGCACCACTTTGAAGAGGTTCTTGACCTCTTCGGTGTCGAGCACGGCGGACGGCTCGTCCATGATGATGAGCTTGGTCTCGTGCGAGAGAGCGCGCGCCATCGAGACGATCTGCTTGCTCGCGGCGCTGAGCCGGCCGACCTCGGTGTGGGGCGAGAGGTTCCCGTGCCCGAGGCGCCGCAGCAGCTCACGAGTCTGCCTCGCGGCCTCGGACCGACGCGTGAACCCGCCGCGGGCCAGTTCGTGCCCGAGGAAGATGTTCTCGGCGATCGTGAGCCCGTCGACGACGTCGAGCTCTTGGTACATCGTCGCGATGCCCAGCGCGATCGCGGCTTCGGGGTTCGGGATCGAGATCGTCTCGCCGAGCCACGAGATCGTGCCCTCGTCGGGGCTGTGGACGCCTGCGAGCGTCTTGATGAGGGTGGACTTGCCGGCGCCGTTCTGTCCGAGGATGCAGTGCACCTCACCGGGCAGAACCTCGAGGTCGACCCCGCGCAGGGCGTGCACGCCGGCGAATGACTTTGTCACGTGCCGGACGTCAAGTAATGCCGATTGATGGTCGACTTTGATCACCCCGCGAACCTAACACGACTTGCCGACGCGTGGGTGGATGGATTTCTCGGCACGACAACGCGGATGCAGGCGCGTGCATTTGGCCTCTCGCACGCGACTGTGCTCGGGAAACCTAGCCCGAAGAGACTTATGCCGATCCATAAACAAAAGATGTCGTAACGTACTCCACTTCTGTTACGGTGATCCCGTCAGTGTCGACTCCTGAGTACGGGCGGTCCCCTCTCACAGCAAGGCGCTGTCGCAGCTGCATCACATTTCAAGGAGGAAAAAGACATGCGCTCACACCTGAAGGCGCGCACACGACTGATTCTGACCGGCACCGCGGTGGTCGCCTCGATCGGCCTGCTGGCAGGCTGCACCGGATCGGGCGAGGAGGAGGACGTCACCGACCAAGGCACCACCAGCGAAGAAAACGCCGAGTCGGGCGACTCCGTCGTCATCGGCTTCTCGGGCCCCGCGGCCGACCACGGCTGGCTCGGCGCCATCAACTCGGGCGCGCAGGCGGCGGCCGACAGCTTCGACGACGTCGAACTCCGCGTCGCCGAGGGCACCAACGACGCCAACGCGCAGATCGCGGCCGTCGAGACCTTCATCAACGAGGGCGTCGACGCGATCGTGCTGCTGCCCACCGACGGTGCCGCGCTCACCGAGGTCGCGATCAAGGCGATGGAGGCGGGCATCCCCGTCATCAACGTCGACCGCGAGTTCTCGAGCCCGTTCGCGGCCCGCTCGACGATCCTCGGCGACAACTACGGCATGGGCGTGTCGGCGGGCACGTACATCTGCGAGCAGCTCGGCGGGGAGGGCTTTGTCGCCGAGATCGCGGGCATCGACTCGCTGCCGCTCACGCAGGACCGCTCGCAGGGCTTCGCCGACGCGCTCGAGGACTGCGGCCTGCAGGTCGACGCTCGCGTCGCCGCCGACTTTACCGTCGCCGGCGGCGAGGCGGCCGCGTCGCAGCTGCTGGCGGCCAACCCGCACATCGACGCCATCTGGAACCACGACGACGACCAGGGCGTGGGCGTGCTCGCGGCCATCGACTCCGCCGGCCGCGACGAGTTCTTCATGATGGGCGGCGCGGGCTCGCGCAACGCGATGGAGGCCATCGAGGCCGACGACACCGTGCTGAAGGCGACCGTCATCTACCCGTCGACGCAGGCCGCCGACGGCATCGCGCTGGCGCGGCTGATCGCCCAGGGCAAGACGATGAGCGACCTCATCACGCCGTCCGTGCCGAACCGCATCGTGCTGGATGCGCCGGTGGTCACGAAGGACAACGTCGACCAGTTCATCGGTCTGGCCTTCGCCTCCTGATCCCGAACGCGGGGCGTCCGGTGGACGGACGCCCCGCACTCACCCACGTCGAAAGGCACACACGTGACCGAGCACCCCGAGCCTGCGGCATCCGCTCTGCGCGTCGCAATGATCGGACACGGCTTCATGGGAGCCGCGCACTCGCAGGGGTGGCGCGTCGCTCCGCGTTTCTTCGACCTGCCCCTGCGGCCCGAGATGGCCGTGGTGGTCGGACGCAACGCGCAGGCGGCGGCCGAGGCGGCCGAGAAGTGGGGCTGGAGCGAGAGCGCCACCGATTGGCGTGAGGTGATCGGGCGCGACGACATCGACATCGTCGACATCGTCACCCCCGGTGACACGCACGCCGAGATCGCGATCACCGCGCTCGAGGCCGGCAAGCATGTGCTGTGCGAGAAGCCGCTGGCGAACACCGTCGCCGAGGCGCGGGCGATGACGGATGCCGCAGCCGCCGCGTCCGCGCGGGGGGCTCGGGCGATGGTCGGCTTCACCTATCGTCGCGTGCCGGCGGTCACGCTCATGCGCGAGCTCATCGCGGCCGGCAAGGTCGGCCGCGTGCAGCAGGTGCGCGCCGCCTACCGGCAGGACTGGCTCGTCGACCCCGCGGTGCCCCTGGCCTGGCGGCTGCAGAAGGAGCATGCGGGCTCGGGCGCACTCGGCGACATCGGGGCGCACATCATCGACATGACGCAGTTCGTGACCGGGCTCGCCGTCGACAGCGTATCGGGCGTGCTCGACACGATCGTGCGGCAGCGCCCGCTCCTCGGGTCGGGCTCGGGCCTGTCCGGCACCGCCGCGGAGGGCTTCGGCGAGGTGACCGTCGACGACGCGGCCGTCTTCACGGGCCGCCTGTCGAACGGCGCGCTCGCCTCGTTCGAGGCGACACGCTTCGCGACGGGACGCAAGAACGCGCTGACCGTCGAGGTGTCCGGTGACCGTGGGGCGCTCGCCTTCGACCTCGAAGACCTCAACACGCTGCGGTTCTACGACCGCACGGCCCCCGACGAGCTGCAGGGCTTCACGCGGATCCTGGTGACCGAGCCGCAGCATCCGTATGTCTCGGCCTGGTGGCCCGCGGGCCACATGCTCGGCTACGAGCACGGGTTCAGCCACCAGGTCGTCGACTTCGTCACCGCGATCCACGACGGCACGCAGCCCGAGCCCTCGTTCGCCGACGGGCTGCGTGTGCAGCGCGTGCTCGAAGCCGTCGAGCGCAGTTCGGACGCCGTAAGCGTCTGGACGCCCGTCGGCGGCTGACGACATTCTGAATCGAAGGACTTCTACGAGAGAGGACGATCGCGATGACGCGACCGATCACCCTGTTCACCGGCCAGTGGGCCGACCTGCCGTTCGAAGAGGTCGCGCGCCTCGCGGGCCAGTGGGGCTACGACGGCCTCGAGATCGCCTGCTGGGGCGACCACCTCGACGTCGCGCGGTGGGATGACGCCGCCTACGTGCAGTCGCGGCTCGACATCCTGGAGCGCAACGGCCTGAAGGTGTGGACGATCTCGAACCACCTCGCAGGTCAAGCGGTGTGCGACGATCCGATCGACGCGCGGCACCGCGACATCTTGAACGACCGCGTATGGGGCGACGGCGACCCCGAAGGCGTGCGGCAGCGCGCGGCGGAGGAGCTGAAGAACACGGCCCGGTTCGCCGCCGCGCTCGGCGTGAAGACCGTCGTCGGGTTCACCGGCTCGTCGATCTGGAAGGCGGTGGCGATGTTCCCGCCCGCGTCGGACGAGTTCATCGCCGCAGGCTACGCGGATTTCGCGGAGCGCTGGAACCCGATCCTCGACGTGTTCGACGAGGTCGGCGTGCGCTTCGCGCTCGAGGTGCACCCGTCCGAGATCGCGTACGACTACTGGACCGCAAAGGCGACGCTCAACGCGATCGGGCACCGCAAGGGCTTCGGGTTCAACTTCGACCCGTCGCATTTCATGTGGCAGCAACTCGACCCGGTCGCGTTCGTGCTCGACTACGCCGACCACATCTTCCACGTGCACGTGAAGGAGTCGATCACCAACCTCGACGGACGCAACGGCGTGCTCGGGTCGCACCTGCCGTGGGCGAACCCGCGCCGCGGCTGGACCTTCGTGTCGACCGCCCACGGCGAGGTGCCGTGGGAGCCGCTGTTCCGCGCGCTGAACGCCATCGGCTACACCGGTCCGACGTCGGTGGAGTGGGAGGACGCCGGCATGGACCGCCTGCACGGAGCGCCCGAGGCGCTTGAGTTCGTGCGCGGGCTGAACGCGATCACGCCGCCCGCGGCCGCGTTCGACGCCGCGTTCTCTACCAAGACGGAGTAGTCGCGAGCGGGCGGAACGGCAAGCGGGACGCCCAAGAGCGGCGGATGCTGCTACCGCACGCCGCGCATGAGCGCCAGCACCGGCTTGACCGCCGCGAGCAGGCCCAGCCCGACGACGATCGCGATGCCGCCGAGGATCGAGAAGTACGGCACCTCGTTGTCGGGGTCGTAGAACTGTGCGAGCCAGCCCGAGATCGCGGTGCCGAGCGACACCGACAGGAAGAACAGCGCCACCATCTGGGTGTGGAAGGCGGCCGGCGCGAGCTTCGTCGCGACCGACAGGCCCACCGGCGACAGCAGCAGTTCGGCGACCGTGAAGACCAGGATGATGCCCGCCAGTGCGATCAGCGGCGTCGAGCCCGCGCCGCCGTTCGCGAACGGCAGGAACAGCAGGAACGCGATCCCCATGATGATCACCCCGAGGCCGAACTTGACCGGAGTGGACGGCTGACGCGCGCCGAGCTTGGTCCACAGCGCCGCGAACACCCCCGACAGGATGATGATGAACACCGGGTTGATCGACTGCACCCAGTCCGGCGGCATCTGCCAGCCGAACAGGTTCAGGTCGACCCGCCGCTCGGCGTAGATGGGCACGACCGTGAACTGCTGCTGGTACAGCGACCAGAACGCGACGCTCACGACGAACAGTGGGATGAAGCCGACCACGCGGGAGCGCTCGGTCGCGTCGATCCGGCCGCTGGCGAGGATGACCGCGAAATAGGCGATCGTCGCCCCCGCGACGGTGATGATGACGACCACCGAGAGGTTGTCGGCCCGGATCGCCCCCGCGAGCACCAGCACGACGATCACCACGACGGCGGCCAGCGCGATGCCGGCGACCACCCAGCGCGCGCGGGCGGGGAGCGGGTTCGGGATGACGCGGGACTCGGCGGGCAGCTCCTTGCGGCCGAACGAGTACTGGATGAGCCCGATCGCCATGCCGATCGCCGCGGCGCCGAATGCCCAGTGGAATCCCGCGTTGACGCGCAGGAATCCGGTCACGAGCGGCCCGAGGAAGGCGCCGATGTTGATGCCCAGATAGAAGATCGAGAACCCCGCGTCGCGGCGGGTGTCTTCCGGGGTGTACAGCGTTCCGACCACCGAGGTCGCGTTGGCCTTGAGCCCGCCCGAGCCGACCGCGACGAGGATCAGGCCGATCACCACGCCCGCGTAGCCGGGGACGATCGCCAGGGCGATGTGCCCGACCATGATCACGATCGCGCTGTAGAACAGCACGCGCTCCGACCCGAGCAGCCGGTCGGCGACCCACGCGCCGAGGATCGTCGCGAGGTACACCGACCCGCCGTAGGCGCCGATGATGCTGACGGCGGTGGTCTCGGGCATGCCGAGTCCGCCCTGGGACGCCGAGAAGTACAGGTAGTAGACCATGACGATCTGCATGCCGTAGAAGCTGAAGCGCTCCCACATCTCGACGCCGAAGATGTGCCACAGCGGCCACGGCTGGCCGAAGAACCGCGTGTCGCGGTCGTCCTCGGCCGGCGCGGACGCCGGTGCGGTCGTCATGCACGTCAGGGTAGCGGCACGCGGGCGCGACGGACAGGGGCCGCCAGGAGGCGCAGCTCCACCGGTCTTCGCACGCGCGGGCGCGCGTCCGATCCGCCGTTGCGCAGGTCTCCGAAGAGCGGATGCCGCCGCTCAGGCCGTCGCGCGCAGGTCGAGGGCGATGTCGACGAGCATGTCCTCCTGGCCTCCGATGAGGCCGCGTCGACCCGCTTCGACCAGCAGGGTGCGGGCATCCGTGCCGTAGGCCTCGGCGGCCCGCTCGGCGTGCCGCAAGAAGCTCGAATACGTGCCGGCGAAGCCGAGCGACAGGGTCTCGCGGTCGACCTGCACGGGGCGGTCGTGCAGCGGGCGCACGAGGTCGTCGGCGGCGTCCTGCAGCGCGAACAGGTCGGCGCGCGGCTCCCAGCCGTGCAGCTTCGCGACGGCCACGAACGGCTCGATCGGCGTGTTGCCGGCCCCCGCTCCGTGACCGGCGAGCGATGCGTCGACCCGGTAGGCCCCCTCCTCGACGGCGACGACCGAGTTGGCGACGGCGAGCGAGAGGTTCTGGTGGGCGTGGATGCCGATCTGCGTGCGCTCGTCGAGCACGTCGCGGTAGGCGCGGATGCGGGCCCGCACGTCGTCCATCGTGAGGCGCCCGGCGGAGTCGGTGACGTACACGCAGTCGGCGCCGTACGACTCCATGAGCTTCGCCTGCCCGGCAAGCGTCGCGGGGTCGGTCAGGTGCGCCATCATGAGAAAGCCCGACACGTCCATGCCCCACGACTTGGCGGCCTCGATGTGCTGGCGCGAGACATCGGCCTCGGTGCTGTGCGTCGCGACGCGCACGGATCGCACGCCCCGCTCGAACGCCTCGCGCAGATCGTGGATCGTGCCGATGCCGGGCAGCAGCAGTGTCGTCAGCACGGCGTTGCGCACGGCCCCGGCGGCCGCCTCGATCCAGTCGAGCGTCGCGTGCGACCCGGGGCCGTACGTCAGGCTCGCTCCCGACAGGCCGTCGCCGTGGGCGACCTCGATCGCGTCGACCCCGGCCGCGTCGAGGGCTCCCGCGATCCGAGCGACGGTCGCCGGATCGATGCGGTGACGAATGGCGTGCATGCCGTCGCGCAGGGTGACGTCCTGCAGGTAGATGCGAGTGTCTGCGCTCACGCTGCTGCTCCGATCGACTGGGCGATGCGTTCTGCCGTCTGCAGCGCAGCCGACGTCATGATGTCGAGGTTTCCCGCGTAGGCCGGCAGGTACATCGCGGCGCCCTCGACCTCGAGAAAGACGGTCACGCGCGTGTACGAGCCCGCAAGCCGCCGGTCTTCGGGAACGAGGATGCCGGCATCCGCCGTCTCTTCGTCGAAGACGACCTCCTGCTTCAGGCGGTAGCCGGGCACGTAGCGCGCGACCTCGTCGGCGCGGGCGCGCACCGCGGCGGCGACCCGCTCGCGACCGTCCGCGTCGAGCGCGGCAGTGAGCACCTGCACGGTGTCGCGCATGATCATGGGCGGCTCGGCGGGGTTCAGCACGATGATCGCCTTGCCGCGCGCGGCGCCGCCCACCTGCTCGATCGCGGCCGAGGTGGTCTCGGTGAACTCGTCGATGTTCGCGCGGGTGCCCGGCCCGGCGGAGCGCGACGCGATCGACGCCACGATCTCGCCGTAGAGCACCGGCGCCACCTGGCCGATCGCGTGCACGATCGGGATCGTCGCCTGGCCCCCGCAGGTCACCATGTTCACGTCGTTTGCGTCGAGGTGCTCGTCGAGGTTGACCGAGGGAATGACGTACGGGCCGATCGCCGCCGGCGTCAGGTCGATGAGGCGCTTTCCTCGCGGCAGCAGCTTCTCGGCGTTCGCGCGGTGGGCGGAGGCGCTCGTCGCGTCGAACACGATGCCGATCTCGTCGAACTGCGGGCTCGCGATGAGCCCGTCGACGCCTTCCGCGGTCGTGGGGATGCCGATCCGCCGCGCACGCGCCAGGCCGTCGGACTCCGGGTCGATGCCGACGAGCATGCCCATCTCGAGGTGGTCGCTCGTGCGCAGCACCTTGAACATCAGGTCGGTGCCGATGTTGCCCGATCCGATGATCGCCACTTTCGTCTTGGACACGGTTCTCCTTCTGGAAGGGGTGGAGGGCGGGTCAGGTCGCGCGGAGCACGGCGGGCTCGAAGCCCTGCGCGATCGCCCGCCAGGTGCCCGGCCCGTCGGGGGCGACGGCGCCGCACACGGCGCCCGACAGCACGACCGATCCCGGCTCGAACGCCTGCCCGTACCGGCCGATCGTGGTGGCCAGCCAATGCACCGCGACGACGGGGTCGCCCAGCACGGCCGAGCCCGGACCGGCCGCGACCTCGGTGCCGTCGCGCTCGAGCGCGACGCGCGTGTCGGCGAGGCGGGCGAGCAGTTCGCCGCTTGCGGCAACCCACGCCCCGAGCACGATGCGCGCCGACGAGGCGTTGTCGGCGATGGTGTCGGCAAGACCGATGCGCCAGTCGCGCACGCGCGAGTCGATGACCTCGATCGAGACGGCGACCGCTCCGATCGCCGCGGCGACCTGTTCGGTCGTCGGCGATGCCGGGAGTGCGCGGTCGATGCGGAACGCGAACTCGGGCTCGAGGCGCGGGGCGATGAGCTCGTCGAGCGACAGCGCGCCGGCGTGCGGGACCACCATCGCGTCGGTGATCACCCCGAAGTCGGGCTGATCCACGCCCAGCTGCCGCTGCATCGCGAGCGACGTCAGGCCCACCTTGTGCCCGACGACGCGCTCGCCGCGCTCCACGCGCGCGGCGACGCCCCGCGCCTGGATGCGGTACGCGTCGTCGACCGACAGGTCGTGCGACGCCGACGGCTGGTCGATGGGCGCGCGCAGCGCGGTCGCCCGGGCGAGGGCATCCGCGATCTCACGGGTGAGCTGGTCGGTCGCGGGCATCTGCTAAAGCTCCTCGCGCAGGAAGGCGCGCACGAGCAGCAGCATCGCGTCGCGCCGTTCGATCTGCACCCAGTGCCCGCACTTGTCGAAGACGTGCAGCTGCGAGTTCTCGAGCTGCTGGTTGAAGTACACCGACGAGTCGGGGGTGACGAACCGGTCCTCGCGACCGTGCACCAGCAGCACGCGGTGACGGATGCGCCGCAGCGCCGAGGGCGGCAGCGTCATCTCGGCGGGCGAGGTCGGCGCCTGGTACATCGAAAGGAACGACCGCTTCACTTCGGGGCGGTGCACCTCGGCGTAGCGCTCCTCGACGATCTCGGCGATCGACGAGCCGAGGGTGTCCTCGTCGTACACGAACCAGCGCGTGAGCGCTTCGATGCCCTCGCGCGAGGCGTCCTTGTAGAACGACGCCATGCGCATCACCTCGGGCGTCGGATGAGCCATCTGGCCGCCGGCGCTGCCCATGAGCGTGAGGTCGATCACGCGCTCGGGCGCGGTCGCCGTGATCCACAGCGACAGCGCGCCGCCGGCGGAGTTGCCGACGAGGTGGGCGCGGTCGATGCCGAGGGCGTCAAGGAGCGCCAGGATCTGGTTCACCCGCTCCCGCACCCACGCGGTCATCGAACCGGGAGCCTCGCCCTCGGCGGGGTGGTCGGTGTCGCCCCAGCCGTAGATGTCCGGCGCGATCACTCGGTAGCGGTCCGACAGGCCCGGGATGAACCCGCGCCAGTTGGTGGTCGCGTTCGCGCCCGGGCCGCCGCCGTGCAGCAGCACGACGACCTCGTCGCCGCCGGATGCGGGCGCGCCCGAGTCGAGGAAGCTGGTCGTGAACGCGCCGGTCTGGATGCGGCGCGCGTCGAAGTCAGTCATGTCAGGCCTCCGTGGTGGTGTTCATGACGTTGTCGTCGGTGTGCGGCACGTAGTCGGTCGGGCCCCACATCGTCAGCGCGGTCGCGATGCGGTCGACGCCCCACTCCACGGGCTCCCAGTCGGGGTCGAAGATGAGGTAGCCGTTGCTGAAGATCTCGACGCGATGCCCCGACCCGGGGTCGCGCACGTAGAGGAACATCGCCTGCGAGACGCCGTGCTTGCCCGGCCCCTGGTCGGGCTTGATGCCCGCTTCGGCGACGATGTCGGCCGCGCGCAGCACGTCGGCGGCGTTGTCGAGCCAGAAGGCGAGGTGGTGCATGCGCGCCGGGGTCGTCTCGTGGGGGCCGGCCTTCATGAGGGCGATGTCGTGGACGAGCGGGGTGACGCTCATCCAGCCGCCGATCCGGCCGCCCGGGGTCTGGATGTACTCGCGCAGCTTGAACCCGAGGTTGTCCGTGAGCCACTGGTGGTTGGCCTCGGGGTCGTGGGTGGTCCACAGGTTCACGTGGTCGATGCGGCGCACCGAGATGCCGTGGTGCCAGGAGCGGTAGCGCTGGTTGAGCAGCACCGAGCGGTCGGCCTCGGCGACGGCCGGCTTCTCGACGTCCCAGTACAGCCGCAGCCTGTGCCCGGTGGGCATCTGCAGCCGCAGCGACTCGCCGTAGCCGTCCTCGGCGTCGGCGGGCTGCACGGTGACCTCGTTGCCGTTCTCGGTGAGCAGGTCGTGGAAGCTCTCGAGGTCTTCGGGGCGCCGCACGCGCCACGAGACGTGGTCGAGGCGCGCGCGGTCGCCGGCCTCGAGCACGAGGCTGTGGTGCTCGGCCTCCAGGTCGGCGCGCAGGTAGACCTTGTTCTCGGTGCGCGCGACGACGTGCAGGCCGATCACGTCGCGGAAGAACCACAGCGACTTGTCGAGGTCGGGGGTCACGAGGTGGGCGGCGCCGAGCTTCGCGATCTCGGGGTGGTAGCGGTAGGTGGCCATTGTGGGCTCCTGTCTCGTCGGGTCGTCAGCGACCGGAGGCGGCGGTGGTGGTGAGGGCGACGGATGCCGCGGGCCAGTCGGGCGTCGCGAGCCCATGGCGGTCCGATGCGGCGATGAAGCGGTCCGGGCGCACCGCGACGGCCCGCGCGCCGTGCGTGCGCAGGAACTCGAGGACGACGCCGGTGAAGTCGACGATCTCGTCGAGCGTGCGGGTGCCCTCGTCGACGGGGCGCACCGTGAGGTAGCGGGCGCCCAGCGCGTCCCACTCGGCCTTCTCTGCCGGCGTGAGCAGGGTCGCGGGGTCGATGCCGTCGCCGAGCAGCACGTACCCGCGGCCGAGCGCGTCGTCGACGCGCTTCATCCAGCCGTCCGCGGTCCACACCTTCGGCTGGGGCAGCGCCTTGCCGACGATGCCCTCCTCGCCGACCGGGCCGCGCAGCCAGCCGGCCTCCAGGACCGGCGGTGCGATGAGCGGCGGGTCGGGCGGGATCACGCCCGGGGGCGGGGGCGCCGTGATCTGCGCGAGCACCTCGTCGGGCAGTTCCTGCTTGATGATCATGCCGAGCTCTATCGCGAGCCCGGTGTAGAACTCGACGTTGGGTCGGCGCTCGGCCTCGTAGGTGTCGAGGATCGCCTCGGGCGCGGTGGCGTCGAGCACCCGCGCGAGCTTCCATGAGATGTCGTACGCGTCGCGCATTCCCGACTGCATGCCGGCACCGGCCCACGGCGGCATAAGGTGCGCGGCGTCGCCGACGAGGAACACCCGGCCTTCGCGCCAGCGCTCGGCCATGCGCTCGTGGTGCTTGTAGAACGCGTGCTGGTGGATGTCGACGTCGTCCTCGGTCACGCCGATGTCGTGCAGCAGCGGCCACACCTGCTCGGCCGTGGCGAAGTCGGCGGGGTCCTCGCCGGCGCGCAGCGGAATCTCCCACCGGTGGTTGCCCTGTGGCAGGGGGAGGTCAACGACCGGACGCCTCTTGTCGCTCCAGAACGTCAGGTAGTCGCGGTCGGGCCACCAGCGCTTGACGCGGCAGTCGATCACGATCCAGTCCACGTCGAGCGTGTCGCCGAGAAGCCCGATGCCGAGCGCGCGGCGCGTGGGGCTCGACCCGCCGTCGCACGCGAGGGCGTAGCGGGCGCGCATGCTGCGCACGGCGCCGGTCGCGGCATCCTGTGCCGTGATCGTGACGCCCGTGGCGTCCTGCTCGACGCCGGTGACCTCCCAGCCGTACTCGACCGACACCAGGTCGGGGAACCGGTCCGCCCCGGCGCGCAGCACCGGCTCGAGCGAGGGCTGGTACACGTTGTAGAAGCGCGTGCCCTCGACGGTGCCGAGGGTCGAGGGCGTGAAGCTCACGCGCATGAGCTCGCGCCCGTCGTAGGTCACCCAGCGCAGGGCCCGCTGCGGGTCGACCACCTTGAGCACGTCGTCGTCGAGCCCGAGGTCCTGAAAGATGCGCATCGTCCAGTCGTTGACCGTCACCGCCCGCGCGCGGGGGTAGATCTCGCGATCGCGTTCGAACGCGACGACGCTGACGCCGCGCGAGGCCAGCGTGTTGGCGGCCGTCACGCCGGACGGGCCGTAGCCGATGATGGCGATGTCCGCATCGAACCGTTCCCGTTCGAAGGATTCGTTCATCGTGTGTCTCCAGATCCTCTTCGACCTTTTGTGCGGATGGGCGCGGTGCGCTCGCGGCGTTCACGCTAGGTCCGGTCGGTTGAAGGGTCCCAACATCCGTTCCGCTCAGTGAGACGGCATCCGTGCCCGTTCCGAAACAGCGGGATGCTGAGACGCACCGCGCGCGCCCGCGTCGCGACGATCGTCGAAAGGCCTAGGCGATGCCCCATCCCGCTGAGAAGGACAACCCGATCGCGATGGTCGACCGCATCGCGGCGATCATCAACTGCGTCGCCGAGCAGTCGTCGGCGATCTCGATGAGCGAGGTGGCCCGGCGCACCGGGCTGCCGAAGTCGACCACGTCGCGCATCGTGCACTCGCTGCTGCCGCACGGACTGCTCGAGATCGTGGACGACGAACTCGTGCTCGGCCTGCGGTTCTTCGAACTCGGCGAGCTGGCGTCGCGCCCGCGGACGCTGCGCCGGCTGACCTACGCGCACATGGAGGGGCTGCGGCGCGTCACCGGCAACTCGGTGCACCTGGCGGTGCTCGACGGGCGCCACGTCGTCTACATCGAGATCCTGCGCTCGCGCGCCACCCCGGCGCTGCCGAGCCGTGTGGGCGGACGCGTGCCGGCCCACGCCACCGCGGTCGGCAAGGCGCTGCTGGCGTTCTCACCGCCCGAGGTCACCGAGCGCATCATCGAGGGCGGACTCGAGGCGATCGGGCCGCGCACCATCACCGATCCCGACCGGCTGCGCGCGGCGCTGTGGCGCATCCGCGCGAGCGGCATCGCGACCGAGCAGGAGGAGTCCGGGCGCGACTCGGCGTGTGTGGCCGCGCCGATCCTCGTGGGTGAGAGCCACGAGCCGATCGCCGCCATCTCGGTCTCGGGTGTGGCCGCCGAGATGGACATCGCCGGCTGCGAGCGCGCGGTGCGCAGCGCCGTGGACGCGCTGCGCGAGCAGGCCGCGCTGCTTCCCCGCCGCGGTCGCACGATGTAGCAGAACCCGCCGAGGCGGGCCGTCTCACTCGCGCAGGGACGGATGCCGCTCGTCCGGCGCGCGCCGGGCCGGGATGAACACGCCGATCAGAAGCGCGAGCACGGCCGCTGCGCCGCCGAGGAGGAACGCGATCTGGAACGCGACCGGCGTCGGCACCTGCGCGCCTTCTGCCTGCACGGTGAAGGTCGCCAGCACCGCGCCGATGACCGCGGCGGCGCTCGAGGTGCCGAGGGAGCGGAACAGGGCGTTCAGGCCGTTGCTCGCGCCGGTCTCTGTCTGGGGCACAGACCGCATGATGAGCATCGGCATCGCCGCGAACCCGAACCCGATGCCGACGCCGATGAGGAGGTTCGCGATCAGCAGGTGCCACACCTCGCTGCGCAGCAGCAGCGTGAAGGTGTAGGCACAGACCAGCGCCACCGCACCGGCGATGAGCAGCACACGGGGTCCGACCCGGTGCGAGAGGCGCCCCGACACCGGCGAGAGCACCATCATCACGAGCCCCGACGGCATGACCACCAGGCTCGCAGCCAGCAGCGACAGCCCGAAGCCGCCCAGGGCCGCCGGCAGCTCCAGAAGCTGCGGGTAGATCACGTTCGAGCCGAACAGCGCGAAGCCCATCGCGACCGAGGTCAGGTTCGTGAGCAGCACCGGCCGGCGTGCCGCGACGCGCAGGTCGAGGAGCGGGTCGTCGATGCGCAGCTCGAACCAACCCCACAGCAGCAGCACGACCACCCCGCCCAGTCCGCAGCCGATGGTCGCCGGCGACGTCCACCCCCACACCCCTCCGCGCGACACGGCCAGGAGCACCCCGATGAGGCCCACCGCGAGGCCGCCCGCGCCGATGTAGTCGAACCTTCCCGCGGTGCGCAGCACGCTCGGCGGCACGATCCACACGACCAGCAGCAGCACGACGACCCCGAGACCGGCGGCCACCCAGAACAGCATGTGCCAGTCGCTGCGCTCGGTCACGATCGCGCTGAGGGGCAGGCCGATCGCGCCGCCCACGCCGAGGGTCGCGCTGATCAGGGCGATCGCGGAGTCCACGCGCTTCTCGTGCAGCACGTCGCGCAGGATCGAGATGCCGAGCGGGATGACACCCGTCACCGCGCCCTGCAGCGCCCGCCCGATCACGATCCCGACGATGCTGTGCGAGAGCGCCGCGATCACCGAGCCGAGCACGAGCAGGCCCAGCAGCACGATCACGATCCGGCGCTTGCCGTACATGTCGCCCAGGCGTCCCGAGATCGGGGTGCACACGGCCGCGGCGAGCAGGGTCGCCGTCACGACCCACGCGGTGTCCTCGCGGCTGGCGTCCAGCAGTTCGGGGAGCTTCGACTGGATCGGCACGACCAGCGTGAACATGAACGACGACGCCAGCCCCGCGATGGCCAGCACGGCGACGATGGCGCCTTGGGGAGGCATCCGGGTGAGGCGTCTTCTGTCTGCATCGCCTCTGGCCACCCGCTCAGGCTAGCGGCGGTTCGAAGGGGCCAGGGCCACACGGCGAAAGCCCGCCCGGTGAGCGGGCGGTGGGCTGGACCCCGCCGACACCCCGGCTTCGTATGACGCGCCGGCGACGGCCCACCTGCGGGATCGCTCCCACAACTCGCAAGACGCTACCAGTGAGCGGGCCCGCACGCCAGGCCCGCAAAGCGAAAAGAGGCAGACTGGGCAGATGCCGCTTGATGACATCGAGATCCGTTCGCTCGAGAAGATCGATGAGATCTTCGCCGCGTCCGCGCTGTTCGACGCGGTGTGGCGCGGCGGCGGATCGGGCATGCCCACGAACCTGCTGCGGGCGCTCGCCCAGTCGGGCAACTACGTGGTGGGCGTGTTCTCGGGTGGGCGCATGGTCGGGGCATCCGCCGCCTTCTTCGCCGCGCCCGCGGCGCGCTCGATGCACTCGCACATCACCGGGGTGCTGCCCGAATACCAGAGCCTGGGCCTGGGCCGGCGGCTCAAGCAGCACCAGCGCGAGTGGGCGTTCGCGCGCGACGTCGGCCACATCACGTGGACCTTCGACCCGCTCGTGGCGCGCAACGCGCACTTCAACCTGCGCGTGCTCGGCACCCGCGCGACCGAGTACCTCGTGAACCACTACGGGGCGATGGACGACGGCGTGAACCGCGGCGACCAGACCGACCGGCTGCTGGTGACATGGTCGCTCGCCGCGCCGCCGGTTCCGACGCCGCCCGATGACCGCGTGGTCGCGTCGGTCGCGATCCCCACCGACATCGCGGCGATCCGCGCCGAGAATCCAGCGGATGCCGCGGCCTGGCGCCTGCGCGTGCGCGAGGGGTTCCTCGCCCGCCTGGCCGACGGGCTCGTCGTGGGCGGGTTCGACGACGAGCGCGGGTACCTGTTCGTGCGGCCGTAGCGTCGCGACCGCCAGGGCGAACGGAGGGGATCTGCCCTTCTGAGGAGGAATCCCGCCGACCCGGCCCTCAGAACACCGGATCTCCGCAGAAACCCGGGCCGTGGCATCCGTCGTCGCCCTAGGCTGGCCCGCATGCCCGAGTACCGCGCGCACTTCGACTTTCTGATCCGCTTCGCCAACGGGGGAGACCTCGCCGGCACCGGATTCCGCCTCGACCTGCCTTCGCACGAGGCGGACGAGACCACGGTCGGGCGCCTGCTCGTGCAGCATCTCGGGCTCGCGCTGGTCGACGACGTCGAGTTGCGCGGACTGCGGGTGGTCGAGGAGCCCCATCGCGGGTCACGCGGGGTCGAGACGGCGCAGAGGGCGGATGCTGCGGCCGAGGCATCCGTCGTCGACCTCAGCCACCCGATCCGCGCGGGCCTGGTGACCTACCCGGGGCTGCCGGCGCCGGTGATCACGCCCCACCTCACTCGCGAGGACTCGCGCGCCCGCTACGCGCCGGGCACCGAGTTCGCGATGGACGTCATCACGATGATCGGCAACACCGGCACGTATCTCGACTCGCCGTTCCACCGCTACGGGGACGGCGTCGACCTCGCGGGGCTCGACCTGGCCTCGCTCGTCGACCTGCGCACCGAGGTGTTCCATCTCGAGGACGCGTGGACGCCCGAGCGCCGCGGCATCCGCGCCGAGACCCTCGTCGATCGCGACGTGCGCGGCGCGGCGGTGCTGCTGCACACGGGTTGGGACCGCTGGTTCGGGCAGCCGGAGTACGCGCACGGCGCCCCGTTCCTCACGGGCGAGGGCGCGCAGTGGCTGATCGACGCGGGCGCGGCCCTGGTCGGCATCGACTCGCTCAACATCGACGACACCGAGTCCGGCGGCGAGCGGCCCGCGCACACGCTGCTGCTCGCCGCGGGCGTGCATGTCGTCGAGCACCTGACGAACCTCGGGGCGCTGGCGCCGTCGGGTGCGCGCTTCACCGCCGCCCCGCCCGCCGTCGAGGGGTTCGGCACATTCCCGGTGCGTGCCTTCGCCCGCCTGCCCGAGACCGTGGCGCCGTGATCTCATGAACGGCGACTGGACCCCGCACCGGCGCGACGACGGCGAGCTCGTCGGGTGGATCCGTCCCGACGGCCAGGGCTGGGTCGCCGTCGACCTGCTCGGGCGCGAGGCGACCGGCGCCGTCGACTGGCTCGACGCGGAGGCCGCGCTCGAACAGACAGGTCTCGCGTGGCTGGCCGACGCGTGGATGCTCGAGCGCGACGCGGGCGCCGTGCGCGTGCGCATCCTCGAGGTCACGCCGCCGCGCGAGGGCACGGCGGGCCGGGTCGTGGTGCAGACCGACGACTTCGGCGCGATCGACGCTTCGGTGGAGCGGTTCGGGCTGCCGTGGCCGGCGCCCGAAGCCCTGCGCCCGATGCGAGGCCGAGAGGGCGCATCCCCCTGGGGGTGACCCCGGGTGGGGGATTTCTCCCCGTCGGCAGGCGCGTCCGGCGCCGGTAACGTCGCTGACGAATCGCAGCCGCACCGGAGGCCGACATGCACGCACCGCACGACCCGTGTGCCGCGTCCGGGCTCCTTCGCGGCGCGCGCGAGCGCTTGTTGTCGCGTCGGCGGGGGCCCCGCGTCAGCCGCTCGACGTTCCGTCCGTTGCGCGCGGGCGATCGGATGCACGCTGCCTGACCCGCGGGCGCGGGTCTGCGGTTCTGGGGGCCCGCGGGTCACGAGCGATTGCCGCGACGCTACCCTGTGCGCATGACGTCGGGTGCTGCGGGCTCGCTATCGCACGCCGGGGCGCTGTTGCTGCGCCTCGTGTCGACGCTCATGCTCGTCGCGCTGCTCGTGTCGGGGTGTGCGGCGTGGACCTCGTCCGGGACGGCTCGCCTGCCGGACGGCGTGACGGTCGAGGTGCGGCAGCAGCGCGCCGATGTCGCCCCGCGCCAGGCGCAGGTGGTGATCGGGAACGGCTCCGACCAGACCCTGGTGATCGGCCGGGTGCGCATGCGCGATCCGCGATTCGCCGAGGACGCGGCGCGGGTCGTCGAGCGCGAGAGCCGGGTCGCCCCGGGCGCCACCGTCGACGTGCGGGTGCAGCTTGCTGCCGTCGTGTGCGACGGGCCGGACGACGCCGAGCCTCAGGTCACGTTCGCCTTCGCCGTCGACGGGGCCGAGGGCGAGGCGACCGTCGCCGCGGCCGACCCGCTCGGCTTTCTCGCGCCGCTGCACGAGCGCGAGTGCCGGGCCGAGAGGGTGACGGATGCCGCCTCCGTCGCCTTCACCGCGTTCGAGCCGTCGCCGCCGGGCGCTCCCGCGCGGCTCGAACTGACGATCGCGCCGACCGGACGCGGCGAGGTCGCCATCGACGCGGTGCAGGAGACGAACCTGATCTCGTTCGGCGCGGCATCCGTCGACGGCGCGTTCCCGCTGGGCGTCGCCGTGGCCACGGGCGACACCGCCCCGATTGTCGTCAGCCTTCCGATCGTGCCGTTGCGGTGCGACCCGCACGCCGTGCAGGAGGACAAGCGCGGCACGATCTTCGACGTGCGGGTGGTCGTGGGCGGGGCGGCGGGCGAGATCGAGCGGTTCGTCGGCGAGGACCTGCGCGGTCGCATCCTGTCGTGGGTCGCCGACTGGTGCGGGTTCGGAGAGTGAGATGCTCCGCAGAGCGGGCAGAGGCCCCGGGGCCGCCTAGGGTTGGACCCATGAGCGACGTGGCTCCCCTCGATCCGGCGGCATCGGCCCGCGGCATCTCTCGCGCGACCCAGTCCGAGATCTACCGCGCCGGAATCAGCGGCGCCAAGCCCGCTGTGCCGATCGACCCCGATGCCCTCGAGCGCGCCGCACGCAAGGCGGTGAGCGCCGAGGCCTTCGCGTACATCGCGGGAGGGGCCGGCGCCGAGCGCACGATGGCGGCCAACCGGGCTGCGTTCGACCGGTGGCAGGTGTGGCCGCGGCCGTTGCGCGACGTCTCGGAGCGCGACCTGTCGATCGACTTTCTCGGCAAGAGGCGCGCCACGCCGGTGCTTCTCGCCCCGCTCGGGGTGATGGAGATGGTCAGCGACGAGGCCGACCTCGCGGTCGCGCGGGCTGCGGCATCCCTCGGCGTCCCCTGCACGCTGTCGAACCAGGCGTCGTACCCCATGGAGGCGGTGGCGGATGCCGCCCCCGACGGGGCCCGGCTGTTCCAGCTGTACTGGTCGGCGTCGGACGACCTCAACGCGTCGCTGCTGCGGCGGGCCGAGGCATCCGGGTGCGAAGCGATCGTCGTGACGGTCGACACCCACCTGCTCGGGTGGCGCACGCGCGATCTCGACCTCGCGTACCTGCCCTTCACGCGCGGCCTCGGCATCGCGCAGTACACCAGCGACCCGGTGTTCCAGCAGTTGGTGCGCGAGCGATCGCGGGCGGGTTCGCGGCCAGCGGATGCCCCGCCCCCCGTGAGGGCGACGCCCAGGGCCGTCCTGGCCGGCGTGTCGATCGCCCGCAAGGGCGCCGCGGTCACCGGATCGAGCAGGCTGCGCGAGAACCTCCGCTCGCCGCTGCCCCGCGCCGCGGTGGAGACGTTCCTCGACGTGTTCTCGACCCCGGCCCTCACTTGGGACGACCTCGCCAAGGCGCGCGAGTGGACGAGCCTGCCGATCATCCTCAAGGGCATCGTGCACCCCGACGACGCGATCCGCGCGCTGGATGCCGGAATGGACGGCGTGTGGATCTCGAACCACGGCGGGCGGCAGATCGACCAGTCCGTGCCCACGCTCGCGGCGCTGCCCGAGATCGAGCGCCGCATCGGTGGGCGCCTGCCGATCGTGTTCGACTCGGGGGTGCGGGGCGGGGCCGATGCCGTCATCGCGCTGTCGCTCGGCGCGACCGCCGTGGCGCTCGGTCGCCCGTACGCCTACGGGCTCGCGGTCGCCGGTGAGAGCGGCGTGCGCGAGGTCGTGCGGAACATCCTCGCGGAACTCGACATCACGATGGGACTCGCCGGCGCCACGAGCGTGGCGGACCTCGGACGCGCCACCTTGCGCGAGGTCTGAGCGCGGTCTGCTGGCTCGCACCCGATCCCGGTTTGCCGATGATGCTCGGCGACTCATTCTGAGCCGCGGTCGACTCTAGAGCCGCCTGGGATCTCGTCCCAGCCACCCCGCACCTGGCCTCCCGCTTGTCGATGAATGGCTGGGCGATCTCGGAGTCGGCACGAATGAGGTCTGAGCGAGGCCTCAGCGAAGTCTCGGGCGGTGACTCCGCTGTCACCGCCTATTCTGGAGGCATGCCCCTCGGGATGCCTTCGACGACGACCTCCTCCCGCCGCGCGCCTCGGTTCGGCGGTGTCCTGGCCACAGTGCTGGCGGTGGGACTCGCGGTCACGGCGTGCACTGGCTCGAACCCCGACGATGGCATCGACGGCGACTTCGCCGACGACGGCTGCACGAGCGTGGTCGTGGCGACGAGCTCCGAGAAGGTCAACATGCTCGACGCGCTCGCCGACGCGTTCAAGGAGTCGCCCGAGCACGACGCGCTCGCCGAGTGCGCGACCGTGCGGCCGATCAACGTCTCGTCCGGCGATGCCACGCGCTTCCTCACCGCCGGCGGCGACTGGCCCGACGACAACGAACGGCGCTGGCCTCGGGCTTTCATGGTGGGGCGGGCTGAGTGCCGTGTGGTGAATGGGGAAAGTGCTCCTGATCTGGGAGAATAGGACTTGTCTAGAGTTCAGATTCACTCAGTTCGAGGAGCACCTTCAAG
>NZ_JBFECU010000015.1:0-78228 GCF_041379855.1 Microbacterium sp. BWT-B31
CGTCGCCGCCAGACTCCTCGCCCTCGCCGCCGGCATCTGGCACAACTGGGTCACCGGCGCCCCCGCCAAACGCTCCCTCATCGCCTACGACCACTGAAGACGATCGGACTCACTCATCTAGGCGCGGGCGCAGGCATTCCTGGGCGCCGACAGCGTCCCCGCGGTCGTGGTCGTCGTCGGTGACGGTGTGCTCGCGCCGCCTCTGATACGACCTCGGGCGGGCGAGCCGGTGGCCGTCGAGGGTTGCGCGCCAGGACGAGGGTCGTACGCTCGACACATGACAAAGGCGCTGTTCATCGTCGACGTGCAGAACGACTTCACCGAAGGGGGAGCGCTCGGCGTCACGGGCGGCGATGCCGTCGCCGCGGGCATCACGCGCTTTCTCGCGGAGCACGCCGACGACTACGAGATCATCGTCGCGTCCCGCGACTGGCACGACGGCGAAGGTGACAACGGCGGTCACTTCGCGGCCGAACCCGACTTCGTCGACTCGTGGCCCCCGCACTGCGTGGCCGGAACCCCCGGCGCCGAGTACGACGACCATTTCGACACCGCACGCGTGACGCACCACCTCAAGAAGGGGCAGGGCAAGCCCGCGTACTCGCTCTTCGAGGGGGTGGACGACGACGGCCGCACCGCGAGCGACCTGCTGCATGAGCACGGCATCGTCGACGTCGACGTCGTGGGCCTCGCCACCGACTACTGCGTGCTCGCCTCGGGCCTCGGCGCGATCGAGCACGGCATGCACGTGCGGGTGCTCACCGACCTGGTCGAGGGCGTGCACGCCGACACGAGCGAGCGCGCACTCGCCGAACTCGCGCACAAGGGCGCCGAACTGATCGGCAGCGGGGAGTGACAGCCCAGCGGATGCCTCGACCCGGTCGTGCGGGTAATCGACGGTGGGCCCGGAGGGGCTCGAACCCTCGACCCGCGGATTAAAAGTCCGATGCTCTGCCAACTGAGCTACAGGCCCGTGCCTACAAGCCTAATGGGGCGTCGGGGCCGTCGTGACCGCACCGGCGTGCGCGTGGGCGGGACGGACGCATGCCGCGGCGATTACAGTCGGACCTGAAACGCGTCGACCGGGGGCGGCATGGACGATCAGCAGCCGGAGCAACCGGAGCAGCCGGAACAGCCGGAGGCCGCCTCGCGCGAGCCCGCAGAGCCGACCATGCCGGAACTCACGCCACGAGTGGTGGAGCCCGCGCCCACGACCACCACCCAGCAGGCCATCGAGCGGCGGCGCTGGGGGCGCGGGCTGGCCATCCTCGTGGCATCCGTCGTCGTCCTGCTCATCGCCGGCTTCGGCGCCGCACGGCTCGGCGACCTCCTGCACCGCACCCCTGAAGCTGCGGCACTCAGCCAGGTGCGGGCCGCGCCCGACCTTCGGTCGGTCACGAACGAGGTGTCCGGTGGCGGCACCGCGACCGTGTACTGGTCCGAGTCGCTCGGCGAGGCCGTGATCGCCGCGAACCGGCTGCCCGCCATCGGCGCCGACGAGGCGTTCGAGGCGTGGATCACGCGAGACGGCGAGACCGTGTCGGCCGCGGTCTTCGACGCGGTCACCACCGGCGAACACACCATCGTCGTGCTCTCGATCCCCGTCACGATGGGCGACACCCTCACCGTCACCGTCGAGCAGGCCGGCGGGGCGGCCGACGAAGCGCCCACGGGTGAGCCGATCGTCCAGCTTCCCACAGAGTGAGCCACCCCCGACGCGCGAGTACCCTGGAACGGGTGAGCGACTCGAGGGAATTCCACAAGCCTGTCAGGCGGTCGGCCGAACTGTTCGACCGGCTGTTCGCCGCCGAAGACCCCGCCGAGGTCTCGCGCATCGCGCACGCCACCGCGAGCGCCCTCCTGCGGCGGGTGCGCCACGAACCCGACGCCGCGATCGTCGACAGGCTCGTCGCGTTCACCGACGACCACGGCATCGACGACATCGCCGAACTCTGGTCTCGCGCGCCCTCGCGGTCCCTGCCCGGAGCCCTGTGGCGCCTGTACCTGCTGCAGCTCATGATCCACGACGATTCGAACACCGCCGCCCTGCTCTACGCGCGCGGACGCGTCGAGCTGCCGTCGGCCGATGACGTCATCGCCGGTGCGCCCACGCCCGCCGGCCCCGAAGAACTCGTCACACTCGTCGACACGATCCTGCGCGGCCTGTTCGAGGGGGACTTCGCCGTCGCGCTCGATCGAGCGGCCGCGTTCGCCCGCGTGCAGGCATCCGGCGCGAGCCACCTCGCCGACGACTACGAGCCCACCGAGCCCGAGCGCGCCTCAGCCCTCACCACGCGGGCCCTGCGCCTGTCCACCTACGCCGGCGACCTCTCGGCTTGCGCCGCGCTGTGGCGCATGGACGCGCTCACCTGAGGAGCGCCCGCGGGGCAACCCACCCCGTCAAAGCGAGTGCCGGGCCGCAGAACGCCGCGGTGCTGTGGGCCGCTGCGCGGGAGAGGCGTTCTGCGTCCCGTCGAAGAGAGTGCCGGGCCGCAGAACGCCTCTCGGCGCGAGGCCGCTCGCAGCGGCAGATATTGGAGCCCGGGGTTACTGCGGCCCGGCCGAATAATCATAACGGCTCACCGAGCCGGAGCATTCCCGCGCGCACGGGATTCCCGCGCGAACAGGCCATCGCCGTACCCTAGGATCGCTGGATGACCTGGCGTTTCGCTCTCGTGCTCGAGCCCGCGGCATCCGACGACCCTCGCCTCGACTTCACCGAGACCTTCACCGTCATCGACGCGTCCGAGCCCGCACTCAGCGTGGGCGAGCTCAGCGCGCAGCGCGGCGACGGCATCTTCGAGTCGATCGGGGTCGTCGACGGGCACCCGCAAGAGACGACGGCGCATCTGGAGCGCCTCGTGCAGTCGGCGCGCATCTGCGACCTGACGGCGCCCAACGTGCCCCAGTGGCGGCAGGCGATCGTCGCCGCCGCGGCGCGATGCCCGGCCGGAGAGAGCGTCATCAAGCTGATCCTGAGTCGCGGTCTCGATCACGGTGCGTACCCGACGGCGTGGGTGACCGCGGCGCCCGCGCCCGACAGCACGGCAGCCCGCGAACGCGGCGTCCGCGTGGTCACGCTCGACCGCGGCTACGCGATCGACACCCCCGCGCGCGCTCCGTGGCTGCTGCTCGGCGCCAAGACCCTCTCGTACGCGGTGAACATGGCGGCGCTGCGCGAAGCCAAGCGCAGGGGAGCGGATGACGCGATCTTCGTGTCGTCGGACGGCTTCCTGCTCGAGGGGCCGACGTCGTCGCTGATCCTGCGGTCGGGCGGCCGGTTCGTCACCCCCGAGCCAGGCGCCGGCATCCTGCATGGCACGACCCAGGTGAGCCTGTTCGCCGAGCTCGCGCGCCGCGGGTTCGAGACGGCGTACGAAACGCTCCCGGTCACGGCGCTGGCGAAGGCGGATGCCGCGTGGCTGGTGTCGAGCCTGCGGCTGGCCGCGCCCGTGGCCGAGGTGGACGGCGCCGCGCTTGCGATCGACGCCGAGCTGACGGCATCCGTCAACGAGTACCTGCTGAGCCCGCGGGACTGACCCGCGGGCCAGTCGTCGGAGAACGTCGCCGACGCGCCGGTGACGGATGCCGCACCGCGGCCTGTCGGGGTCGCTCTCCGCCCCCGCGCGGCGGGGCCGGGCATCAGCACAGGTGCGCGTGCCGTGCCAGTGCGCCGAGCACAGCGTGCTGTGCGATGTGCCAGTCGTGGAGCACCCTCGCCGGTGCGTTGCGATGTTCTTGACGGGGCGGCGCAGGTCGCTGAGGGAATCTTGTACTCCACACGCGATACAAGTTGTGATAGAACTGTGGCACAAGATCTTTAGGAGGCACGATGACACGTTTCGGTGCGAGAGGTTTCGGTCTGATCGACTGGGTGGGTGCGGCGTTCTCCTCACCGCTCGTGTCGCTCGCTCTTGCCGTGCTGGCTGCTGGCGTCTTCTTGGTGTTCGTCGGCGCGCGCGGCAGGCGTCGTGAGCTGGTTTCGCTCTCAGAGGCGGCGGCCAGGTCGGTCAGATCGCGGTACATGCCTGAGCGCCGCATTCTCGGGATAGCGGCGCTTGCCGTGATTGTTGTGTTCGCTGCCGAGAACGTGATCCGCGGCTACCTGCTGAATCTGGTTGATGTCGTGTCGTGGTGGCGCTTCGCAACCCCGCTCGCGTCGAGCTTCCTCGCGATCGTGGTGTTGGCTGCTCTGGTCCTCTTGAGGGGGTCAGCTGCGTCCGAGTCTCCGGTTGTGACGGGGGTTCGGCGGAGTTGGACAACGTTCGGGCCGCGTGTGGGACTGATCGTCTGCGGGATCGTGCTGGTCGTTCTGGTGGGGACGACGATCGCGGCGGGCGTGGCTTCAGTCGCTGATGACCATGGCCGATACATCTGGCTCGAGATCCCGATTCCGAACGAGGGTGCGATCGATCCGATCCGGCTCTGGTTCTACGGGTGGGCGTTCGGAGTGCCGGTGCTGATCGCCCTTGGGGCGTTGATCGCTGCGACAGGGGCGGTGCTGCATCTCAACGCCGCGCGTGCCTTCATTCGGCCCGACACAGTGTCCTCGGAACGCGCGCTTCGCGCAGAGGTGGCGAGCGGCACGGTCTCGATCGCCACGGCAGGGATGCTGCTCGCTCTGGCTGGGGCGTGGCGACTGATCGCTTCTGCGGGCTCGACCTGGCAACTGGTGATCGAGGGCCAGAACGGGGGGAACCCGTACGAGGCGGTCTGGCGGTTTGCGGAGTTGGGCGCCGTGGCCGGCTGGCTGGCTCCCGCCATCGAGATCGTTGCGTTCACCCTCCTCTTTCTCGTCGCCAGCGAACTGCGTCGAGGCACGACCGAACCTTCGGCTGACGCCAAGAGCAGCGAACTCGTTGAGGCAATGGAGTCGGAGCAGTGACCGCGAACCCGATACTGTCCGCGACCGACGACGGCAGCCCGACGACCGACATCTACCGACAGTTCCGCGGTCTGATCGTCTCCGGCCAGCTTGGCGCGAACGAGCGCCTGCCTACCGTGCGTCAGACCGCTGCTGACCTGGGCGTGGCACCGGGCACCGCCGCGAAGGCGTACAGGATGCTCGAACAGGACGGACTGGTCGTCACCCGCACCGCTGCGGGCACACGGGTCGCCGAGTCGGCGGCGCGCCTCCCCTTGACTGTCACGCGACGGATCCGCGAACTGGTCGCCGAAGCGCAAGCCGCGGGAGCTGATCCTGACGTTGTGATCGACGTGCTGCGGGTCGCCTGGCGCGCGATCGGTGGCGTCACCTCCGGATCCACGAGCGACGAAGACGGAACTCGTGAACCGACCAGATAGCCCTATTCATCCAGCAGCAATCTCGCTTCCGCCGACCTTGTGCGTCAGCATCCCTCTCAAGCAGTTCGAGGCGATCGATCGGTCGACACCGCGATGCGACGGCACGCACGGCGCGGCCGGGGATCGCCGGCAGAACCGTCACCCGAATCGACCCGAGACGTAATCCTCGGTGGCCTGCACGGACGGGTTGGTGAAGATCGTGTTCGTCTGGTCGTACTCGATCAGCTTGCCGGGCTTGCCGGTTCCGGCGATGTTGAAGAAAGCCGTCTTCTCGCTGACGCGTGAGGCCTGCTGCATGTTGTGCGTCACGATGACGATCGTGTACTCCTGCTTGAGCTCGCCGATCAGTTCCTCGATCGCGTAGGTCGAGATCGGGTCGAGCGCGGAGCACGGCTCGTCCATCAGCAGCACGTCGGGCGACACCGCGATCGCGCGGGCGATGCACAGACGCTGCTGCTGGCCGCCCGAGAGGCCCGAGCCGGGCTTGTCGAGGCGATCCTTGACCTCGTTCCACAGGTTCGCGCCGCGCAGGGACTTCTCGACCAGCGCGTCCGCGTCGGACTTCGAGATGCGGCGGTTGTTGAGCTTCACGCCGGCCAGCACGTTCTCTTTGATCGACATGGTCGGGAACGGGTTGGGGCGCTGGAAGACCATGCCCACCTGGCGGCGAACGGCCACCGGGTCGACGCCCTGACCGTACAGGTTCTCGCCGTCCAGCAGCACCTCGCCCTCCACACGCGCGCGGGGAATGACCTCGTGCATGCGGTTGAGGGTGCGCAGGAACGTCGACTTGCCGCAGCCGGAGGGCCCGATGAAGGCGGTCACGCTGCGCGGCTCGATCGAGAGGGAGACGCCCTCCACGGCGAGGAAGTCGCCGTAGTAGACGTTGAGGTCGTTGACTTCGATGCTTTTTGACACGACTCGTACTTTCGGGTTGTGGTCAGCGACCGGACTTGGGTGCGAAGAACTTGGCGATGAGGCGCGCGATCAGGTTCAGCGCCATCACGATGATGATGAGGGTGAGCGCCGCCGCCCACGCGCGGTCGACGTACGCCTCGGCGGGAATGCCCTGGTTGGCGTATTCGGTGTAGGTGAAGACGGGCAGGGTCTGCATGCGCCCGTCGAACAGGTTGTAGTTCATGCTGTTGGTGAAGCCCGCGGTGATCAGCAGCGGGGCGGTCTCGCCGATGACGCGCGAGATCGACAGCATGACGCCGGTGGTGATGCCGGCGATCGAAGTGGGCAGCACGACCTTGACGATCGTCAGCCACTTCGGCACGCCGAGCGCGTACGAGGCCTCACGCAGTTCGTTCGGCACGAGGCGCAGCATCTCTTCGCTCGAGCGCACCACGACCGGGATCATGAGCACCGCGAGTGCGATCGAGCCCATGATGCCGAGGCGGATGCCGGGGCCGAGGAAGATCGCGAACAGGGCGTACGCGAACAGACCCGCAACGATCGACGGGATGCCGGTCATGACGTCGACGAGGAACGTGATGCCCTTCGCGACGCGCTTGCCTTCGCCGTACTCGATGAGGTAGATCGCGGTCATCAGGCCGATCGGGATCGAGATGACCGCCGCGGCGAGCGTGATGAGCAGCGTGCCGATGATCGCGTGCAGAGCGCCGCCGCCCTCGCCGACCACGTTGCGCATCGACATCGAGAAGAAGTCGGCGTCGAAGCGGGCGAGGCCGTTGGCGACCACGGTCCATGCGACCGAGATCAACGGCACCATCGCGATGAGGAAGGCGATCGTCACGACGGCCGTCACAAGGCGGTCCACGGCCTTGCGCCGACCCTCGACGATGCCCGACACCACGGCGACCAGCACGAGGTACACGATGGCCGACACGACGAGCCAGCCGGCCACGTTGAAGGCTTCGCCGGACGACATCGCGACGACCGTGAACACGCCCAGGACGACGACGACGGATGCCGCCACCAGCGCCCACGGGACCCATCGTGCGAGCACTCCGCTGTGCAGCGACGCGTCGCTGTGCGCCACGCGCGGGGGAGGAGGAGCTGTGATCGTCATGTCAGTTCGCTCCCGAGAATTCCTTGCGACGGTTCACAACCCAGCGCGCGAGGGCGTTGACGGCGAACGTCACGATGAAGAGGATGAGGCCCGTCGCGATGAGCACGTTGATGTTCACGCCGTACGCTTCGGGGAAGGTCAGTGCGATGTTCGCCGCGATCGTGGACGGGTTGGTCGAGGTGAAGAGCTCGAAGGTGACGGTGCCGGTGGCCGACAGCACCATCGCCACGGCCATCGTCTCGCCCAGCGCGCGGCCCAGGCCCAGCATCGAGGCCGACACGATGCCGGAGCGGCCGAACGGCAGCACGGCCATGCGGATCATCTCCCAGCGGGTGGCGCCGAGGGCGAGCGCCGCCTCTTCGTGCAGCACGGGGGTCTGCAGGAAGATCTCGCGGCAGATGGCCGTGATGATCGGGACCACCATCACCGCGAGCACGATCGCGGCGGTGAAGATCGTGCGGCCGGTCGCCGACACGTCGCCCGCGAAGAGCGGGAACCACCCCATGTTGGCGTTGAGCCACGTGTAGGCGGGCTGCACGGCTGGGGCGAGCACGAGGATGCCCCACAGGCCGAAGACCACGGAGGGCACGGCGGCGAGAAGGTCGACGACATAGCCGAGGCCGGCCGCGAGTTTGCGCGGTGCGTAGTGCGTGATGAACAGCGCGACGCCGAGCGACAGCGGCACGGCCAGAAGCAGCGCGAGGAAGGCCGCCCAGATGGTGCCGAACAGCAGCGGCCCGACGTAGGCCCAGAAGTTGCTGGTCAGCAGTGAGGCGTCGTCGCTGGTCGCGCCGATGGCGGGCAGCGACTGGATGATGAGGAAGATCGCGACCGCGGCGAGCGTCGCAAGGATCATGCATCCGGCGAAGAGCGCAGAACCCGAGAACCAGATGTCTCCGGGCCGTTGCTTGGCTTTCGCGCTCTGCGTCGGCGGAGCGGATGTCGCGGTCATGGGGCTCTCTCGGTGTGGGTTCCTGCGGACGCGGTTTCGGGGGCGGCCTGCGCCGCCCCCGAAACCTCTGGGATTGTCTTACTCCGTGACGATAGCGTCCACCGCGGCCTGCGACTTCTCACGCAGGGCGTCCGAGATGGGGGCGCTGCCGGCGTTGGTCGCAGCGGAGTCCTGGCCCTCGGCGCTGATCGCAGTCGAGAAGAAGCCCTTCACGAGAGGCGCGATCGCGGCATCCGAGTACTCGGCGCAGCCGATCAGGTAGCTGATCAGCACGACCGGGTAGGCGCCGGCTTCGGTGGTGTTGCGGTCGATCTTGATGGACAGGTCGCTCGCGGCGCGGCCGTCCTCGAACGGCGAGGCGTCGACGGCGATCGCGGCGCCTTCGGCCGAGTGGCCCACCCAGTCGTCGCCCACCTGGACGAGGACCGAGGCGAGGCCGCCGGCCTGCGACGAGTCGGCGTAGCCGATCGTGCCCTGACCGCCCTTGACCGCGTTCACGACACCCGACGTGCCCTGTGCGGCCTCGCCGCCCTCGATGGGCCACTCCTCGACCGAGCCGTAGGTCCAGACATCCTCGGCCGTCGCCGACAGGTAGTCGGTGAAGTTGCCGGTCGTGCCCGACTTGTCAGAGCGGTGGACCGGCGAGATGCGCAGGTCGGGGAGCGTGACGCCCTCGTTCGTGGCGGCGATCGCCGGGTCGTTCCAGTTGGTGATCGTGCCGGCGAAGATGCCGCCGAGCGTGGCCGGGTCGAGGTTGAGCTCGTCGACGCCGTCGATGTTGAAGATGATCGCGATCGGCGAGATGTACGCGGGGATCTCGACGAGGTCGCTGCCGTCGGCGCAGGCGTCGAACGGGCCGGCGGTGATCTCGTCGGCCGTGAACGCGCGGTCCGAGCCGGCGAACTGCACGGCGCCGGACTGGAAGGACTCGCGGCCGGTGCCGGAGCCCTGGGGGTCGTAGTTGACGGTGAGGTCGGGGTTCGCGGTCTGGATCAGCGAGGTCCAGGCCTGGATGGCGACCTGCTGCGAGGTCGCACCCGAACCGTTCAGGATGCCCGAGAGCACCTCGGCCGTGTCGGCCGGGGTCTCAGCGGGCCCGGACGGCTCGTTCGAAGCGCACGCAGTCAGCGAAAGTGCTGCGATTGCGGCGACGGCGCCCAGCTGGGCGAGGCGTGAAATCTTCACTGTGTGAATCCTTATGGGTTTCGTGGATTGCTGCCCGGTGCGGGGCACGTCAGGAAAGCTAGACAGCGACCGTTACGCAACGGGAGTGAAGAGGTGAACGGAAGGTGAACGGCCCAGGGCGGCTATGTCTTGGGTTCGTGCGTCTCGATCATCACGATGCCCGAGCCGGGGTTTTCCACCGACAGGTGCGCCACCGAGAACGCGCCGGGTTCGAGAGCCGACGCGCTGCCGAGATACGAGCCGCGGAGGGTGCCGGTGGCAAGGGCCAGCTCGCTCAGGATCTCGGGCAGGACCGGTCCGTGGCTGCACACGATCGCAGGCTTGCGCGAGCGCACCCGCTGGCCGATGATCGTGCGGGCGTCCGACTCGCCCTCGTCCCAGGCATCCTGGCTGATCAGCTTCGTCTCGGTGATCTTGACCCCGACCGCCGCCGCGAGAGGCTCGACGGTCGCCACGCATCGCACCGCCGGGCTCGACACGATCTTCTGCACGCCGAACGCCGCCAGCGGCCGCACCAGCGACTGGGCCTGAGCGGCCCCGCGCGGCGTGAGCGGGCGCTTGCGGTCCTTGCCTTTCCACCCCTCGCGCGAGACGGCCTTGGCGTGCCGGAGCGCGATGATCGGGAAGGTTCGCAGCACCCCCTCGTCGACGAGGCGCACGAAGTTGTCGAGGATCTCGACGTCGACCGGATAGCTGAGGCGTCCGCGGGCCTTGCGCAGCGACACCCACTCCAGCGCCGCGATCTCGCGGTTCGGCACGAACGCTGACGCGCGGATCGCGGCCTCCGTCGCCTCGGCAGCCCAGTAGTGCACGATCTTCAGCCGCTTGTTCGGCATGCGATAGCGCGAGACCCCGACCGGCACGCCGAGGGCGACCCGGATGCCGGTCTCTTCGAACACCTCGCGCACGGCTGTCTCGGCGAGCATCTCGCCGGGGTCGACCTTGCCCTTGGGGATCGTCACGTCGCGGTAGCGGGTGCGGTGGATGAGCAGGACCATGATCTTGCCTTCGACCTCGCGCCAGACGACGCCGCCGGCGGCGTAGACGGCGACGTCCGTCATCGCACCGCCCGCGCTCGGCGCCGGCGGTGGACGCTCGTCATCGTGCGGTCCTGCAGATCCACGAGCGGCTTGCCGGACTCGCTCGTGCGGTGCCGCGCCCACTCGCCATCGGGCCCGAGCCACCACGAACTCGTGGTGTCGGCCATCGCACGGTCGAAGAGGGCGATCAGTTCGGCCACGTGACCGGGGGCCACCACGCGCACGAGCGCTTCGACGCGCCGGTCGAGGTTGCGGTGCATCATGTCGGCGCTGCCGATGTACACCATGGGATCGCCGTCGTTGTGGAACGCGAAGATGCGCGAGTGCTCGAGGTACCGGCCCAGGATGCTGCGCACGGTGATGTTCTCGCTCATCTCGGGCACGCCGGGCTTGAGCGAGCAGATGCCGCGCACCCACACGTCGACCTTCACACCGGCCTGGCTGGCCCGGTAGAGCGCGTCGATGATCTGCTCGTCGACCATCGAGTTCACCTTGATGCGGATGCCCGCGGGCTTGCCCGCGACCGCGTTGCGGCGTTCGCGCTCGATGAGTCGCAGCAGACCCTTGCGCAGGTGCAGCGGCGCGACCAGGAGCCGCTTGAACTTCTTCTCGATGGCATAGCCGCTGAGTTCGTTGAACAGGCGCGTAAGGTCGCGACCGACCTCGCCGTCGATGGTGAACAGGCCGAAGTCCTCGTAGATGCGGCTGGTCTTGGGGTTGTAGTTGCCGGTGCCGACGTGGCTGTAGTGGCGCAGCACGCCGTCTTCCTCGCGGATGACGAGCGCGAGCTTGCAGTGGGTCTTGAGCCCCACGAGACCGTAGACCACGTGGACGCCCGCCTTCTCGAGCTTGCGCGCCCACACGATGTTCGCCGCCTCGTCGAACCGCGCCTTCACCTCGACGAGGGCGAGCACCTGCTTGCCGGCCTCGGCGGCGTCGATGAGCGCCTGGACGATGGGGCTGTCGCCCGACGTGCGGTAGAGCGTCTGCTTGATGGCGAGCACGTGCGGGTCCTTCGCCGCCTGCTCGAGGAACGCCTGCACGCTCGTTGCGAACGACTCGTACGGGTGGTGCACCAGCACGTCACCCTCGCGGATCGCCGCGAAGATGTCGGTCTTCTCGTTGTTGTCGCCGGGCTGGAACGCCATCGCGGTGGTGGGCACGTGCGGAGGAAAGCGCAGGTCGGGCCGGTCGACCCTCGACAGGTCGAACAGCCCCCGCAGGTCGAGGGGGCCGGGAAGCCGGTACACCTCCTGCTCGGTGATGCCGAGCTCGCTCAGCAGCAGCGCGAGGGTGACCTCATCCATGTCGAGGCCGACCTCGAGACGGATCGGCGGCCCGAAGCGGCGACGCAGCAGTTCGGCTTCGAGCGCCTGGATCAGGTTCTCGGTCTCGTCCTCCTCGATCGCGACGTCCTCGTTGCGCGTCAGGCGGAACGCGTGCTGATCGAGGATCTCCATGCCGGGGAACAGGTCACCGAGGTTGTTCGAGATGAGGTCTTCGAGTGCGAGGTAGCGGGCGCCGGACTCGTCGCGCGACACCTCGACCACACGGGGGAGCATCGGCGGCACCTTCAGGCGCGCGAACTCCTGGCGCCCGGTCCGGGCGTTGCGGATGCGGATAGCGAGGTTGAGCGACAGACCCGAGATGTAGGGGAACGGATGCGCCGGATCGACCGCGAGCGGCATCAGCACCGGGAAGACCTGGTCGTGGAAGTAATCGGTGAGGGTGGAGCGCTCGGCGGCGGTGAGGTCGTTCCACGACACGATCCGGATGCCCTCTGCGACCAGTCCGGGCTGCACCTGGGTGAGCCAGGTCTCGGCGTGGCGCAGCTGCAGGCGGTGCGCCTCGGCCGAGATGTCGGCGAGCACGTCCTGCGGGGCCCGTCCCACGTTCGTGGCGACGGCGAGGCCGGTGAGGATGCGGCGCTTCAGGCCCGCGACGCGCACCATGAAGAACTCGTCGAGGTTGCTCGCGAAGATCGCGAGGAAGTTCGCCCGCTCGAGGAGGGGGAGCGTCGGGTCCTCGGCGAGCTCGAGGACGCGCTGATTGAATGCGAGCCAGCTCAGCTCGCGGTCGAGGTATCGGTCGTCGGGAAGCTGCGAGTCGAACGCCACGTCGTGGTCGAAGTCGTCGTCGTCCGCGTCACCGAGCCCGGTGTCGAGTACGTCCTGTTCGATCATCCATTCATCATTGCAGGGCGTGATGACGTGCGCGCAACCGATGCCCGACGAGCGCTACGCGTCGGTGTGCGCCCGCGGGGCGGGCAGTTGGTCCTCTTCGTAGACGTTGAAGCGGTAGCCGACGTTGCGAACCGTCCCGATCAGCTGCTCGAGGTCGCCGAGCTTCGCGCGCAGGCGACGCACGTGCACGTCGACCGTTCGCGTGCCGCCGAAGTAGTCGTAGCCCCAGACCTCGCTGAGCAGCTGCTCGCGCGTGAAGACGCGGGACGGGTGCGTCGCGAAGAAGTGCAGGAGCTGGAACTCTTTGTAGGTGAGGTCGAGCGGCCGGCCGTGCACCTTCGCCGAGTAGGACGCCTCATCGATCGTGATGCCGGAGGTCTGGATGCGGCTGGAGCCCTGGTCCTTGGTCATGCGCCCGATCGCGAGACGGATGCGGGCGTCGACCTCGGCGGGGCCCGCGGTGACGAGGATGACGTCGTCGACGCCCCAGTCCGTCGACACCGCGGTGAGGCCGCCTTCGGTCACCACGAGCAGGAGAGGGGCGTCGAGCCCCGTGGTGTTGAGGATCTTGCAGAGCGATTTCGCGCCGACGAGGTCGACGCGCGCGTCGACGAAGATCACATCGGCGCTCGGCGCGTTGACGAGCTGCGCGGGCTCGGCCGCGATCTGGCGCACGCGATGGCTGAGCAGCTCCAGTGAGGGCAGAACGGCGCCGCCTCCGTGTGTGGAGCTCAGAACCAGAAGCTGTGCCAACGGGGATCCTCCCTGGCGCCGGGGCGCGCTGTGATCCCAAGTGTACGGTGTGGCGACACGGCCGTGCGCCGGGCGAGACACGCAACGCGGTGCTGCGTCACAATGGAGGGGTGACCGCACCGGAACTCGTGCCCCGCCGCCCGCTCGGCGGAGTGATCGCCGTGTGGGTTCTGGCGGCTCTTTTCGGAGTCGTGATCGGCGTCATCGTGCCGGTCCACGCGCGCGGCCAGTGGATCGCGGTGGCGATGGGCGTGTGCGTCATCGCCTCGTTCGTCGTCCAGTTCTGGAAGGGGCGATCCGACGGGTTCCTGCGCCGTGCGGCGCTCAGCACCGTCGGCGCCTTCCTCGTGCTGGGATTGGTCGGCCTCGGATTCGGGCTGTCGCGGCTCCTGCCCACCTGACGCACGAGCCTGACGCACCACCCGATCCCCGGCCCGACGACGGCGCGCGACCGGGTAAAGTGGCCTCATGGATCTCGTCGCGCTCGAACTCTTCTTCGTGGGCCTGCTCGCGCTCGCGTCGCTGGCCATCGCGTTCACCTCGGGTGTCGTCGTCTGGAACCTCTACCGCGGCCAGCGCTGACGGGCGGCCCGTCGTGCTCGATCTGCCGACAGACCTTCCCGCCGACCTCGCGCCGCTGGCGTGGCTGATCGGCGTGTGGGAGGGCACGGGAGTCATCGACTACGAGGCATCCGGCCATCACTTCTCGGGTGAGTTCGCGCACCGCGTGAGCTTCAGCCACGACGGCGGCGACTACCTCAACTACTCCGCGAACGCATGGCTGCTCGGCGGCGCCGACGCACGCACCCCGCTCGTCGCCGAGATGGGCTTCTGGCGGCTCTCGCGGCCGGCGACGGACGCCGACCCCGGGCCGGGCCTGCTGCCGGCGCGCTCGGCGCCCGTCGTGCGCACCGCCTCGGACGTCGAAGCGCTGCGCACCCCCGAGGGCGGCTTCGACATCGAGGTCTCGCTCGTGCACGCCGACGGCGTCAGCGAGCTGTACCTCGGCCAGATCCGCGGGCCGCGCATCGACATCGCCACCGACGCCGTCGTGCGCACCGCGGGCGCGAAAGCCTACTCGGCCGCGACCCGCATGTACGGGCTCGTCGACAACCACCTGCTGTGGGCGTGGGATGCCGCGGCCCTCGGCTCCGATCTGTCGTCGCACGCGTCGGCGCGGCTGGCCCGGGCCGAATGATGGCCTCTGCGTTCTCGGCCGTTCCCGGCGCGATCGTCGAGGCCGGCGTGCTGCAGCACGTCGGCTCGCCGCTGGCCGAGCAGCGCGACCTCGCGGCGGGCGCGGCCATCGCGCCGCTCGGCGACCGGCGGGTGCTGACGGTCACCGGCGAGGACCGGCTGTCCTGGCTCGACTCCCTCACATCGCAGGCGCTCACGCGCCTGGAGCCGGGCGTGAGCGCCGAGATGCTCGTGCTCGACCCGCACGGGCACGTCGAGCACGAGGCATCCGTCATCGACGACGGCACCACCACGTGGCTCATCGCCGACGCGGCCTTCGCCGAGGGGCTGCTCGGCTGGCTCCGCAGGATGCGCTTCCGGCTGCGCGTCGACCCGCAGGATGCCGGCGACGAGTTCGCCGTCGTCGGGGGAGCGCCCGCTGCGCTCAGGCTCGTCGAGCCCGCCGCGCCGCACGGCGTGCCGCTCGTGTGGCGCGACCGGTGGCCGCAGGTCGCGATCGGCGGCTGGGCGTACGCGCACGTCGAGCCGCACCCCGGGGAAGGGCGGCAGTGGGCCGAGGCGATCGTCACGCGAGACGAAGAGGCCCGCATCGCGCGCGCCGCCGCGGACGGCGAGCTGCGCGTGGCCGGCACCGTCGCCGCCGATGCGCTGCGGGTCGCCGCGTGGCGTCCGCGCCGGTCCAGCGAGGTCGACGAGCGCACGCTTCCGCACGAGGTCGACTGGCTTCGCACGGCCGTGCACCTGGACAAGGGCTGCTACCGCGGACAGGAGACGGTCGCCAAGGTGCACAACCTCGGTCATCCGCCGCGGCGCCTCGTCGCGCTGCACCTCGACGGCAGCGACAGCGTCCTGCCCCGCCGCGGCGATCCCGTGCGCTGCGGCGACGACGCCGTCGGAGTCATCACCTCCAGCGCGCTGCACTACGAGGAAGGGCCGATCGCCCTGGCCCTGGTGCGTCGGTCCACACCGGTCGAGGCCGATCTCGTCGTCGAGTCCGAGGGCGGGCTCATCGCGGCGGCGCAGCAGGTGATCGTCCCGCCGGAGGCCGGGGCGACGGCATCCATTCCGCGCATCCCGCGCCTGGGGCGCCGCGCGCGCGCGGACTGACGCTCACCTCACCGCGGCGCCACCGCGGACCACGGCACGGTCAGCTCGCCCAGCCGCCAGCGCGAGCGCTCCACGAGCGGCCAGCCCCGTTCGCGCAGCGCGCCGAGGGCGGCCTGCCAGCGGTGCACGGGCCCGAACGGCGACAGTGCGGCCGACCGGTCCCATTCGCGGTCCAGGTCCGCGAGCAGGCCGTGCACGGGCTCGCCGGGCACGTTGCGGTGGATCAGCGCCTTCGGGAGCCGCTCCGCGGCGATCGACGGATGCCACGCCTCACCCCCCGCGGACGCGCCGGCGCCTGCGGCCAGGCGCAGCGAGAGGGTCAGCGTCCGCGGCGCCGCGTCGGCGTCGATCGCCACCCACGTGACGATCCGGCCGAGCTCGTCGCACGTCCCCTCCACCAGCAGCCCGTCAGACGAGAGGCGTGCGGCCATCTGCGCCCACGCGTCCCGCACCTGCGCCTGGTCGTACTGGCGCAGCACGTTCATCGCCCGGATGACCGCGGGACGGCGTCCGTGCGGCACCGGCACCTCGAACCCGCCGAGCGCGAACGACACCCGCGCGTCGGGTGCGAAGGGGGTCCGCCCGGCCCGCACGTCGGCGAGCTGTCGGCGCGCGCGGGCGACCCGCGACGGTTCGATCTCGAGCCCGAGCACCTCGACGTCGCCGCGCGCGCGAGCCAGCCGCGCGTGCAGTTCGAGGGCGGTCACACCGCTCGCGCCGTAGCCGAGGTCGACCACGAGCGGGTCCGCCGCGCGGCGCAGCGCGGGGTGGCGCGCGATCCATCGGTCCACGCGGCGCAGGCGGTTCGTTCCCGTCGTTCCGCGCGTCACCTGCCCGACCGGAGACGACGCCATGGGACCATCTTGACCCACAGCGCGCACACTCGCCCGCCGATATCATGGGCGCATGACCGAGCCTTACACGCTGATCCTGCTCCGCCACGGCCAGAGCGCATGGAACAAGTCGAACCAGTTCACGGGGTGGGTCGATGTCCGCCTCACCGAGCAGGGCGAAGCCGAGGCGCGTCGCGGCGGCGAGCTGATCGCCGAGTCGGGCCTGCACCCCGATGTTCTGCACACCTCGGTGCTCACCCGCGCGATCCAGACCGCGAACATCGCCCTGGAGGCCGCCGACCGCCTCTGGATCCCGGTGAAGCGCTCGTGGCGTCTCAACGAGCGCCACTACGGCGCGCTGCAGGGCAAGAACAAGGCGCAGACCCTCGATGAGTTCGGCGAGGAGCAGTTCATGCTGTGGCGCCGCTCCTTCGACGTGCCGCCGCCCGCACTGGCCGACGACAGCGAGTTCAGCCAGGTCGACGACCCGCGCTACGCCGACATCGACGGCGAGATCCCGCGCACCGAGTCACTCAAGCTCGTGATCGACCGGATGCTGCCGTACTGGTTCAGCGACATCGTCCCTGATCTGCAGGCAGGCAAGACCGTCCTGGTCACCGCGCACGGCAACTCGCTGCGCGGTCTCGTGAAGCACCTCGACGGCATCAGCGACGCCGACATCGCCGAGCTCAACATTCCCACCGGCATCCCGCTGGTCTACCGCATCGGCGAAGACCTCAAACCCGTCGCTCCGGGTGCGTACCTCGACCCCGAGGCGGCCGCGGCGGGAGCGGCCGCGGTCGCGAACCAGGGCAAGTGACGTACGTCGTGCCTGCGCGGGACCTGCGGCTATTCGGCGATCGAGGCTGAGGGCTCGCTCGCGATCACGTCGGTGTCGGCCGTCCAGTCGCCGGTGGCGAGGTAGACGACCTTCTTGGCCACCGAGACGGCGTGGTCGGCGAACCGCTCGTGGTAGCGGCTGGCGAGGGTCGCGTCGACCGTCGCGGCGGCCTCGCCCTGCCAGCTGTCGCTGAGCACCTTCTCGAAGACGCTCACGTGCAGGTCGTCGATCTGGTTGTCGGCGGTGCGGATCGGCTCGATGAGATCGAGGTCCTGCGTGCGCAGCACCTCGGTGAGCTGGCGGGCGGCCTCGACGTCGAGCCGGCCCATCTTCGTGAAGGTCGACTTGAGGCCCTTGGGGATCGCGCGCTCGGGAAAGCGCATGCGGGTGAGCTGGGCGATGTGCTCGGCGATGTCGCCCATGCGCTCCAGCGACGCGCTGATGCGCAGCGCGGCCACCACGATGCGCAGGTCGCGGGCCACCGGCTGCTGGCGCGCGAGGATCTCGATCGCGATCTCGTCGAGGGCGACTGCCTTCTCGTCGATCACCGAGTCGTTCTCGATCACCTCTTCGGCCAGCGCGACGTCGCTGGACTCGAACGCTCGGGTGGCCTTGTCGATGGCCACCGTCACGAGTTCGGAGATCTCGACGAGCCGGTTCTGGACGTCCTCGAGCGACTGGTGGAAGACTTCGCGCATCGCAGCACCTTTTCTGTGACGGGGGCGGACGGCCGCTTCGCGACCTTCGCGATTGTCGTCAGCGAAGGTTAACGAACGGTGCCGTGCGAGTGAATAGTACCGGTGGCCCCCTGCACCGGACGGACATCGGCAGAGGAGCGCTCCCGCGGCACTCTACGCTGGAACGCATGCAGACAACGCAGCTTGCGCTGCTCGCGCTGGCCATTGGGGTGATCATCGGGGTTTCCGTGGCGACCGTGGTCTTCGCCTCGCTGCGGGCCCGCGAGCGCTCACGCGCGTATGCGTCGTCGGCCGTGCCCGAGGGTGTCTCGGCCGTGCTGCGAGCGATGGACGACGCGGTGGCGGTCGTCGACGCGTCGGGCACGGTGCTCGCCTCCTCTGCCGCCGCCGAGCCGTTCGGGCTCGTCGAGAGGTCGGCGATCCGCTCGGACGAACTGCGTGCGCTGGTGCGCAGGACCAGGGATGCCGACGCCCCCGCGATCGAGACGCTCCGGCTGCGTCGCGGCACGTCGCCCTCCGAGCTGCGGCTCGTGACGGCGCGTGCGACCCGCATCTCGCCCCGCCTGTCGCTGGTGGCCCTGCGCGACATCACCGAGCGCGAGCGCGTCGAGCAGATGCGGCGCGACTTCGTCGCGAACACGAGCCACGAGCTGAAGACCCCGGTCGGCGCGGTGAGCCTGCTGGCCGAGGCGATCGAATCCGCCGCCGACGACCCCGAGCAGGTGCGCATCTTCGCGGGGCGCCTGTCGGGCGAGGCGTCGCGTCTGGGGCTGCTCACGTCGCGCATCATGAACCTCTCGCGGCTGCAGGCGGCTGACGAGCTCACCGAGATGCGCGACGTCTCGGTCGACGAGGTCGTCGCCTCCGCCGTCGACGCGCACGCGATCCAGGCCGACTCCGCCGGAGTCGAGATCACCCGCGGAGGCCGCCGCGGCCTCTACGTGCGCGGTGACGCGCAGATCCTCGCCGAAGCCCTCGGCAACCTCATCGCGAACGCGATCGCCTACTCGACGAAGGGCTCGACGGTCGGCGTGGGCGTCAAAGATGTCGACGGCATCGTCGAGATCGCCGTCACCGACCGCGGCATCGGCATCGCCGAGGGCGACCAGGACCGCGTGTTCGAGCGCTTCTACCGCGCGGACCAGGCCCGTTCGCGCCGCACCGGCGGCACCGGCCTCGGGCTGTCGATCGTCAAGCACGCCGTGCAGCGGCACGGGGGCGAGGTGCGTCTGTGGTCACGTCCCGGGCGCGGTTCGACCTTCACGATCCGCCTGCCGCTCATCGAGTCGCCCGACCTCGAGCCCACGTCCAAACGCCGCCGCAAGAAGAAGAAGCGACCGGTCGCGCAGCCCGCGCCGCCCGCGTCGCCCACCCGTACGAACGGAGAGACCCGATGACCCGCGTCCTGATCGTGGAGGACGAGCCCGACCTCGCCGACCCGCTCGCCTACCTGCTCCGCCGCGAAGGGTACGAGGTCGAGACCGCCGAAGACGGCCCGTCCGCGCTGGCCTCCTTCCGCGAGCGCGGAGCAGACATCATCCTTCTCGATCTGATGCTGCCGGGGATGCCGGGCACCGAGGTGTGCCGACAGGTGCGCGCCACGTCGGCCGTGCCGATCATCATGCTCACCGCGAAGGACTCCGAGGTCGACATCGTGGTTGGCTTGGAGCTCGGCGCCGACGACTACGTCACCAAGCCCTATTCGGCCCGGGAGCTGCTCGCGCGCATGCGGGCGGTGCTGCGCCGGATCGCGACGCTCGAGGCCGATCTCGATGAGCGCGTGTTCTCGGGCGGGCGGGTCACGCTCGACATCGACCGCCACACGGTCACCGTCGACGGCGCTGAGATCGCGATGCCGCTGAAGGAGTTCGAGCTGCTCGAGGTGCTGATGCGCAACGCCGGTCGCGTCCTCACGCGCGGCCAGCTGATCGACCGGGTGTGGGGGACCGACTACTTCGGCGACACCAAGACCCTCGACGTGCACATCAAGCGCATCCGCTCGCGCATCGAGCAGAACCCGGCCGAGCCGGTGATGCTGCTCACGGTGCGCGGCCTGGGGTACCGTTTCGAGGCCTGAGGTGCCCGCTCGGCCTGCCGGCGCGGGTCAGGGCGCGAGGTCGGCGAGGTAGGGCAGGGTTCCGTCGAGCACCGGGACTGCGACGAGCGCGCCGGTGTGGTCGCCCGACTGGAAGTGAATCTCGAGGTTCGAGCCGAGATCGGCGTCGATGCCCTCGAGCAGAAGCGGCTCCCGTTCGGTGCCGAGGCTGACCACCGAGCGGGCGGGCACGGGCACAGTGGCCTTGACGGCGGGCTCGCCGAACTCGATGGTGAGCGTCTGCGACCGGTCGGTGTCGTTGACGATCGCGGCGATGAGGTTGCCGTCACGGCCGTCCTCGTCGGCGACGATCAGCGCGTTGCGCACCTCGAGCGGGCCCGAGTCGGGGACGTTCACGCCGTCCGACGGCGAGTAGGGGATCGTGGTCGCCTGCGGCGCGAGCATGCTGCAGCCGGTGGTCGCCACAGCGACGGCGAACGTGACGGCCAGCGACGCGATGAGACGCGATTTACCCACGGATCCTCCCAAGAGCCCTGCGACAGCGACACCCTCATTCTATGGGCCGTCAGGGCCCTGTGCCGACCCATCGATTCCCAAGTGGCGAACCTTAGCGTATGTCGCCTGTGGTATGCTGTCCGTTGCCGAAGGGACATAACTGCATGCTTTTTGAGGTTGGCGAGACGGTCGTTTATCCGCACCACGGTGCAGCGACGATCGCGGAAGTGAAGACCCGCATCATCAAAGGCGAAGAGAAGGTCTATCTCAAGCTCCGCGTCACGCAGGGCGACCTGACCATCGAGGTTCCGGCCGACAACGTCGACCTCGTGGGCGTTCGCGACGTGATCGGAAAAGAGGGGCTCGAACGCGTCTTCGAGGTGCTTCGCGCGCCCTTCACCGAAGAGCCGACCAACTGGTCCCGCCGCTACAAGGCGAACCTCGAGAAGCTCGCCTCCGGTGACGTCATCAAGGTGAGCGAGGTCGTGCGCGACCTGTGGCGCCGCGATCAGGATCGCGGACTGTCGGCCGGCGAGAAGCGCATGCTCGCGAAGGCGAAGCAGATCCTCGTGTCTGAGCTGGCGCTGGCTGAGAAGACCGACGAGGAGCGCGCGAGCGTCATCCTCGATGAGGTCCTCGCCTCCTGACGCGTGCCTGCGACCGCACCGGATACCCTCGGGGTGTGAACAGCACCCCCAGTCCCCGCGTGGCGGTGATCGTCGTCGCCGCGGGATCCGGCACACGGCTCGGCCTCGACGCGCCGAAGGCGTTCGTCGGCCTCGGCCGGCACACCATCCTGCGACACGCTCTGGACGGAGTCCTTCGCACCGGCACGCCGATTCAGGTCGTCGTGGTGGCGCCCGCGGGGCGAGAGGGCGCCGCCGAGACCGATCTGCTCGAGGCGGCCGACGCCGCCGGCGTCTCGCGAGATCTCGTCCGCGTCACCACGGGGGGCACGACACGCCAGGGGTCCGTCGCCGCGGGGATCTCGGCTCTGCTGCCGACCGTGCAGACCGTGCTCGTCCACGACGCCGCGCGTGCGCTCACGCCCCCCGCCGTGTTCGACCGGGTGATCGAGGCGGTCGAGCGCACCGAGCGGGGGATCGTGCCGGTGCTTGCGGTGATCGACACGATCAAGCGCGTCGACGGCGACCTCATCACCGGTGTCGTCGACCGTTCCGAACTCGCCGCCGCGCAGACCCCGCAGGGCTTCGAGCGCGCCGGTCTCGAGGCCGCCTACCAGGCGGCCGACGAGGAGTACACCGACGATGCCGCGCTGATGGCGGAGGCGGGGCATCCGCTCGGCTCGGTCGAGGGCTCGGCCCTGGCGTTCAAGATCACCACCCCGGCGGATCTCGACCGCGCCCGCGCGCTCGTCGAGGACTCACCGCTGCCGCCGCTGCCGGTCTCGCTCGACCAGGCCCCGCGCGCGCCGCGGGTCGGCGTGGGCGCCGACGTGCACGCGTTCGGCCGCGAGGGCCCGCTGTGGCTGGCGGGCCTCGAATGGCCGGGCGAGCCGGCATTGTCGGGGCACTCCGACGGGGACGCGGTGGCCCACGCGATCGTCGACGCGTTGCTGTCTGCAGCCGCCCTCGGCGACATCGGCACGCACTTCGGCACCGACCACCCCGAGTACGCCGGCGCCCACGCGGAGGCGTTCCTGGCGCGCACGCTGGGGCTCGTCGGCGAGGCGGGCTGGCGCATCGGGAACGTCGCCGTGCAGGTGCGCGCGAACCGCCCGCGCTTGGCGACCCGCCGGGCCGAGGCCGAGCGGGCGCTGTCCGAGGCGCTGGGCGGGGCATCCGTCTCGGTGTCGGCCACGACGACCGACGGACTCGGGTTCACCGGCCGAGGCGAAGGCGTCGAGGCGGTGGCGGTCGCGCTGCTCACGCCCGCGTGACGCACCGATTCAGACGCCGGCGCGCGTCAGATCGAGCGTCATGAACACCGAGTACGGGTCGTGGACGTAGTCGCCGAACGGCCCGCATTCCACGAAGCCCTCCGACGCGTACAGCGCCCGCGCGGGCACGAACTCGACCGTCGACCCCGTCTCGAGCCACACACTGGTGCAGCCGCGCCCGCGCGCCACGGCGACGATGTGGCGCAGCATCCGTCGCCCGATGCCGGTGCCGAGGTAGCTCTCGTCCACGCGCATCGACTTGATCTCGGCGCGCTGCTCGGGCGCGTTTCGCTCATCGAGCATCTTGAGCGCTCCGATCCCGGCGAGCTGATCGCCGTCCCACGCGGACCAGAACGTGATCGACGGATGCCGCAGCCGGTCGAGGTCCAGCGCGTGCACGCTCTCGGCGGGTGAGGAGTCGTGCATGCCGGCGAGGTGCGCCGCGATGAGCGCCTGGGTCAGCGGGCCGGACAGATCGTCCAGGCGGATCTCGATGTCCATGGTGTCTCCTGGGCTCACGCCTCGATCGCGTACGGCCGGGGGTCGCGCGGAGTGCGGGCGCCCCACGCCAGCAGGACCAGTCCCGCGGCAAGCACCACGAGGCCGCCGATCGCGAGGGGACTGAGCCGTTCGCCCAGCACAACGATCCCGAGCAGGCTCGCGGTGATCGGCTCGGCGAGCGTCAGGGTCGCGGCCGTGGCGGCCGACAGGCGCAGCAGCCCCCACGTGAAGAGCGTGTACGCGATCGCGATCGTCGCGATGCCGAGCCACAGCGACATCGCCACGCCCGCGGGGGTCGCCAGCCACGCCAGGTCGACGAAGGGCAGCGCGAGCGCGGCGACGATCGCGGAGGTCGCGCCCATCGCCCCCGCGACCGTGAACGGGTCCCATCCGGTGTCCATGAGGCGGCGCTGCGCGTTGGCGAAGACGGCGAACGACGCACCCGCGCCGATCGAGCCGAGGATGCCGACGGGGTCGGCGCCCGCGATCGACCCGGCGTCGCCGCCGACTCCGAGCATCACCACCCCGATCGCGGCGAGCGCGGTCGCGATCATCCACGTGCCGCCCGGACGCCTGTGCGTGAGCGCCCACTCGATGATCCCCGCGATGACGGGCGCCGACCCGAGCGCGATGACCGTGCCCACGGCGACGCCGTTGCGCGCGGTGCCGAGAAAGAACAGGGGCTGGTACGCGGCGAGGCACACGCCCGTCGTGGCCATGAGTGCCAGATCGCGCGCGGTCGCGCCGCGCGCGGGGGAGCCGGTGCGCTGCCGGTGCCGTCGGGCGAGCGCGAATCCGATCGCGGCCAGGGCCGTGCCGCCGATGACCAGTCGCGTGACCCCGACCGACAGGGGCGTGGTGCCTTCGGGGCCGAGCGCCTGCGCGGTGCCGGTGGTGCCGAACAGGACCGCGGCGGCGATCACGGCGAGGATGTGCACGACTCACATTTCTACCCGAAACTCGGCCGGTAGGCTTGACCGGTGACCGTTCAGCTCTACGACACCAAGGCGCAGACCCTGCGCGACTTCGTGCCGGTCGACCCCGAGAACGTCACGATCTACGTGTGCGGCCCGACGGTGCAGTCGGGGCCCCACATCGGTCACCTGCGCGGCGCGCTGAGCTTCGACATCCTGCGTCGCTGGCTCGTTCACCGCTTCGGCCGCGTCACCTTCGTGCGCAACGTCACCGACATCGACGACAAGGTGCTTGCCAACGCGACGCCCGCCGAGCCGTGGTGGGCGCTGGCCTACCGCATGGAGCTCGAGTTCTCGCGCGCGTATGCCGCGATCGGCATCCTTCCGCCGACGTACGAGCCGCGCGCGACGGCGTCGATTCCGCAGATGCACGAGCTGATCGCGCGGCTGATCGAGGCCGGGCACGCGTATACGACTCCGGATGCCGCGGGCGATGTCTATTTCGATGTGCGATCGTGGCCCGCCTACGGGTCGCTGACGCGCCAGAGCCTGGATGCGATGGAGCCCACCGAGGACGCCGAGCCCCGCGGCAAGCGCGACCCGCGCGACTTCGCGCTGTGGAAGGGCGCCAAGCCCGACGAGCCGGCCTCGGGGACCTGGGAGTCCCCGTGGGGACCGGGGCGGCCCGGGTGGCACATCGAGTGCTCGGCGATGTCGCGCCGCTACCTCGGGGCCGAGTTCGACATCCACGGCGGCGGGCTCGATCTGCGCTTCCCGCACCACGAGAACGAGCTCGCGCAGTCCACCGCGGCCGGTGACGCCTTCGCCCGCTACTGGGTGCACAACGGACTGGTCACCGTCAACGGCCAGAAGATGTCGAAGTCCCTCTACAACTTCATCCTCGCCGACGACGTGCTGAGCACCCGCGACCCACTCGTGGTGCGCTACGCGCTCGCCGCCGCGCACTACCGATCCAGCCTCGACATCACCGACTCGACGTTCGACGAGGCCGAGGCCGCGCTCGAACGGATCCGCACGTTCCGCCAGCGCGTGCTGCGTGCGGCGTCCGCTGACCCCCGGATTCTCACGCCGGGCGAGCTGCCCGGGGCATTCGCCGCGGCGATGGACGACGACCTCGGCGTGCCGCAGGCCCTCGCGATCGTGCACGAGACCGTTCGCGCGGGCAACGCGCTGCTGGACGCCGGCGATCTCGCCGGCGCGGTGGCGGCGCTGGGCGCGGTGCGCGCCATGACCGCGGTGCTCGGGCTCGACGGCGGTGATGTCGCCGGCGCGTCGGCGGATGCCGCGGCCGAGGCATCCGCTCTCGACCGGCTCGTGCAGTCGATGATCGACCAACGCGCGCAGGCGCGATCAGACAAGGATTGGGCGGCGGCCGACCGCATCCGCGACGCGATCGCGGCGGCCGGCATCGCCCTCGAAGACGGTCCCGACGGGACGCATTGGAGTTTCAATGGCTAAGCCAGGCCGCCCCGGAGCGGGCAACAGCAAGAAGAAGGGCCCCCAGAAGGGCACCGGCGGCCACAGCCGCAAGGCGCTCGAGGGCAAGGGCCCGACACCCAAGGCCGAAGACCGCGCGTGGCACGTCGCCGGCAAGCGCAAGGCCGCGGCCGAGCGCTACGCGGCGGCCGGCGGCAAGCCGAAGCCGCGGCAGACGAACGTGAACCGCACGCCGCGGTCCAAGGCCAGTGACGACACCGAGACCGTGACCGGTCGCAACTCGGTGCTCGAGGCGCTGCGCGCGAAGATCCCCGCGACGACCCTCTACATCGCCCAGCGCGTCGAGATGGACGACCGCGTGAAAGAGATGCTCGCAATCGCGTCGCACCGCGAGATCCCGGTGCTCGAGGTCACCCGCCCCGAACTGGACCGCATGGCCGGGTTCGACGGCGTGCACCAGGGCGTCGCGCTCAAGGTGCCGCCCTACCAGTACGCGCACCCGCAGGACCTCCTCGAGAGCGTCATCGCAGGCGGCGAGGTGCCTCTGTTCGTCGCCCTGGACGGCGTCACCGACCCCCGCAACCTCGGGGCCATCATCCGCTCGACGGCCGCGTTCGGCGGCCAGGCGGTCATCGTGCCGCAGCGGCGCTCCGCGGGGGTGAACTCCGCGGCGTGGAAGACCAGCGCGGGGGCTGCTGCGCGCGTTCCGGTCGCGATCGCCGCGAACCTCACGTCCATGCTCAAGGAGTTCAAGAAGCAGGGCGTGTTCGTCCTCGGGCTCGACGGCGGCGGCGACGTGTCGCTCCCCGCGCTCGAACTGGCCGACCGCCCCGTCGTGATCGTGGTCGGATCCGAGGGCAAGGGACTGTCACGCCTGGTGACCGAGACCTGCGATCAGGTCGTGTCGATCCCGATCTCGGCGACCACCGAGTCTCTCAACGCGGGGATCGCGGCATCGGTCGCGCTCTACCAGGTCTCCACGCTCCGCTCAGGAAAGGACTGACACATGGCACGCATCGCCGTCATCGGAGGCACCGGCTACGCCGGCAGCAGCATCGTCGCCGAGGGGGTGAGCCGCGGGCACACCATGGTGTCGGTCGCGCGCAAACCCGCCGGTGAGCGCGTGCACGGCGCGACGTACGTCGAAGGGACGCTGCTCGACGTTCCCGGCCTCATCGCCGAGCTCGAAGGCGCCGACGCGATCATCGTCGCCGCGGCGCCGCGCGGAGACATGGCCGACGTGTACGTCTCGGCGGTGCTGACCCTCGCCGACGCCCTCACCGGCTCGCGCACCCGCCTCGGCGTGATCGGCGGGGCGGGTGGCTCGCTCACCGCCCCGGGCGGGCCGCGTCTGATCGACGACGGCTTCCCCGAGGAGTACAAGCCCGAGGCGCAGACGGCCATCGACATTCTCGAGGGCCTGCAGCAGAGCCCCGAGTCGCTGGACTGGTTCTTCATCCATCCGGCCGAGTCCTTCGGCTCCTTCAACCCCGGCGAACGCCGAGGCGTCTACCGCGACGGCGGCGACGTGGTCGTGCGCGACGACGAGGGCGTGTCGTACATCTCGGCTCCCGACCTCGGCAAGGCCTTCATCGATGAGATCGAGAACCCGAGGCACCGGCGCGAGCGGTTCACCGTCGGGTATTGACGCGCGGCGGGCGCGGCCTCAGACCAGGTCGCGCCAGTCGACGGAGTCCGACTCGTCGTCTTCGTCGTCCTGTTCGTCGAGCGACCCGTCGTGGATCCGGATCGGGAGGGTCATCGCCTCGGTGAGCGGCCCCATCACGATCGCCTCGTCGCGCCGATGGCGAAGCACGCCGTCGATGTAGCTCGTGAGCACCTCCGCGAGCGGGACCGAGCGCTCAGTGGCCTGCGACATGTACCAGCGGTGCTCGAGCACCTGGTGGAAGACCTCGGCCGGCTCGAGCTTGGAACGCAGATCCCACGGGATCGACCGCACGACCGGCTCGAAGACGCGAGTGAGCCACTCGTGCGCGACCATCTCTTCGTCTTCGTCGTCCTTGGCGCGCCGCGCGCGGTACTCGTCGAGGTCGTTGAGAAGGCGTCGAGCCTGGTTCTCTTCGACATCGAGTCCGGTGAGGCGCAGCATCCGTCGCTGGTGGTGGCCTGCGTCCACGACCTTGGGCTGGATCGACACACGGGTGCCGTCCATCGCGGCCTCGATCGACATCTCGCCGATGTCGAAGCCCATCTCGTTGAGCCGGCGCACACGCTCGGTGATGCGCCACGACTCGCTGGGTGAGAAGGTCTCCTGGTCGGTGAGCGCCCCCCACAGGGATCGGTACGACGACACGATGCCGTCGGCGATCGCCAGCGCGTCGACCCCGCCCTCGAGCCGACCGCCCGCCTCGAGGTCCATGATCTCGCCGGCGATGTTCGTGCGCGCGACATCGAGGTCGTGCTCGCGCTGGCCGCGCGTCAGGCCGCTCTCGTGCAGCTCGCCGGTCTCGGCGTCGACGAGGTACGCGGCGAAGGCGCCGGCGCTGCGGCGGAAGAGGGTGTTCGACAGTGACACGTCGCCCCAGAAGAACCCGACGTTGTGCAGGCGCACGAGCAGCACGGCGAGCGCGTCGACGAGCCTGGTCGCGGTGTCGGGACGCAGCACGTGGGTGAACAGCGCTCGGTAGGGGAGCGAGAAGCGCAGGTGCGCGGTGACCAGGGCGGCGGGAAGGGGCTCGCCCGAGGCATCCTCCCGCCCGGCGACCACCGCGACGCGCTCGACGCACGGGGAGTCCAGCCGTGCGAGGTTGCCGAGCATGTCGTACTCGCGACGCGCCATCGCCTCGGTGGTCTCTTTGATCGCGACCACACGGCCGGAGAGGTTCGCGAAGCGCACGAGGTGCCTCGAGATGCCCTTCGGCAGGTACACGATCGTGCTCGACGGCCACTCCGCGAGCGGCGTCGACCAGGGGAGAGTCAGCAGCCCGGGATCGACGCTGCGTGCCGTGAACTTGAGTGCTTCGGACATTCCGCCCACCCCCGAAGGCGCGTACGGCGCGGGCGGAGAGTGTCCACCCGCGCCGTACGCGAACCGATCGATTGTTACGCCGCGGCGATGGCCTTGTCGGTGAGGCGCTCGCCCGACTCGTCGTCGAACACGTGCACGTGGCCGGGCACCGCAGCGAGGACGACCTTGTCGCCGGCGTTCGGGTGACGACGGCCGTCGACGCGCGCGACGAAGTCGGTGCGCTTGCCGGCGACCTCGGTGTGCCCGTACAGGTAGCCGTCGGCGCCGAGCTCTTCGACGAGGTCGACATCGACCGTCAGACCCTGGCCGTCGGCCGGGTTCACGATGATGTCTTCGGGGCGGACGCCCACCGTGACCTGGCTGCCGTGCGCCTTGCCGATCGTGTCGGCCTCGACGCCCACGACGGCGTTGCCGAAGCGGACGCCGCCCTCGGCCAGGTCGGCCGGGAACAGGTTCATCGCGGGGGAGCCGATGAAGCCGGCGACGAACACGTTGTTCGGCTTCTCGTACAGGTCGCGCGGGCTGCCGACCTGCTGGAGCAGGCCGTCCTTGAGCACCGCGATGCGGTCGCCCATGGTGAGCGCCTCTGTCTGGTCGTGAGTGACGTAGACGGTGGTGACGCCGAGGCGGCGCTGCAGCGACGCGATCTGCGTGCGGGTCTGCACGCGCAGCTTCGCGTCGAGGTTCGACAGCGGCTCGTCCATGAGGAACACCTGCGGCTGGCGGACGATCGCGCGGCCCATCGCGACGCGCTGACGCTGACCGCCCGAGAGGGCCTTGGGCTTGCGGGTCAGGTACGGCTCGAGGTCGAGCAGCTTCGCGGCTTCGAGGACGCGCGCGGCGCGCTCCTCTTTGCCGACACCGGCGATCTTCAGGGCGAAGCCCATGTTCTCGGCGACGGTCATGTGCGGGTAGAGCGCGTAGTTCTGGAACACCATCGCGATGTCGCGGTCCTTCGGCGGGACGTCGGTGACGTCGCGGTCGCCGATGAGGATGCGGCCCGAGTTGACCTCTTCGAGGCCGGCCAGCATGCGCAGCGAGGTGGACTTTCCGCAGCCCGAGGGGCCGACCAGAACGAGGAACTCGCCGTCGCCGACCTCGAGGTTGAGCTTGTCGACGGCGGGGCGGGTGCCCCCGGGGTACAGACGGGTTGCGTTGTCGAACGTGACGGACGCCATTGTTTCTTCTCCTTCACCGGCAGGTACGTGCCGGACGATCCGTAGTGAGGATGAGCGGGGGCTTGTCCCGCGGCCCGACGTCGGGCGTTCACACAGTATCGCACGGGTAGGACGGAGAGACTCTCTGGGCATTTCCCAGGGTGGCTCACTAGCATCGGTCTCGACCGCTTCACCGGGGCGGTCCGCCCGCCCCAGGCTCCTGAAGCGTTCAAGAGGTTCTATGTCGAACGACGAAACACCCAACGTGCCCGCCACGCGCGATCGCCGCCATGCTGTGCGAGAGAAGGCTCAACTGGTGCAGGCGCAGCAGTCGCGGGCCCGGGCCATTCGCCGGGTGTCGCTGGTGACGTTGCTGGTCGCCGTCATCGCCGCCGCGGCCGTGGTCGTGACCTGGGTCGTGTCGACGTCGGTCTCGAAGCCGACTTCGAGCCCTGCGAACGTGAAGGACGACGGGTTCACCGTGTCGTCCGTCACCGGCGTCGCCTCGGACACCCAAGCCGCGGCCGAGTCCATCGAAGAGAGCGCCGCGACCCTCGAGGTGCAGACGCCTGTCGCCGAGCCGACGCCGGATGCCTCGCCCACCGCGCGCCCGACGGTAGACATCCGCGTGTACGTCGACTACCTCGCCACGGGTGCGCGCGACTTCCAAGTCGCGAACGTGCAGCAGCTGACCGACTGGGTGAACCAGGACGCGGCGACCCTCACCTATTACCCGGTTGCGATGCTCACGGCCAAGTCCAACGGGACCAAGTACTCCTTGCGCGCTGCGAGCGCGGCCGCCTGCGTGGCGACCTACTCGCCCGACTCGTTCTTCGCGTTCAACAACGAGCTGCTCACCGAACAGCCCGAGGTGGACGCCAGCGGCTTCTCCGACAAGGAGCTCGCCGACCTCGCCCAAGGAACGGGAGCGGTCCCGGCGAAGCAGGTCCGCGACTGCATCGAGAACCAGAAGTACGTCGGCTGGGTCAAGTCCGCGACCGAACGCGCGCTCCAGGGTCTTCCCGACACCAAGGGCGTCGCGCTGACCAGCACGTCGATGATCCTCGTCAACGGCACGCCCTACGTCGGCGCGCCCGATGACCCGAAGGAGTTCGCGCAGTTCGTGCTCACGATCTCGAGCGACGCGTACTACAGGACCCCGACCGCGACGCCCACCCCCACGCCGACGCCGAGCTCGTAGGCACGGGGGCATCCGGGGTGGCCCACTAGACTGGGTCACCTGCCGACTTGGCGCAATTGGTAGCGCACCTAACTTGTAATTAGGGGGTTACGGGTTCAAGTCCCGTAGTCGGCTCCATGGCGGCCGCTCAGCGCGCGGACGCGTCACTCCCGCAGCGCGCGGACGCGTCACTCCCGCAGCGCGAACGTGATCAGCACCGGCGTCGCTCCGCTCGCGCGGTCGAACACGAGCGTTGCGGTCACGGTCACCTCGTCGTGTTGGGCGGTGATCACCGCGGTGAACGTGTCGCCGTCGCTGTCGCGGTTGAACTCGGCGAGCCCGTCGTCGAGCGCGTCGATCTCGGCGGGGTTCCAGCCGAGCCCGTCCGCCATTGAGCGCAGCGCGGTCAGCGCGTTCTGCCAGGTCGAGACGCGGTCCAGCCGGATCGACACCGAGGTGAGCTCGTCGTTTCGCGACGAGGCCGACAGCGTCGCGACGTCGTCGACGACGAAGACGTCGTCGCCGGCGGCGACGACCGTGCGGACGGGTCGCCGGAACTCGGCGTCCTTCTGGCCCGTCGCGGGCAGACCGAGGTCGGTCGCCGACGGCCCGCCGGCGCCCATGCGCACGCGCACGACGCCTTCGACGTTCGCGTAGTCGAACCCCGCGTCGGTGAGCATCGTGGAGCCGTCGGACGCCTTCTGCTCGCTTGAGGCCTCGGGCTTCTCCTCGGCCCACCACGAGTTCTGCACGGCGATCGTGGTGAACACGACCCCTGCGATCACGATCACGAGCACCATTGCCGGCAGCCAGGCCAGCAGCCACGTCCTGCGGGAAGATCGAGCCATCCGACAAGGGTAGCCGGGGCATCCCACGTCGCTCACGCGGTCGGGGCCGCGCGCCGCGACGGGCAAGATGGAAGGATGACTTCGCACCGCCTCCCTGCCGGGCTCGCCCTCGCGGGGGCCGCGCTCGTCGGCGTGCTGACGGCGGTGCAGGCGCGGATCAACGGGCAGCTCGGACTGCGCCTGGGCGACGGACTGGTCGCGGCCGCGATCTCGTTCGGCTCGGGACTGGTGCTGCTGATCGTGCTGTCCGCGATCCTGCCTGCCGGGCGCCGGGGTGCGGCGCGACTGGCCGCAGGCATGCGCGAGCGCACGATCCCGTGGTGGATGCTGGTCGGCGGCGCCGCGGGGGCCTTCACCGTCGCGACGCAGGGCCTGGCGGTCGCGGTGATCGGGGTCTCGCTGTTCACGGTCGGCGTCGTCGCGGGCCAGACCCTGTGCGGACTCGTGCTGGACCGCGTGGGCTACGGACCGGCCGGGGTCGTCGCCGTCACCGTCCCGCGGCTGGTCGGCGGTGCGCTCGCCCTGGCCGCGGTGGCCCTGTCGCTCGTCGGCGACGGCGTGGCCGGCATCCCGCTCTGGATGCTGGTGATGCCGTTCGTCACGGGCATCGGGATCGCCTGGCAGCAGGCGACGAACGGCCGACTGCGCCAGCGCGTCGGCACTGCGCTCACCGCGACGCTCGTGAACTTCATCGGCGGGTCGCTCATCCTGGTGGCCGCCGCCCTCGTGCACGTCTCATCGGTGGGCCCGCCGCGCTCCGTGCCGACCGAGGCGTGGCTGTACACCGGCGGAGCCGTCGGCGTGGTGTACATCTTCCTGTCGGCCGCACTCGTCGCGCACACCGGTGTGCTGCTGTTCGGCCTCGCGGCGGTGTGCGGGCAGCTCGTGACCTCGGTCGTCCTCGACGCGGTGTGGCCGAGAGCGGGCGCGGCCGGCATCCTTCAAGAGGTCCTGATGGTGACCGTCGCGCTGCTGTCGGTCGTGGTCGCCACCGTGCCGTGGCGGCGCCTGGCGCGCTGAGCGCTACAGCCCCTCGGGCTCGACGGTCGCGCCCGAGGCGCGCTTGGTGCCCTTGCCCCCGGGCATGCGCGAGACGTGCCGCCGCGCATCGACGGCCTTGCGCCGCCCGAGGCGCTCGCGGGCGGGCTTGCCGCCGACGTACAGCCAGCCGAGCAGCTCTTCGCTCGCCTCCAGCCCGTGCGCCTTGGCGACCGCCTTCGAGCGGGTGTAGTCGCCGGTGCGCCAGATGACGCCCCATCCGGCCTCGTCCAGCAGCAGGCTCAGCACGTGCGCGACGCCCGAGGCGACGGCCTCCTGCTCCCAGCGAGGCACCTTGCCGCTCTTCTTGTAGCTGGCGACCACGGCGATGAGCAGAGGCGCGCGCAGCGGCTTGGACGACGAGCCCTTCTCGTCGTTCGCCTTGTTGATCGCGCGGCCGAGCCGCTCGCGGTCGGCGCCGCGCAGTTCGATCAGCCGCCACGGACGCAGCGACGAGTGGTCGGCGACGCGACCGGCCGCCGAGACCAGCGTGAGCAGTTCGGCGTGGGTGGGCGCGGCATCTGTCACCTTCGACCAGGACCGGCGCGCGCGCACCGCCTCGAGAGCGGAGCCGGTCATGACTCGGGCGTGAACGCGAGCGAGATCGAGTTCATGCAGTAGCGGTCGCCGGTGGGCGTGCCGAAGCCGTCGGGGAACACGTGCCCCAGGTGCGAGCCGCAGTTCGCGCAGCGCACCTCGGTGCGGAGCATGCCGTGGCTGCGGTCCTCGATGAGCTCGACCGCCTCGGGGCGGATCGACTCGTAGAAGCTCGGCCAGCCGCAGTGCGAGTCGAACTTCGTGCCGCTCTGGAAGAGCTCCGCGCCGCACGCCGCGCACGTGTAGAGGCCGGCGCGGCTCTCGTCGAGCAGTTCGCCCGTCCACGGGCGCTCGGTGCCGGCCTCGCGCAGCACCGCGAACTGGTCGGGCGAGAGCTCGGCGCGCCACTGGTCGTCGGACTTGTCCACCGCGTAGGTCATGTCTCCTCCTGGTTCCCCTCTATTCAACCCGACTGCGCGCGCATGCGGTCCGGCGGCGACAGACCCGGGGTGTGAATAGAGACAATGGAGCGATGGATCCGGATGCCTCAGCCGCCGTCGCCGAGCGCTTCGAGCGCTTCGCGCGCGACGAGGCGGCGGGACGCTCGGCCTTGTACGAGCAGTGGGCGCGCGGGGTCGCCGGTGACGCGCGGGTGCGCGGCATCCTGTCCCGGATCCCCGCAGGCCACCGCCAGCCGCCCCTCGTGTTCGCCGTCACGCGCCTGCTCGGCGCGCCCGAAGGCGGTTTCGCGCAGTGGGCGGAGTGGGTGTCGGCGCACGCCGACGCGGTGGTCGGGGAGTGCGCGCGGCGCCGGCTGCAGACGAACGAGCCCCTGCGGTGCGCGGCGCTGCTGCCCGCGCTGGCGCTCATCGACGGTCCGATCGCGCTCGTCGAGGTCGGTGCGAGCGCAGGGCTGTGCCTCTTTCCCGACCGCTACTCGTACCGCTATCGCGGCGACGCAGTCGCGGTGTCGCTCGACCCCGCATCCGGCCCCTCGCGCGCGGTGCTGTCCAGCGGGCTCTCTTTCGATGAGCGGATGCCGCGCCTCGCGCTGCCCGAGATCGTGTGGCGCTCCGGCATCGACCTCGACCCGCTCGACGCGGCCGACCCGGCGGATCGGCGCTTTCTCACGACCCTCGTGTGGCCGGGGGAGGAGGGGCGCGCGGAGCGCATCGAGGCGGCGCTGGAGGTCGCGCGGGAGGAGCCGGCGCTCCTGGTCCGGGGCGATGCGACCGCCCCGGGCGTGCTCGCCGACCTCGCCGCCCGCGCACCGCGCGAGGCCACGCTCGTGGTGACGACTCCGGGGGTGCTGCCGCACATCCCGCGCGCCGGCCGCCTGGCGCTGGCCGAGGCGATCGAAGCCGCCGGAGCCCGCTGGATCACGATCGACCCGCCGTCGCTGCACGCCGACCTCGAGGCGCTGCGAGGGCGAGAGCCGCGTGTCGATCCCACCGCCTGGGACGGGTTCGTGCTCGCCCTGGACGGCGCTGCGCTGGCCGCGGTCGACCCACTCGGGGCGTGGGTGGCGTGGCGCGCGGGCGGCAGCGCGGCGACGACGTAGCGTGGAACGGTGGCCCTGACCGACCGTGACCGAGCGATCCTCGACTTCGAGGCGGAGTGGCGTCGACACGCCGGCGCGAAGGAGGAGGCCATCCTGGCCGAGCTCGGCATGTCTCCCGCGCGGTACTATCAGCTGCTCGGTCGCCTGATCGACGACGCCGCCGCGCAGGAGCACGACCCGATGCTGGTGGGGCGCCTGCGGCGCATGCGCGACGCGCACCGCGCGCCGCGCGTGGTCGCCCGTTGACCCTTGCGGCGCCGGGTCCCGCGGGAGCGGCGTGCGCGCTGGGATGCTTCAGGGTCGCCGGGTAGCATCGGGGGATGCCGAAAACGACCTACCCGAGGGATCGCTTCGACGAACTTCAGGCGGATTCGAGCCGCGTCGGCGCCCATCGAGCAGAGAACCCCCGCATGCGCGGGTGGGTCGTGTTCCTGTGGGCGGTGCTCGCCACCGTCGTGCTCGTCGTGCTCGGCATCTTCGGCACCCTCATCATGCAGGGGCGCGTCGTGCTCTTCCCCACTCCCGAGCCGACGGTCGAGCCGACACCGGCGGTCACCCCGGTCATCGACACGACCTTCCAGGTGGTCGTGCTCAACGCCACTCCCGAGTCGGGCCTGGCGACCCAGGTGAAGGACGACATCGTCGCCGCGGGCTGGCCGGCCGCCTCGGTGCAGGCCAGCGGCGCCGGGTCGACGGACTTCCCCGAGACGACGGTGTACTACGCCTTCCCAGGCGACGAGGCCGCAGCGGCGGGCCTCGCGGGCGTGATCGGCGGCGCGCGCACGGTGCTCGACGCCACCTATCAGCCGCCGGACGACCCGAACACGCCCGAAGACGAGAGTCAGATGCGACAGCTGGTGGTCGTGCTGGGCCTGGACCGGATCGCTCCTGCGCCCGGCGATACGCCCGCGCCCTGAGCCTGCGGGAAGGGCCGTCGCGGCCGTGTGTTTCAGCGCGGTAAACACTTGGGTTCACCCGTGTCAACAGTGGGCCACCGGACGGAACGGCCCGGCTCTGCGTGCCTACTATTGGGGCCAGTCACCGCGCAGCACAGGAGATTTCGCATGACCCAGGGCACCGTCAAATGGTTCAACGCAGAGAAGGGGTACGGCTTCATCACGGTCGTCGACGGCCAGGATGTGTTCGTCCACTACTCGAGCATCGATATGACCGGGTTCCGCGTTCTCGAAGAGGGCCAGAGGGTCGAGTTCACCGTCGGCACCGGGCAGAAGGGCCCGCAGGCGGAGTCGGTCCGCGTCCTCGCGTAGCCCGATCCGCCGGTTGTGGTCGCCGCGTTTCACCGCGCGCCTCCCGTGGCTTGCACTCCCCATGGGCGAGTGCCAGAATGGATTAGCACTCGGCTTCGTTGAGTGCTAATTCCGTAAGACACACGTCCGGGAGGGACGACACACACATGGCAAAGATCATCGCTTTCGATGAGGAGGCCCGTCGCGGTCTCGAGCGAGGACTCAACATCCTGGCCGACGCCGTCAAGGTGACCCTGGGCCCGCGTGGTCGCAACGTCGTGCTCGAGAAGAAGTGGGGCGCTCCCACGATCACGAACGACGGTGTCTCGATCGCCAAGGAGATCGAGCTCGACGACCCGTACGAGAAGATCGGCGCCGAGCTGGTCAAGGAGGTCGCGAAGAAGACCGACGACGTCGCCGGTGACGGCACGACGACGGCCACCGTCCTCGCCCAGGCACTCGTCAAGGAAGGCCTGCGCAACGTTGCCGCCGGCGCCGACCCGATCAGCCTCAAGCGCGGCATCGAGAAGGCCGTCAAGGCCATCTCCGACGAGCTGCTCGCTTCGGCCAAGGAGGTCGAGACCAAGGAGGAGATCGCCGCGACCGCGTCCATCTCGGCCGCCGACGCCACCATCGGCGAGCTGATCGCCGAGGCGATCGACAAGGTCGGCAAGGAGGGCGTCGTCACCGTCGAGGAGTCGCAGACGTTCGGCACCGAGCTCGAGCTCACCGAGGGAATGCGCTTCGACAAGGGCTTCATCAACCCCTACTTCGTCACGGACCCCGAGCGCCAGGAGGCGGTCTTCGAAGACCCGTACATCCTGATCGCCAACCAGAAGATCTCGAACATCAAGGACCTTCTGCCCGTCGTCGACAAGGTGATCCAGGACGGCAAGGAGCTCGTCATCATCGCCGAGGACGTCGAGGGCGAGGCGCTCGCGACGCTCGTGCTCAACAAGATCCGCGGCATCTTCAAGTCGGCCGCCGTCAAGGCCCCCGGCTTCGGCGACCGCCGCAAGGCCCAGCTGCAGGACATCGCGATCCTCACGGGTGGCCAGGTCATCACCGAGGAGGTCGGTCTCAAGCTCGAGAACGCCACCCTCGACCTGCTCGGCCGTGCGCGCAAGGTCATCATCACCAAGGACGAGACCACGATCGTCGAGGGTGCCGGTGAGGCCGCACAGATCGAGGGTCGCGTGACCCAGATCCGCCGCGAGATCGACAACACCGACAGCGACTACGACCGCGAGAAGCTGCAGGAGCGCCTCGCCAAGCTCGCCGGCGGCGTGGCCGTCATCAAGGCGGGCGCGGCCACCGAGGTCGAGCTCAAGGAGCGCAAGCACCGCATCGAGGACGCCGTCCGCAACGCGAAGGCCGCCGTCGAGGAGGGCATCGTCGCCGGTGGTGGCGTCGCGCTCATCCAGGCGGGCAAGAAGGCGCTCGCTGCGCTCGAGCTCGTCGGTGACGAGGCGACCGGTGCGAACATCGTCCGCGTCGCGATCGAGGCCCCGCTCAAGCAGATCGCGCTCAATGCCGGTCTCGAGCCCGGTGTCGTGGCGAACAAGGTGTCGGAGCTGCCCGCGGGTCACGGCCTCAACGCCGCGACCGGCGAGTACGGCGACCTCTTCGCGCAGGGCATCATCGACCCCGCCAAGGTGACCCGCTCGGCGCTGCAGAACGCCGCGTCGATCGCCGGCCTGTTCCTCACGACCGAGGCCGTCGTCGCCGACAAGCCCGAGAAGGTCGCCGCTCCGGCGGGCGACCCCACGGGTGGCATGGACTTTTGACGCGAGACGGATCAATGCCGCGCAGCGGCGTTGATGCGGCTCGGGTCAAGGTCGAGTAGCCGCCGAAGGCGGCGTATCGAGACCCGGTCCACGCCAAGTCGAACAACGAACGGATGCCCCGGCCCATTGGGTCGGGGCATCCGTCGTTCTCGCGCGAAGCGCGTCGCCGCGGGTCAGCGGAACAGGCTCATCGCCGACTGCTCGGCCTCGGCGTACTGCCGGGCCGCGGTGCCGAGGGCGTTGCTGATGCCGGAGAGGCTCTCTTCGACGTGGCGCTGCGTCGTGCGCCATTCGTCGATCACGGTCTGGAACGCGGCGGCGCCGGCGCCGGTCCACGTCGACTGCAGGTGGGTGAGCTGCGACATCATCGCCTGCGTCTCGCCCTGCAGGCGGTCGATGGTGCCTCGGACGGAGGTGGTGGCGGAAAGGACCGCGTCGCTGTCGACGGCGAACACTGCCATTGTGGTGACTCCTCTGGTTCGGTGGGGATCGTTGTCGGCAACGGTACGCGCGGGCGAGGCATCCGCCGGTCATCTCGGGTGGATCTGGGGATGCCGCCCACGCACGCACGCCTGGGGAGGAGGAGTCAGTCCTGTGGGCCGGGGAGGCGCTCGAGCGGCTGCGTGCGGATGTTGAGGTGCTCCGCGGCCGCGCGCTGCTGATCGAGGGGAAAGCCGACGCGGAACGTCGCGCCGCCGCCCGGGGTGTCGAGAACGCGCACCGAGCCCTGCAGCGTCTCGACGATCGAGGCGACGATCGACAGGCCCAGCCCGGTGCCTCCGGTCTCTCTCGCGCGGGACGTGTCGGCGCGCCAGAATCGCTGGAAGATCTTCTCTTTGATCTGGTCGGGCACGCCCTCGCCGTGATCGATCACCTCGATCCAGCCCTCCGCGGACTCGGCGTCGATGCCCACGCGAAGCTCGAGCGGGGCGTCGTCGTTCGTGAAGCGGCGCGCGTTGCCGATGAGGTTCGCGATGATCTGGCGGATACGGTTCTCGTCCCCCAGGACGATAGGCGGGATGCCGTCACCCGCATCCGGCGCCAGGTCGAAGCCGACCGGCGCGACGGGGGGCCTGGGCGTGCCGTCCGCGCGCGGGGCGGGCAGGGGCCTGGGCTTTCGGCGCAGCAGCGACAGCGTCGCGCCCGCCCGTGCGATCGCCGACGGGCTGCCGACGCGCCGCGCGGCCGTCGCCGTGGTCGTCGGCGGCTCGGCGGCCCGACTCGTCGCCGGGGGCGCGGCGAGCGAGGTCGTGTCGATCATCGTCACGGGTCGCTGCGGAGATGCCGCGCGCAGATCGAGAGCGGCGTCGCGCGCGATCGTGCGCAGATCGACCGGCGCGATCACCACGTCGCGGCGTTCGTCGAGCCGCGCGAGCGAGAGCAGGTCCTCGACGAGCAGGCCCATGCGCTTGGCCTCGCTCTCGATTCGGTCCATCGCCTGCGCGGTCTCGTCCTGGCCCGAGATCGCCCCCATCCGGTAGAGCTCGGCGTACCCGCGCACGGTCACGAGCGGGGTGCGCAGCTCATGGCTCGCGTCGCCGACGAACCTGCGCATCTGCCGCACCGTGGCATCCCGGTGCTCGAGCGCGGAGTCGAGCCTGTCGAGCATCGCGTTGAGCGCTGTCTTGAGGCGGCCGACTTCTGTGGTCGTCGGCTCGATGTCGGTCATGCGCTGACGGAAGTCGCCCTGGGCGATCGCGGTGGCGGTCGTCTCGACCTCACCGAGGCTGCGGAAGGTGAGCGTCACCAGCCACCGTGTGAGGAAGGCGCTGGCGACGACGATGATGATCGCGAGCACAGTGTAGATGCCCGAGAACGCGGCGACGGTGCTGTTGATGGATGCCGTCGGCAGCGCGACCACCTGCGTGAAGAGGCTGCTCACCCCATCGATCGGATACGTGTCGGCACTCGCGCGGAAGGGTGCTCCGCCGCCCTCGGCAGGGAGCCAGAACGGCTCCGTGCCCCGCCTGGTCTGGTCGGCGGGGGTGAAGGTCTCGCGGAACACCGGAGTCTGGCGCCCGTCGCCGCCCGCCTTGACCCGCAGGGAGCCCTCCGCGTCGTAGATCGCCACGAAGTACTGGGTGTTGGGCGCGTCGGGCTTCGCCGAGAACGTGGCCTGGCCGTTCTGGACCTCGATGTCGATGAGCCCGCTGGCGATGTCGGTGGGCGCGAGGGACTCCAGCTGCGCGTCGAGGCTGACCTGCAGCGCGTTGCGCAGGAATCCCATCGTGCCCACTCCCGCGGCGAGCAGGCCGATCGCCAGGAGCGCGACGGTGACCCCGGTGACCTTCGCGCGCAGGCTCGTTCCGCGCCAGACCCGGGTGATCGTGTCGGTCTTCTGCGCCAGAACCGTCCCTTTCAGCCGCTCAGGCGGGCTTTCCGGCCTTGAGCATGTAACCGAAGCCGCGCTTGGTCTGGATGAGCGGCTCGGTCGAGTGCGGGTCGATCTTGCGTCGCAGGTACGAGATGTAGCTCTCGACGATGCCGGCGTCGCCGTTGAAGTCGTACTCCCACACGTGGTCGAGGATCTGCGACTTCGACAGCACCCGGTTGGGGTTGAGCATCAGGTAGCGCAGGAGCTTGAACTCGGTCGGGCTCAGGTCGATCGAGGTGTCGCCCACGCGGATGTCGTGGGTGTCCTGGTCCATGGTGAGCTCGCCCGCCCGGATCACGGATTCCTCGTCGGCCTGCATCGTGCGCCGCAGGATCGCCTGGATGCGCGCGACGATCTCGTCGAGGCTGAAGGGTTTGGTGACGTAGTCGTCGCCGCCGGCGTTGAGGCCGGTGATCTTGTCCTCGGTGTCGTCCTTCGCGGTCAGGAACAGGATCGGCGCGGTGTAGCCCGCGCCGCGCAGCCGCTTGGTGACGCTGAACCCGTTCATGTCGGGGAGCATGACATCGAGGATGATCAGGTCGGGCTCCTCTTCCAGCACCGCCGAGATCGTCTGCGCTCCATTGGAGACTGCTCGAACCTGATAGCCCGCGAATCGCAGGCTGGTGATGAGAAGGTCGCGGATGTTCGGCTCATCGTCCACGACGAGGATACGAGGTGCGCTCATAGGCCCATTATTGCGTCGGTACGGGTCAATGCGGGCGAAGCGCGCGTTGAGGCGTGCCGACGCAAGATCGTGTCTCGATACTCGCGCTTCGCGCGAACTCGACAACCGGGCCGCCGAAGGCGGTGTATCGAGATCTCGCCAAGCGCACGGGTCGGCGCTTGCGCCGCCTGCGCGCCCGCGCGGTCCCGAACCCGTGGCCATCGGGTGATGCGAGAGGTACCGTCATGCGGGAGAGGGGGTCTTCATGACTCATCTGGTGATCGTCGGAGGCGGCCTCGCCGCGGGAACCGCGGTCGAGACGCTGCGCGAGGAGGGCTTCGACGGCGACGTGACGGTCGTGACCGAGGAGAGGCATCCGCCCTATCAGCGCCCGCCGCTGTCGAAAGGCTACCTGCAGGGCGAAGAGGGCACGGACGCCGTCATCCTGCATCCCGCGCAGTGGTACGCCGACAACGGCGTTCACCTGTCCACGGGAGTGGCGGTGACCGCGCTCGACCCCGCGGCGCAGACCGTGACCCTCGATGACGGGACGACGCTGCCCTATGACGCGCTGCTGCTGGCGACCGGCGCGTCACCGCGGCGCCTGCCGATCGAGGGCGCGGATCTTCCCGGCGTGCACACCCTGCGCCGGCTCGACGACGCGGATGCGCTGCGCGCCGAACTCAAGGACGGCGGCAGGCGCCTCGTGCTGATCGGCTCCGGCTGGATCGGCATGGAGGTCGCGGCATCCGCCCGCACGCTCGGCAACGAGGTGACGATCCTGGAGCGCGACGCGGTGCCGCTCGCCGCCGCAGTCGGCGCGCGCATGGGAGAGATGTTCCGGGGGCTGCACCTCGAGCACGGCGTCGACCTGCGCGCGTCGGTCGGCGTGGAGCGCATCGCGGGCACCGACCGCGCGACGGGCGTCGTCGCAGGCGGCGAGACGGTCCCCGCGGATCTGGTGCTGATCGGGGTCGGCGCCGTGCCGAACACGAAGCTCGCCGAGGCCGCCGGCCTGGCGGTGTCCGACGGCATCCTCACCGACGCCGCTCTGCGCACCGGCGCCCCGCACGTGTTCGCCGCAGGGGATGTCGCCAACGCGTACCACCCGGTGATCCAGCGGCATCTGCGCAGCGAGCACTGGGAGAACGCGCGCCGCTCCGGTGCGGTCGCGGCGCGGAGCCTGCTCGGCATCCGCGCGTCGCACGACTCGATCCCGTACTTCTACACCGATCAGTTCGACCTCGGCATGGAGCTGTCGGGGTATCCGCCGCTCATGTCGGACGCGGGCCTGGTGATCCGCGGCGACCTCAGCGCGCGCGAGTTCATCGCGCTGTGGACCGATGACGGGCGCGTGGTCGGCGGCATGAACGTCAACGTGTGGGACGCAGGCGAGACCGTTCAGCAGCTGATCCGGTCAGGGCAGCGCGTGGATGCCGCCGCCCTCGCGGATCCGGACGTGCCGCTCGAGAGCCTCCTGCAGTGACGGCCCTCGACCCGGTGGCGCCGACCTGGGAGAGCACCGTCGAGCCGCGCGGCGCGCCGATGGAGCTCTCCCGCCGACTGGCGGTCATGGCGATCGTGAACCGCACGCCGGATTCGTTCTACGACCGCGGGGCGACCTTCGCCCTGGACGCGGCCGTCGCGGCGGGCCTGGCCGCGGTCGAGGAAGGCGCCGCGATGGTCGACGTCGGCGGCGTGAAGTTCGCTCCCGGTGAGCCCGTGCCCGTGGACGTCGAGATCGCGCGCGTCGTGCCGGTCGTGCGCGCGCTCGCCCCGGCGATCGCGGTGAGCGTCGACACCTTTCGGCACGAGGTGGCGCGCGCGGCGATCGAGGCGGGGGCGAGCATCGTCAACGACACGACGGGGCTTGGCGATCCGCGCATGGCCGAGGTGATCGCCGAAGGCGGGGCGAGCGTCGTGATCGCCCACAGCCTGGCCGAGCCGCGGACGCAGCATCCGCGCCCGCAGTACGACGACGTGGTCGCTGAGGTCGCCGGGTTCCTGGTCGAGCGGCGCGAGCGCGCGCTGGCGCACGGGATCGCGCCGGAACGGATCATCCTCGATCCCGGCCACGACCTCAACAAGAACACGCGGCACTCGCTGGAGCTGACCCGGCGCCTCGGCGAGCTGACCGGACTCGGGGCGCCCGTGCTCGTCGCCGTGTCGAACAAGGACTTCGTGGGCGAGACCCTCGATCGCGAGCGCGGCGATCGCCTGCCCGGCTCGCTCGCGGCGGCGGTGTACTGCGTCCTGCAGGGGGCGCGCATCGTGCGCGCACACAACGTGCGCGAGACCGTCGAGGCGATGCGCATGGTCGAGGCGATCCTCGGCTGGCGCGAGCCGGCATTCCTGCTGCACAACACGCGGCCGGAGGGAAACGCTGATGCCCACGCCTGACGTGCTGTTCGCCGCGTGCGCGCTGCCCGGCCGCGCTGCGCGTGCGCGCGAGCTTCGTGCAGAGCACCGACGGCGCGGTGGCGCTCGGCGCCCAGCGGCGCGCCGCTGGGCGGCGAGACCGACCGGGCCGTCATGCAGTGCTGCGCACGATGGCCGACGTGCTCGTCGTGGGCGCCGGCACCGTCCGCGCCGAGGGGTACCGGCGCTTCGCGCTCGCCGGGGCGCTCACCGACGATGAGGGATTCGTGCCGGCGCGCTACGCGCGCTGAGCGTCGGGGTCCTCAGACCAGACGGCGAGCTCATTGCCCGCGGGATCGGCGAAGTGGAACCGGCGCCCGCCCGGGAATGCGTAGCTGTCGTGGAGGATCGTGCCGCCGGCATCCGTCACCCGCGCCTTGGCAGCCTCGAGATCGGTGACGTACACGACCGCAAGCGGCATGCGCTGCTGGTGGTCGTCGCCGATCGCGTTGATCCCGGCCGTCGTGCCGCTGTCGGCCGTGTCGAGGTAGGCGCCGTAGTCGGTGAACTGCCACGAGAAGGCCGTCTCGTAGAACGTGCGGGCCGCCTCAAGCGCGGACTGGTCTGCGGCGGGGAGCTCGATCAGGTCGATGCGATTGTGCTCTGACATGCGACAGGTCTACTCCGCCCCAGCGACATCGCCCTGTGAGTATGCGAGACATCCGCGCACGGCGAGGTCGACGATCGGGCGCAGCGGCGCGTCGGGGGCCACGGTCAGCCGATTGACGATGAGCCCGGCGGCCACGGCGAGGAGCGCGCGCGCGGCCGTGTCGGGGTCGGGGGCGCGCAGACCGGTCAGCAGTTCTCGCACCCGCTCTTGAAACAGCGACCGCTGCTGCCGCATCGTCGGCTGCGCCTCCGGCATCGCGGCCGCCTCGAGAAACAGCGCGTACCGGGCTCGGGTGCGCACGGCGTTTCGACCCGTCGCGTCGTCGAGCAGCCGGGTGAGCGCGTCGATCACCTCGTCGGGGGTGTGGGCGGGCGCCATCGCCGCAGTCAGGTCGGCGCGCTCCTGCTCGGCGATCCACACGAGCACACCGGCGACGAGCGCGTCGCGCGTTCGGAACCAGTTCGAGGTCGACCCTTTCGGCAGCCCGGCAGCGGAGTCGACGCGTGTGTGCGTGAGCGCGCGGACCCCCTGAGTTCCGACGAGGTCGACGGCGGCGGCGAGCGAACGGTCGCGGGTGGTGGCCACGACGTCGACCCTACCATCGGGCACTACGTTCGTAGTGACAATCTACTACGGACGTAGTATTGTCGGCGCCATGGCGTTCGTCGTGCTGATCCTGTGGCTCATCCAGGGCGCCGTCGGAGTCACGCTCTTCGTCGGCTGGCTGCGGCATGCGCGCGGCCGGGGCGCGAAGCTGGTCGTCACGCACGTCGCGATGATGCTCGCGGGCCTCGCCTGCTGGATCTGGTTCATCGCAAGCGGCTCGCTCATCGCCGCCTGGGGCGCCTACGCGATCATCACCGTGTTCATCGGGTTCGGCGACGCCATGCTCCTCGCGCGTGCGCGCCGCCTGGCGCCCGAGGCCGCCACGACACTCCAGGCGTACGGCGTCGCGATCATCGGCACGCTTCGCGGGCGGTTCCCGCCGAACGTGGCCTTCCACACGTGGTTCAGCCCCGTCGTGTGGTTCACGTGCCTGGGCGTGTGCATCGGCGCCACGATCGCAGCGACCGCGGGCTGAGGCATCCGCCCGCTCGGTCAGCCCGTCAGGCGGCCAGGCCGTCCGCGTCGAGAATCGTGTAGGCGTAGCCCTGCTCGGCGAGAAAGCGCTGGCGGTTCTGCGCGAAGTCCTGATCGACGGTGTCGCGTGCGATGAGGGTGTAGAAGCTCGCGGTGTGCCCCGACTGCTTGGGCCGCAGCAGGCGCCCGAGGCGCTGGGCCTCCTCCTGGCGGGAGCCGAACGAGCCCGACACCTGGATCGCGACGGATGCCTCGGGCAGGTCGATCGAGAAGTTCGCGACCTTCGACACGATGAGCAGCGAGATCTCGCCCACACGGAACGCCTGATACAGCTGCTCGCGCTCGTCGACCGGGGTCGCGCCCGTGATCTTCGGGGCGTCCAGCGCCTCGGCGAGGATGTCGATCTGGTCGAGGTACTGACCGATCACGAGGATCCGCTCGCCCGCATGGCGCTCGACCAGCCGCCGCACGACGCCGATCTTGGCGTGCGCGGTCGCCGCGAGGCGGTAGCGCTCCTCGTCGGCGGCCGCTGCGTACTCGAGGCGATCGCCCGCCGGCAGGTCGACGCGCACCTCGTAGCAGACCGCGGGCGAGATGAAGCCCTGTGCCTCGATCTCTTTCCACGGCGCGTCGAAGCGCTTGGGACCGATGAGGCTGAACACGTCGCCCTCGCGGCCGTCCTCGCGCACGAGGGTCGCGGTCAGGCCCAGGCGCCGGCGCGCCTGCAGGTCGGCGGTGAGCTTGAACACGGGCGCCGGCAGCAGATGCACCTCGTCGTAGACGATGAGGCCCCAGTCGAGCGCGTCCAGCAGCGCCAGGTGCGCGTACTGGCCCTTCCGCTTCGCGGTGAGGATCTGATAGGTCGCGATCGTGACCGGCTTGACCTCCTTCGACTGACCGGAGTACTCCCCGATCTCGTCGGGCGTGAGCGAGGTGCGCTTGAGCAGCTCGTCGCGCCACTGGCGGGCGCTGACGGTGTTCGTCACGAGGATCAGCGTGGTCGTCTTGGTCTCGGCCATCGCCCCGGCCCCGACGAGCGTCTTGCCCGCACCGCAGGGCAGCACAACGACCCCCGAGCCGCCCTCGGTGAACGTGTCGACCGCCTTGCGCTGATAGGGGCGCAGGTTCCAGCCGTCCTCCGCGAGATCGATCGGATGCGGCGTCCCCGGCGTGTACCCGGCGAGGTCCTCGGCCGGCCACCCGATCTTCAGCAGCTCCTGCTTGATGTGACCGCGCGCCCACGCGTCGACCACGTACACGTCGGGGGAGGGGTGGGCGATCAGCAGGGGCTGGATGCGCTTGTTCTTGGCGACCTCGGTCAGCACCGCCGCATCCGTCGACCGCAGCACCAGGGTGCCGTCGCCGTGGTCCGGAAGGCTCTGGCGCTCGATCACGAGGCGCCCGTACCGGCCCACCGTCTCGCGGATGTCGATCGACACCGACGGCGGCACGGGGAACCGCGTCCAGCGGTCGAGGGTGGCGAGCATGTCGTCCGCGTCATGGCCCGCCGCGCGCGCGTTCCACAGGCCGAGCCTTGTGATGCGATACGTGTGGATGTGCTCGGGTGCCCGCTCCAGCTCGGCGAAGATCGCCAGTTCGTGACGCGCGGACTCCGCGTCGGGGTGCGCGACCTCGAGCAGCACGGTCCGGTCGCTCTGCACGATGAGGGGTCCGTCAGCCATAACGGCCCAGTTTACCCGCGTGGCGCGCGGGCGGGTTCGCGAGGCAGGGTCAGCGCTGCTCGCCGGCCTTCACGGGCCGCACCTCGACGATGCTCGCCACCGGCAGGGTGCGCTCGATGTCGGCGCCGCGATCGCGGCCGCGCAGGCGCCCCCCGCCGAGCCCCGACGCCTCGAGCGTGAACGTGCGCTCGCTCGCGTCCGGCATGCGCACGACGACCACGACGGTCGCCCTGGCCCGCACCGCGAGCTCGAGCTCGCGCGCCAGCCACGCACCCTCGGACTCGGTCTCGGAGCCCGCGCGCAGCGCCGCGATGAGCCGTGCGTAGGTCACCAGCGGTGAGTCGTCCTCGATCGATGTCAGGGGCGGATGCCGGTGCATCGACTCGGCGGCGCCCTCCGTGTCGACGGCGATGACGGGGTAGCGGGCATCGGCGAGTGCCCAATAGACGGCGTCGCGCGACACGCGCGTGACGAGGGCCTCCGCGTCGCGCACGAGACCGAGCGGGCGCAGCGCCTGGTCGATCGCGACCGCGTCGATCACCGAGGCATCCGTCGACGACACCCTGGTTCCGCTCGAGCCCGGGTCGTCTGTGACGCGCACCAGGCCGTGCCGCGCCGCCGTGCTGTCGATCAGGTACTGCAGCGGCTGGGGGATGCCGGTCAGCGACAGGCCCGCCAAGAACTCGCGGATCGACTCGGCGGTCTCACCCTCGGTCATGCCCGCGGCGATCGAGGCGGCGCTGAACCGGTAGCTGGATGCCTGCGCGCGCGATTCGCGCCGCGCGATGCGGTGCAGCCGCAGGTCGAGTCGCGGTGCGAGCGGGCCTGGTGCGATCGCGGTCAGATCGGCCTGCAGATAGATGCGGTCGATCTCGGCGGGCATCCGCGCGATGAGAGCGGCAGGATCGATCTGGCCGTCGTCGTGCATCGCACGGGTCCACTCGGGTTCGGCGCCGCCGGGGGTGAGCAGGCCGAACCGCACCGCGATGCGCCCGAGCGCCGCCGCCCGCTCCGGCCAGGCCTGATCGAACGGGAAGGCTCCCGGCCAGGCGGACGGGGGGCGGATGCCGCCGCCCGGCGTGCGCAGCGCTCGGGGCAGCGCGTCGCGAAGGCCCGCGATGAGCGTGACCCACCGCTGGGCGGTGCTCGCCTCGAGCCACTGCCGGCCGGCGTCGCTGACGACCCATCGGCGCCCGTCGGGACGCAGCAGCCCCGCATCCGCGGCCGCCGTCACCAGATCGTCGAGTTCGTCGGCGTCGACGATCGCACCGGCCTCGACCAGGCGCCGGCGATCGATGGCGCTGACGCTGCCGGTGCCGGTGCGGCTGAGCGCGATCGCCGAGACCGCGAGCACGAGGTCTGCCATCGCGCCGAGGTTCGTGAAGGCGCGCTCGGCAGCCGCGTCCGCGTCGGTCTGGCTCGCCGCCACAGCCTCTGCGGTCGCATCCGGCTCGAAGGCCCCCGGGTCGGCCGCCGCGGCGGCCGCGAGGCGCTCGGCCACCGACGCGAACGGCGCACCCGACTCATCGACCAGGGCCAACCGGTCCGCGAGCGGCGAGGGCGTGGCGCCGCGGCGCAGTTCGCGCAGCGTCTCGCGCGGCAGACGGGTGAGCGCGCGATCGATGGATGCGGGCTCCAGCATCGCGGCGGCCGCGTCGAAGAAGCCCAGCCACGGTGCGCCGGGGGACGCGCCGCGCGCGACGAGCGTGTCGGCGAGGCGGGCATCGTCGAAAGAGGCCAGCCGGGCCGCGAGCGTGCGCTCGTCGGAGAGCATTCAGCCCCCTCGGTTCGCGCGCGCCCTCCGGACGAAGCTCATGATGAGCACGGTCAGGAGCAGAAGGAAGGCCAGGATGGGCGCGATGTACACCACCACGCCGAGCACGGGCCAGACGCCGGACGAGAAGTCGGCCCCCGACGCGGAGCCGATCATGATCGCGAAGAAGCACACGACCGAGAGCACGAGTAGGCCGAGCGACATGAAGGCCAGGATGCGATCGACACGGCGGATCGGGACATCCTCGCGGGGGGTGGGAGTGCTCATCCACGCAAGCCTATCGCGGCGGCGCGTGCTCTAGGCTGGGGGTGTGGGATCGCAGGGATCCCTCATTCCGTCATGCCCGCGAATTCGCGGTCTTTTCAAGCGAGGTTCGCATGCCCACCGGCAAGGTCAGGTTCTACGACGACGAGAAGGGGTTCGGCTTCATCTCCACCGATGACGGTCAGGACGTCTTCCTGCACGCCACGGCCCTGCCAGCCGGATCGTCGGCGCCGAAGCAGGGCCAGCGGGTCGAGTTCGGCATCGCCGACGGCAAGCGCGGCCCTCAGGCGCTGTCCGTGCGACTGCTGGAGGCGCCCGTGAGCCTCGCCAAGCGCAGCCGCAAGCCCGCCGACGACATGGCCATCATCATCGAGGACGTCGTGAAGATGCTCGACGACGTCGGAACCGATCTGCGTCGCGGCCGCTACCCCAGCGCGGGCCACTCGAAGAAGGTCGCCGCGGTGCTGCGCAAGGTCGCGGATGAGCTCGACGCCTGAGCCCATGGACGAGACCGTCGTGCTCGACCTCGCGCTCGCCGCGTTGCGCGAGGTGACCCCGGAAGCCACGGTCGGCGCGCTCGCCGCCGCCGACAGCTCGCAGGACGGCGTGCTGTCGCTGCGCTTCGAGAACCTGTTGGCGGGGTATCCGGGGTGGTTCTGGACGGTGAGCCTCGCTCAGGTTCCGGATGCCGCTCCCACCGTTCTCGAGGTCGAGCTGCTGCCCGGCGACGACGCGCTGCTGGCACCCGAGTGGGTGCCGTGGGCGGTGCGGCTCGCGGACTACCAGTCCGCGCAGGCGGCGCTGCGAGCAGCCGGCGAGGACGCAGATGAAGACGCCGGCGAGACCGACCACGACCTCGACGACGAGCTGGCCGACGTCGAGGACATCGACATCGACGACTTCGAGGTCGACGGATCGGCGATCCTCCACTCCGGCGACGTCGACGGCGTCGACCTCGAGCTGGCCGCCGGGGCCGACGACGAGTTCGACGAGGGCTCGGATGACGAAGACCCGTCCGACGATGACGATGACGATGTCGATGATGAGTCGGACGATGATGAGTCGGACGATGATGAGTCCGACGATGATGAGTCCGACGATGACGAGTCCGACGATGACGAGTCCGACGAAGGCGACGACGACTCGGCCGACGAGGTCGAAAACGACGAAGGCCCCGTCGCGGCCGACGAGGACGACGACCGCGACGAGGCCTGAAGCCTCTGTCAGAGGCGCTCGAGCGTGTAGTCGATGCAGCGGATGAGCTGGCGCACGTCGTCCGGCTCGATCGAGACGAAGGTCGCGACGCGCAGCTGGTTTCGGCCGAGCTTGCGGTAGGGCTCGGTGTCGACGATGCCGTTCGCGCGCAGGCTCTTCGCGATCGCGGCGGCGTCGACGGACTCGTCGAAGTCGATCGTGACCACGACGCACGAGCGGTCGGCGGGGTCGGCGACGAAGGGCGTCGCGACGGCGGATGCCTCGGCCCAGTCGTACAGCGCGTTCGAGGACTCGCGGGTGCGGGCATCGGCCCACTGCAGCCCGCCGTTGTCGTTGATCCACGAGAGCTGCTCGTCGAGCAGGTACAGCGTCGAGATCGCCGGCGTGTTCAGCGTCTGGTTCAGACGCGAGTTGTCGATCGCGTTCTTGAGGCTGAGGAACTCGGGGATGTAGCGCCCGGACGCGGCGATGCGCTCGATGCGCTCGATCGCCGCAGGCGACATCAGCGCGAGCCACAGGCCGCCGTCGGAGCCGAGGTTCTTCTGCGGAGCGAAGTAGTAGACATCCGCCTCGCCGAGCGTGAAGTCGATGCCGCCCGCTGCGCTCGTCGCGTCGATCACCGTGAGCGCGCCCTCGTCGCCGTTCACGCGCCGGATCGTCGTCGCCACGCCCGTGGAGGTCTCGTTGTGGGGCCATGCGTACACGTCGACGCCCTCGACGGCCTCGGCGGCTGTGCTCTGACCGGCGGGGGCGTTGCGGACGTCCGGCGCCTCGAGCCACGGGGTCTTGGCTGCGGCGGCGAACTTGCCGCCGAACTCGCCGAACACGAGGTTCTGGCTGCGCTTGTCGATGAGGCCGAAGGCCGCCGCGTCCCAGAATGCCGTCGAGCCGCCGTTGCCGAGCACGACCTCGTAGCCGCTCGGGGCGCGGAACAGCTCCGCGACGCCGGCGCGCACGCGACCGACCAGATCCTTCACCGGCGCCTGCCGGTGCGATGTGCCCAGGATCGTCGCTCCGACCCCCGCGAGCGCCGCGACCTGGGCGGGGCGGACCTTCGAGGGGCCGCAGCCGAATCGGCCGTCGGCGGGCAGGAGTTCGCGAGGAAGTTCGATGTGTGGCATGCCTCGATTCTAGGGAGGCGCGGGCCGGGCGACGGATACCGCGGGATAGGCTGGCAGGAGCACCTTCTTCACGGCGAGGACACCGCATATGGCCGACCTGATCGACACCACCGAGATGTATCTGCGCACGATCATCGAGCTCGAAGAGGAGAACATCGTGCCGTTGCGCGCGCGCATCTCGGAGCGGCTCGGGCACTCCGGGCCGACTGTGTCGCAGACCGTCGGCCGGATGGAGCGCGACGGACTCGTCGTGGTCTCCGACGATCGTCGGCTCGAGCTGACCGTGAACGGCCGTCAGAAGGCCGTCGACGTGATGCGCAAGCACCGGCTCGCCGAGCGGCTCCTCTCGGACGTGATCGGCCTGGACTGGGCCTACGTCCACGACGAGGCCTGCCGGTGGGAGCACGTGATGAGCGAGCAGGTGGAGCGGCGCCTGGTCGAGCTGCTGGGGCATCCGACCGAGTCGCCCTACGGCAACCCCATTCCGGGACTGGACCAGCTCGGCGACGTGCCGGCGCGACAGTTCGAGCAGGGCGTGGTCGGACTCGTGCGGCTGCTCAACGAGCGCAACGCGCCGATCACCGGAACCGTGCGCCGCCTCGCCGAACCCGTGCAGGTCGACCCCGAGCTGCTCCTGCAGCTGAAGACGGCGGGCGTCGTGCCCGGCGCGAAGGGTGACTTCCGCTTCGCCGAGGGGTATGTCCTCGTTGAGATGAACGGCTCTGACGAGGGCCTGGAACTGCCCATCGAGGTCGCCTCGCACATCTTCCTCGTCGACGAATCCGCCTGACCTGCCGGACGCGATCAGCAACCTGCCAGGTTCTGGGCGTGACAGAATCGTGACCTTCGGGTAGCCTCGAACAGTCCAACCGGCGAGAAGCCCGCCGCGGACCCCGCGTGGATTGCCTCACCGGCTCGTCGTCCACGTGGTGAAGCCGCACATCGTGCCCCGACACCGAGTGCCGACGAGCCAGCGCTCCGGCGCAGAGGCGCCGGAGGTAAGTTTGGCCGAAGCAAACGACTCGATCTCGAACGGGACCGCGCCCGACACGGCGGGTCTCACCCGACGCAATCGGGATCGGCGACCCGTCGCCGAGCGTCGTGCGACCGGATCCGCACCGCGACCGGCCCCGACCGCGCCGAAGCCGTCCCGCAAACCCGGACGCCCGGTCCGCAGCCTCGCGATCTTCACCGTCGTCGGAGGACTCGTCGCGACCGTTGCACTGCCCGCCTACGGGGCGCTGCGCCCCAGCGCTGAGGCCGTGACCCTCCAGCAGGTGGCCGCCGGCGACGCGCAATCACTCCTCGTCGCCTCCGACGCGGTCCCGGTCGAACTCTCGCGCGGCAGCTATGCGGCCACGACTCAGGAAGAGATCGACAAGAAGAAGGCGCAGGAGGCCGCTGCCGCCCGCGCCGCCGAACTCGCGAACACCGTCGCCTCGCTTCCCGTCGACCTCACCATGGTCTCACCGGGCAGCGGCGAGGTGCGGTGGCCACTTCTGACCTTCACCCAGGGCCGCGGTCTGTGGGACTCGGGCTACCACCAGGGCGTCGATCTGCTCGCCCCGGCGATGACCCCGATCTACGCGGCGGCCGCGGGCGTCGTGCGCGTCTCGACCGAGAGCTACAGCGGCTACGGCGTCGCCATCACGATCGACCACGTCATCGGCGGCCAGCAGGTGAACACGCTCTACGGGCACATGACATACGGCACCCGCCAGGTCGAGGCCGGGCAGACTGTCGAAGCCGGCCAGCTGATCGGCTTCGTCGGCAGCACGGGCAGCTCGACCGCCAATCACTGCCACTTCGAGGTGCACATCAACGGGTCGGTCGTCGACCCGTGGGCGTGGCTCGTCGCCAACGCCGGCTGACCTTTCGCGGGCCTTCCTGGCGGGCCGAGGCGCAGCATCCGTTCTCCGACACGCCACGAGGCGTTAACACGTGCGCGACCCGCGCCGGTTCTGCGTGCATTAGCCTGAAACCCGACGCTGAGAGAAGCGGAGGGAGAGCCGATGGGCAGTTCACCACGCATTCGAACCATGGATGCGCTCGGACGCCACGTCCTTCGGCATTGCATGAGCGGGAGCCACGGTCTGACCGTGACGTCGTAGCGCTGTCTTCTGACAGCGCTTTTTTCATGCCCTTTCCGCCTTTCGAACGTCGGCAGTCGAATAACCGAGAAGCCGTCCCGGGCCGTTCGAGAGGAAAGACGAATGCGCACTCTGGTGCTGAACGCGGGGTATGAACCGCTCGCGATCGTGTCGTTCAAGCGGGCACTGGTGCTCGTGATGAACGAGAAGGCCACCATCGTCGAGCAGGTCGACGATGAACCGGTGCGGGGACCTCGCCGGGCGTACGAACGCCCGGCGGTGATCCTGCTCACACGATACGTGCGAGTGCCGGGCGCGCGCCGCATACCCGTCACCCGTCGCGGCGTGCTGCGACGAGACAGCCACCGGTGCGCATACTGCGCGAAGGCCGCGGCGACGATCGACCATGTCCTTCCGCGTTCGCGCGGCGGCGCGGACTCGTGGGAGAACCTCGTCGCATGCTGCCTGCGCTGCAACAACCTCAAGGGCGACCGCACGCCGGGCGAGATCGGGTGGGAACTGCGCTTCACACCGCATCCGCCGCGGGGGGCGCAGTGGACCGTGCGCGGCACCGACCGCACCGATCCGCGGTGGGAGCCGTACCTGGCGCTGGCCGCCTGAGGCGCTGGCGAGCCGCCGACAAGCGCGGGTCGATCGCCGACTTCGTGGCGAGTCGCCCGAAATGGCGGGATGAGGGCGGGATGAGGCATCCATCGATCTGCGGCAGGTGATGGGATGGATGCCATGACCCGAGCTCTCATCGTGATCGACATGCAACGCGGCTTCGACGACCTGGACTTCTGGGGTCCGACGACCAATCCGGGGTGCGAGGCGAACGTCGCCGCGCTCGTGGAGCGATGGGCGCGCGCGCAGGAGCCCATCGTCGTCGTGCGGCACGACTCGCGGTCGGAGTCCTCGCCGCTGCATCCGTCGAATCCGGGCAATGCGCTCGTCGAGGCGGTCGCTTCGGCCGCGGCGGACCTGCTGGTGACGAAGAATGTGAACTCCGCGTTCTACGGCGACCCCGACCTGCACGCGTGGCTGGGGGAGCGGGGGATCGGCGAGATCGTGCTGTGCGGCATCCAGACCAATATGTGCGTCGAGACGACCGCTCGCATGGGAGGCAATCTCGGGTACGACGTGACGGTCGCGCTCGACGCCACGCGCACGTTCGACCTGACAAGCGACATCGCGGGCCTGGGCGCGGTCACCCGCACCGCCTCCGAGCTCATGACCACGACCGCCCTCGACCTGCAGGCGGGCGGCTTCGCGCGCATCGCCACGACCTCGGAGCTTCTCGTGGACTGAGCCCCGTCCGGGCGCAGGACCCCTTGCGATGTCGGAAGGGGGAGATAAGTTCGATCGCACACATGAGAGATTAGAACATCTGTTCTATGATCAGAGAATGAGGGCGATCGTGCGAGAACAGGCGATGCCGTCTGCAGATGTGCGGCAGCTGCGGGCGCGCGTCGAGCAGCTGCAGGGGCGGCGGATGGATGCCGCGGTGCTGCCGACGCACCCGGCTCTGGCCGAGCTGCTGCCCGGCGGGGGCCTGCGGGCGGGATCGGTCTATTCGCTCGCTCCATCGGCCTCGCTGCTGCTGGCGCTCCTGGCCCGCCCCTCGCAGGACGGCTCATGGTGCGGTGTCGTGGGCATGCCCGAGCTGGGCGCCGAGGCGGCCGAACACCTGGGCGTCGACCTGTCACGGCTCGTGATGATCCCCGATCCGGGGCCCCGCTGGCTCGCGGTCGCCGCGACGGTCTTCGAAGTCCTCCCCGTCGTCGCGGTGCGTCCGGCCGGCACGGTCCACGCCGCCGAGGCGTCGCGGCTGATGGCGCGGCTGCGCGACCACGGCTCCGTGCTGCTCGTGCAGGGGGTGTGGCCGCAGGCCGAGGCGTCGCTGAGCGTGAGCGACGCGCAGTGGTCGGGAGTGGGCTCAGGGCACGGCTATCTCGCCGATCGCGCGCTGACCGTGACGGTGCACAGCAGGCGGTCGCCGGTGCCGCGGAGTGCGCGGCTGCTGCTGCCCGACTCGGGCGGGCGGCTGGCCGCCGCCCCGAGCGAGCGGATGCCGGTTGCTCGGGTGCCGCTCGGGGCGGCGAGGCTCGGGGCGGAGCCGCTCGAGACGGCGCCTTTGCCCGTGGCGAGGGCGGTGAGCTGACGTGGCCGGGCGGGCCCCCGAACGCAGCCTCGTGCTGTGGTTTCCGGACTGGCCGGTCACCGCGCTGCTGCGCGAGGGCGCGCGCGACGATGCCGGCGAGCCGTACGACCCGGTCGCCCCGATCGCGGTCATGCATGCCAATCAGGTCGTCGCATGCTCCGCCGCTGCCCGTGCCGCCGGAGTGCGGCGCGGGCAGCGGCGGCGCGACGCGCAGGCGCGCTGCCCGCGGCTCGCGATCGTCCCGGCCGATCTCTCGCGCGACCATCGCGCCTTCGCCCCGGTCGTGGCCCGCGTCGAAGAACGCGCGCCGGGCGTGCAGCTCGTGCGCCCCGGGCTGTGCGCGCTGCGGGCACGGGGTCCGTCGCGGTATTACGGGGGAGAGCAGGCGGCGGCTCGCGTGCTGCTCGAAGCCCTCGACGCCCTCGGTCTCGACGAGGTGCGCGCGGGTGTCGCCGACGGTCCGTTCACCGCGCAGCAGGCGGCGCGTGCGGCGCGGCCCGAGCGGGTGCGGGTGGTCCCTGCCGGCGAAGCCGCGGCGTTCCTCGCGCCGCTGTCGGTGGCGACGCTCGACGAGGCGACGGGCCTCGACACGGGGGCGACCGGTGGCGAGCTGGCCGAGCTTCTCGCCCGGCTGGGGGTGCAGACCCTCGGCGACTTCGCGGCGCTCGAGGCGGACCGCGTCCGCGAACGGTTCGGTGAGCGGGGCGTGCGGCTGCACGCACTGGCCGCAGGCGGCGACTCGAGCCCGATCGAGCCGCGGGTGCCTCCGCCCGAGCTGCATCGCGAGGTCGTGTTCGAGCCGCCGCTGGAGATCGCCGAGCAGATCGGCTTCGCGATGCGCGTTCCCGCCGAGGAGTTCATCGCCCGGCTGGGTGCGACTGACCTCGTGTGCACCGAGCTGCGGGTCGAGCTGATCGGCGACCGGGGCGAGCACAGCGAGCGGGTGTGGCTGCATCCGGGGTCGTTCGACGCGTCCGCCGTGGTCGATCGCGTGCGCTGGCAGCTCGCCGAGGACGCCTCGGCGCAGGGTGCCGATCCGGCCGCCGCGGGCGGGGCGCTGCGCAGCGGTGTGGTGCTCGTGCGCATCTCTCCAGAGGCGGTGGATGCGGCATCCCATCACCGGGTCGCCCTCTTCGGCGCCGGGCCCGACGAGCGCGTGCATCACGCGCTGTCCCGCGTGCAGGCGATGCTCGGTCACCGTGGCGTGCTCACCCCGGCAGTGGGCGGGGGCCGCTGGCTCGCCGAGCGGCAGGTGCTCGTGCCGTGGGGCGACCGGGTCGTGCTCGGTGCGGAGCGGTCCCGGCCGTGGCCGGGGAGCCTCCCGCCGCCCTTGCCGACCACGGTGTTCCCCGAGCCGCGCCCGGCGCAGGTGTCCGGTGCGGGCGGTGCGGCCGTCGCGGTCGATGAACGCGGGCTGCTGAGCACCCCGCCCGCGGTGCTCGTCGAGGGCGGCAGGCGGCGCGACGTGCTGTCGTGGGCCGGCCCGTGGCCGGTGATCGAGCGGGGGTGGGATGCCGCGCGCGCGCGGCGCGCGCACCGGTTCCAGCTCGTCGACGCCGAGGGCACGGCGTGGCTCGTCGTGTGCGAGGCGGGGGTCTGGTCGATCGAGGCGAAGTATGACTGAGGAATCCGGGGGCCACTGATGGGCTTCGACAACCCGCCTATCCCGTGGTCTGAGATGGAGCGCCTGCTCAGCGACCGGCGTCGCCCGCGGCAGGTGCCCCCAGGCGCCGACGGCGGCGACAGCCCGGCGTGGTCGCACAAGCGCGGGCCGTACGTCGCTCCACCGATCGAGCGTCCGCTCGACGCGGTGCCCTACGCCGAACTGCACGCGCACTCGTCGTTCTCGTTCCTCGACGGGGCGTCCTCACCCGAAGAGCTGGCCGAAGAGGCCGAGCGGCTGGGCCTCTCGGCGCTGGCGATCACCGACCACGACGGCTTCTACGGCATCGTGAGATTCGCCGAGGCCGCCGAGAGCCTGCAGCTGAAGACCGTGTTCGGCGCCGAGCTGTCGCTCGAACTGCCCGAGCCACAGAAGGGCGCCCCCGATCCCGCAGGCTCCCACCTGCTCGTGCTCGCGCGGGGCGAAGAGGGTTACCACCGTCTCGCGTCGGCCCTCACCCGGGCCCAGCTGCGGGGGGCCGAGAAGGGCCGACCGGTCTACGACCTCGACGAGCTCGCCGCCCAGGCGGGCGGACCGGCGGATTCGCGCGGGGGTGGTTCACACTGGGCGGTGCTGACCGGGTGCCGCAAGGGCGCCGTCCGCCGCGCGCTCGCCGCCGAGGGGCAGACGGGGGCGGCGCGCGAGCTCGATCGCCTGGTCGCGCTGTTCGGGGCGGACGCCGTCAACGTCGAGCTCATCGACCATGGTGGTCCGCTCGACTCGCGTGAGAACGACGTGCTCGCCTCCCTCGCCGACGAGCGGGGCCTGCCGGTGCTCGCGAGCAACAACGTGCACTACGCCGTGCCCGAGCGCGTGCAGCTGGCCGCCGCGGTCGCCGCGGTGCGGGCCAACCGCGGACTCGACGAACTCGACGGGTGGCTTCCCTCTCACGCGGGGGCGCACCTGCGTTCCGGGGCCGAGATGGCCGTGCGCTTCGCGCGGTACCCGGGGGCTGTCGAGCGCACCGTCGCCCTCGCAGACGAACTGGCGTTCCCCCTGCGGCGCGCGCGACCCGCGCTGCCGAAGCAGCAGGTCCCTGACGGGCACACGCCGATGTCGTACCTGCGCAAGCTCGTGTGGGAGGCGGTCCCCGTGCGGTATCCGGATGTGACCGACGCCCAGCGTGCCCGCATCGAGAAGGAGCTCGAAGTCATCGAGATGAAGGACTTCCCCGGCTACTTCCTGATCGTGCACGACATCGTCGCCGAGGCGCGGAGGCGAGGCATCCTGTGTCAGGGTCGCGGCTCAGCCGCGAACAGTGCCGTGTGCTACCTGCTGAACATCACCGCGGTCGATGCGATCGCGTTCAACCTGCCGTTCGAACGGTTCCTGTCGTCGCTGCGCGATGAGGAGCCCGACATCGACGTCGACTTCGACTCCGATCGGCGGGAGGAGATCATCCAGTGGGTGTTCGACAAGTACGGGCGCGAGCGTGCCGCGCAGGTCGCGAACGTCATCCAGTACCGGCCGAAGAACGCCGTGCGCGACATGGCGAAGGCGCTCGGGCATTCGCCGGGTCAGCAGGATGCCTGGTCGAAGCAGGTCGAGCGGTGGGGGGCGGGTCTCGATACGCAGACGGCTTCTGCTCCTCGACCACCGGGTTTGCAGGGTGCCGACCACGACATCCCCGATCGTGTGATCGAGTACGCGACCGAGCTGCTGAAGGCGCCGCGGCACCTGGGCATCCACTCGGGCGGAATGGTGCTCACCGAGCGGCCGGTCGGCGAGGTGGTGCCCATCGAGCACGCCCGCATGGAGAACCGCACGGTCATCCAGTGGGACAAGGACGACGCCGCCTGGATGGGCCTGGTGAAGTTCGATCTGCTGGGCCTGGGGATGCTGGCTGCCCTGCAGTACTGCTTCGACCTGATCCGCGGGACGACCGGCGAGGTGTGGGAGCTCGCGACGATCCCCAAGGAAGAGGCCGCGGTGTACGACATGCTGTGTCGCGCCGACTCGATCGGGGTGTTCCAGGTCGAGTCGCGCGCGCAGATGGGGCTGCTGCCGCGCCTGCAGCCGCGGGAGTACTACGACCTCGTGATCGAGATCGCGCTGATCCGTCCCGGGCCGATCCAGGGCGGGGCGGTGCATCCGTTCGTCCGGCGCAAGCTCGGGTACGAGAAGGCGACCTACCCGCATCCGAAGCTCAAACCCGTGCTCGAGCGCACGCTCGGCATCCCGGTGTTCCAGGAGCAGCTCATGCAGATGGGCATGGCGGTGGGCGGGCTGACGGGTGAGGATGCCGACCTCCTGCGCCGCGCGATGGGCTCCAAGCGCGGCATCGAGCGCATCGACTCGCTGCGCGAGAAGCTCTACGCCGGCATGGCCGAGCACGGGCTCGTGGGGGAGGACGCCGACGCGATCTACGCCCAGATCCAGGCGTTCGCGAACTTCGGCTTCGCCGAGTCGCACTCGCTGTCGTTCGCGCTGCTCGTCTACGCCTCGTCGTGGCTGAAGCTGCACTACCCGGCCGCGTTCCTCGCGGGGCTGCTGCGCGCCCAGCCGATGGGGTTCTACTCGCCGGCGACCCTCGTGGCGGACGCCCGGCGGCACGGGGTCGAGGTGCTCCGGCCCGATCTGCACCTGTCGGGCGTCGAAGCGATGCTCGAGCCCCTGTCGGTCGAAGGGTCGCCGAATGAGGAGATCTCTCGAAATGAGGGCGAAACCGGCACCGGACGTCCTCATTTCGCAGGATCCCCTCGTTTCGACGGCGACGGCGACGGCGGCACGGGCGTGAGTGGGGCGGGCCGGGCTGGCGGGCAGAGACCGCCGACGGGGAGGGATGCCTGCACCCACCGCACTCAGCCGCCGGTCGGTCCCTTCGACCGGGAGGCGCCCGACGAATCGGCCGCGCACCGCCGCGACGGGGCCTTCGCGGTGCGACTGGGGCTCGCCGGCGTGCGCGGGATCGGCGCGGCCGCCGCCGCGCGCATCGTCGCGAGCCGCGAGGCGGACGGGCCGTTCCGCGACCTGCGCGACCTCGCACGGCGCACCGGCTGCACCGCCGCACAGCTGGAGTCGCTGGCTACGGCGGGGACGTTCGAGTGCCTCGGACTCACCCGGCGCGAGGCGATCTGGCTCGCCGGCTCCGCCGCACAGGACCGCGTCGAGTATCTGCCCGACTCGCTCGTCGCGGTGCAGCCGCCGCTGTTCCCCGATCCGTCGAGCTACGAGCGCCTCGCTGCGGACCTGTGGGCGACGGGGGTGTCCACCGACGACCACCCCATGACCCACTACCGCTGCGGCCTCGACGCGCGCGGCGTGATCACCGCGAGCGAGGTGCACACGCACGAGGTGGGGCGGCGCATCGAGGTGGCGGGACTCGTCACGCATCGGCAGCGGCCGGCGACGGCATCCGGGGTCACGTTCCTCAACCTCGAGGACGAGCACGGCCTGGTCAACGTGATCTGCTCGGTCGGGGTCTGGAACCGCTATCGCCGGGTGGTGCGCGATGCGCCCGCGCTCATCGTCCGCGGCATTCTGGAGCGCTCGCCCGAAGGCGTGGTGAACGTGCTCGCCGACGCCGTCGAAGACCTCCGGGTGGGGGTGCAGCATCAGTCGCGTGACTTCCGGTAGCGCACCGCGCCCCCGTTCAAGCTGCGGCTCCGCTGCCGGCTCAGAACGGCAGCAGCACCGGTACGAGCAGCACGCTCACCACCAGCACGATGAGTGTGAAGGGCACGCCGACCTTGGCGAAGTCGCCGAAGGAGTAGCGTCCCGGCTCGAGGACGAGCGTGTTGACCGGCGACGACACCGGCGTCATGAACGCGGACGAGGCCGCCAGAGCGATGATCATCGCGAACGGATACGGCGACAGACCGAGCTGCTGAGCGATGGCGATCGCGATCGGCGCCATCAGCACGGCCGTCGCGGTGTTCGAGACGAACAGCCCGATCACCGCGGTGAGCAGGAACAGTCCCGCCAGGATCACGTACGGGCCGGCCCCGCCGACGGCGGCGAGCAGCCCGTCGACCGCGAGGTCGACGCCGCCGGTGACCTGCAGTGCTTCGGCGAAGGGGAGCATGCCGACGATGAGCAGCAGCGTCGGCCAGTGGATCGCGCGGTACGCGCTGGTCATGTCGATGCAGCGGAACAGTCCCATCAGCAGGCATGCGATGAGGGCCGCGACGACGTTGGGCACCCAGCCGGTGACCATGAGCACGATCATGACCGCGAGGCTCAGCAGGGCGAACGGCGCCTGGTTCGCCGCCGGGGCGACCTCGTCGACCTCGGCCGGCAGGTCGAGCAGCACGAAGTCGTGTCGCGCGTCCTGCAGCCGCTGGATCGCCGTCCACGCGCCGGCCACGAGGATCGTGTCGCCCGCGCGCAGTCGCTCGCCGGGGTACGCCGCGACGTTGCGGCCGGCGTGGCGCATTCCGAGGATCGACAGGCCGTGCGTCGCGCGGAACCGCAGCTCGCGCACCTGCTTGCCGAGCACGTCGGAGTCGGGCGTGACGGTCAGTTCGGCGATGCCGACCTGCCGCGCGTAGCTGTCGAAGAAGTCGCCGCGCAGGTCGATCTCTTCCAGGCCGAGCCGTCCCAGATCGTCGGGCGCGACCTCGGCCTCCACGATCAGGATGTCTCCGCGGGCGATCGGCGTCTGGTCGGCCGTCATCCGCACCGTCGTGCGCCACAGTCGTGTGCGCTCCATCGCGAGGATGCTGTGGGTGTCGGGGTCGCCGAGTTCGGCATCCGCGAGCGTCACGCCCTCGAGCGGCGAGCGGGCCCTCACACGATAGCGGTGGGTGCGCGAATCGACCTCATAGTCCGAGAGGAGCGTGCGGAACGTGCGGCGGCGTCCGCGCCCGCCGTGCGCGCCGCCACCGCCCAGCAGCCGACGGGCGACGAGCATGTACGCGATCCCGAGCACCAGGATCACCAGGCCGAACGGGGTGAAGGTGAAGAAGCCGAACCCGTCGGAGCCGCTGCGGGTCAGCTCGGCATCCACGACCAGGTTCGGGGCGGTGGCGATGAGGGTGAGGGTGCCGCTGATGAGACCCGCGAAGCTGAGCGGCATCATGAGCTGGCGCGGCGACATCCCGGTGCGAGAGGCGACGCTCAGCACGATCGGGATGAAGATCGCCACCACGCCGGTCGAGCTCATCACCGCCCCCAGCATCGCGACCGAGAGCATCAGCAGCACGAGCAGGCGCACCTCGCTCGACCCCGCCGTGCGCGCGAGCCAGTCGCCGATGCGGTAGGTGACGCCGGTGCGCGACAGCCCTTCGCCCACGACGAAGAGCGCGGCGATCAGCACGACGTTCGGGTCTGCGAACCCTGCGAGGGTCTGGTCGATCGTCAGGATGCCCGTGAGCGGGAGCGCCACGATCATCAGCACCGCGACCACGTCCATGCGCGGGCGCCCGATGGCGAACATCGCGATGGCCGCGGCGAGGAGTGCGAGCACGAGTGCCAACTCCCAGGTCATCGTGTCCTCCTCCTTCTTGGGAGCGTAGCGATCGACAGGCACGTCCCGCACGATCGCGGGCCGCCGCACCCGATCGATCGCCTGTTCGCCACCCTGGAGCGCCGCCGTCGCGCCCCGTACCCTGTCGAGGGTGGCAGCCCACAGCGTTCCCCGCACGATGCGCGCGGTCGTCTACGACGCATACGGCGGTCCGGAGCGGCTTCGCGTCGAACGGATGCCGGTGCCTGCGCTGCGCGACGGCGACGTGCTGGTGCGTGTGGTGTCGGTGGGGATCAACCTGAGCGACTGGGAGGGCCTGGTCGGCCGCCCCGCCTACGCGCGGCTGACGGGAGGGCTGCGGCGGCCGCGCCGCAGGATTCTCGGGTCGGACATCGCCGGGACGGTGGTCGCGGTCGGTGCGGGGGTCGACCGGTTCCGGGTCGGCGACGACGTGTACGGCGACATCCTCGAGCGCATGGGCGGGTTCGCCGAGTACGCGGCGGCGCCGCAGGGGTCGCTCGCCCTGAAGCCTGCGGGGCTCGGCTTCGCCGAGGCATCCGCTCTTGCCCAGCCGGGCGCGATCGCGCTGCAGGCGGTCGCTCGCGGCAGACCGGGCGAACGGATGCTGCTGAACGGCGCCGGCGGAGGCTCGGGTTCGTTCGCGGTGCAGCTGGCGGTGGCGGCGGGCATGCACGTGACCGCCGTCGACAACGCCGGCAAGCAGGACTACCTGCGATCGCTCGGTGCGCACGAGGTGCTCGACTACCGCGAGACCGACTTCACGCGCACCGGACCGTACGACCTGATCGTCGACTTCGTCGCGCATCGGTCGGTCTTCGCGTACCGGCGGGCGCTGGCGCGGGGCGGGCGGTTCTTCATGGTCGGCGGCACCGTGCGCACGATCCTTCGGCTGCTGACGGTCGGCACCGTCGTGGGCGCGGTCTCGGGGACGAGGCTGACGCTGCTTCTCGTGCGGGAGGGTCCGGAGCATTTCGCGCCGCTCGCGGAGCGCGTGCTCGCCGGAGACGTGGCGGTGCACCTGGACAGCGCGTTCCCGCTCGAGCGGGTTCCCGAGGCGCTCGCGCGGCATGGTGAGGGAAGGGGGCTCGGGAAGGTGGTCGTGCAGGTTGGCGATCCGGCGCGCTGACGTCGCGGGGGCGGGGGGATCCTGTCGCGGCGTCTGGCGGTGGGACGCGCAGACGCGGCTTGCGCCGCCGCGCGCCGGATCGCGGTCTATGGGGACATCTGCTGATCGGTGTGGGAGTACTCGATCGAGTCGGCGGTCGCGCCGACGAGTCCGAGGGTCACGCGTACGAGCAGCGGTTCGATGCCGTCGCGCGGAGCCGGGGTGTCGGCGCCGAGGGTCAGTGCGCCGCCGCCGGGGGTCGACGCGGTGAGCGAATTGACCCACACGTGCACGTTGCCGCGCAGGGTCATGGTGTCGGCGGTGGTCGCGAGCGACGGACCCGTCTCGTGACGCACCGTCAACGCGAAGCCTTCGATCGTGATGCTGTCGGCGCTGAGCTTGAGCGCCGAAACGCGGCTGCCGTCGGCGAGTGCGACCGTGACCGGCTCGACGCCCTTCAGCCCCGTGAACGACAGCGAGCGCGAACCGAGCTGCGCCGGAGGCTGCGTGAAGAGCGGTGCTTCGGCGTCGAACACGGCGTCTGCCAACGGCGCGGGCACCGTGCCGCCCGTCGCGGCTGAATCCGAGCCCGAGTCCGGGTCGGTCGGGGTGCCGGGGAGGCCGGGGATGGCCGGGATTCCGGGCAGGATCGGGGCCTGCGTCGAGGGCGCTGAAGGGGTGGGGCTCGGCTCGGGGCACGGCAGGATGATCGGGATGCAGAGCCTCGCGGGATGCGGCTGGGGTGCGACCGCGCCGCCGGTGAGGGCGAGCGCGAGGGCGAGGCATCCGGCGATCGTCACCGCTGCCGGCTTCGTCCGCCGCCTCATGGGGCGACCCCGGGATCGCCGTCGTGCAACCCCTCGGCAGATGCGCGGCGACGGACGCGAGTGCGCGGGGTGCGGGCGTCGGTCGGTAGCCAGGCGACAGCCAGGATGCCGCCGACGCAGCCCAGCATCATGCCGACGAAGAAGCCGCCGAGGTTGACGCCGACCAGCGAGTAGACCGCGACCGCGAGGGCGAGCACACCGTAGAAGATGCGGTGCACGGGCATCGCGATGATGAGGACGCCCAGCAGCACGAGCGCGATCGGGATGATCGTGGCCTGCAGACCCTCGATGCCCAGCTGCACGCGGATGTTGCCGAGGTCGAGCTGGCTCGACAGGAACACCTCGATGCCGGCGAGCGCGATCAGCACACCGCCGACGAACGGGCGGTCCGCGCTCCAGCGGCGCAAGCGCCCCGGGGCGGCCGGCTGGTGCGCATCGGTCGCGGATGCGACGGGCGCCGCGGATGCCGCGCGGGCGGCGCGCATCGCATGCTCGGAGGCACGCGCGCCCGAGGCATCCGGAGTCACGGACATCAGAAGCACGTCTTGGACCCGTCGGTGAGCTCGACCGACATGCCGGTGAGGGTGAAGACGGAGGCCTGCGTGCTCCACGCGGTCTGCTGCAGGTTCGCGATCGTGACGGTGTCGGCATCCTGGGCGAAGTCGCCCGCGGTGCCCTTCGCGTCGGTGTTGACGGCGGACGCGTCGACGCCGATGCGGATGTTGCCGAACGAGGAGTCGCCGCGAAGGCCCGTCATACCGATCTGCAGGTCGGACGCCGTCGCGGGGTTTCCGCCGCCGCCCGCCGTGATGAGGATGCCGACCGTGCCGAGCGGAGTCTCGGACACGACGGACTGGCACAGATCGTGGAGCGTCGCCGATGCGATGTTCGCGATCGCGACGGAGTGGCTCACGCCCGCGGTGTCGTCCGCGACGCCGGCGTACTGCGAGAAGCCGGTGCCGTCGAGCTGCGACGCGCTGATCTGGAACTGGCTTCCCGACACCGCGAACGACACGGGCACGGCGCCCTGGGCGACGCCGGCCATGAGCACGCTCGAGACAACCGCGACCGGGACCGCGACGAGCACGATGCGGCCCGCGTGGGACTGGGTGATGCGGCGGAACTTCATCGGACCTCCGGGGAAGGGATCGGCGGCGTCGCCGATCGAAAGGGGGACGACAGTGAGCCTCAGACATTGTTGATGCAGAGTCAATAGACGCAGGATTAGTCTCTTCTCATGTCCCGCGACCATCGCACGCGACTGAATCCCGAGGAACGACGAGCGCAGCTGCTGGCACTCGGCGTCGCGTTCCTGGCGGATCGCTCGCTCGACGAACTGACGGCAGAAAAGCTCGCCACGCGGGCGGGTGTGTCGCGAGGCCTGGTGTTCCACTACTTCAGAACCCTCACGGGCCTGCACCGCGAGATCGTGGCGACCGCCCGCGACGCCCTGCTGATCGCCACCGCACCCCAGCCCGAACTGCCCCCGATCGAGCGCCTGCACGACACACTGCTGCGCTTCGTCGCCTTCGTGCGCGAACACCGCGGCACGTTCTACTCCCTCGTGCGCGGCGTCGCCAGCGGCGACGCGTCGGTGCGCGAGGTCGTCGACCAGGCCCGCGACGCCAACGCCGACCGGCTGCTCGACGTCTTCACCGAGGCCGGCGCACCCGACTCGCGCCTGCTGCGTGTCGCCCTGCGTTCCTGGGTCGGGTTCGCCGAAGAAGCTCTCGTCGAGCTCGCCGTGTCGGGTGACGACCCGGCTGACGAGATCGTCGCGTTCTTGGAGCGAAGCGTGAAGGGCGTGGTGGATGCCGCGGGGGGCGGGGTGACCCGAGGCGGCAGTGCCCGTCGCCTAGACTTATGCGGTCAGCCTCTGTAGCTCAATGGAAGAGCAGCTCCGTCCTAAGGAGAGGGTTGGGGGTTCGAGTCCCTCCAGGGGCACAAGTTGTTTTTGGCTTTGACCAGTAGTTTTTCTGAGGTCAGACCACAAAGAGATACATCATGGACACGTTCCCCGTCGTGAAGCGGAAGGATAAAGCAGAGTTCGGTGAGTACCGAACCAAGCGCCTGGTCCTTGAGAACTACGACCGCATGCAAGAGTGCATCGACAACGGCACCGAGTTCGAGTCGACACTGGACCCGGCGCCAGGCTTCGGCCCGCAGCATCCCGAAAGGACGATAGATGCCAGACCTCGACACGAGTTACGAGCGCGGGGTCGGCGCGAACCCGACCGTCGACGCGGCGGCGTGGAGGATTCTTGGTCCGGGCCTTCGAGGTGAAGCTTCACCGCTGCTGCCATTGCAGGTGACGTGGACTGCAGGGAACGCGCGCGACCTGCATGAGCGCGTGTCGCAGAACAACATCAGCCCGGCGAGCTTCCTCGAGAAGCTCGAGGGCGAACTGAGAACGGCGAGCGATGGCGTGATCGTCCTCGCGGCCGAGTTGATGTATCTGCAGGTGCTACCGCTCTTGAACGTGGGAGCCGGTACGAAGATCGATCGCATCGAGACCGTTCTCGGATGGACAGCGAGTGGAGCACACCTCGACGATGATCTGCGCGCGGGGCTGCAGGCTGAGGGAAACTTCAATGGCGGGGCCGGGTTCAACATCCGCATCTGGCAGCACTTGCCGTGGCTCTGCTCATTCATCGAGCACTGGACGTCGCTGAGCGACGATGCCCACTCCCGTGCGTTGCGGAATCCGTGGGCCTTCCGCGAGGTGGCGCTCTCTACACCTGGGAATGACGAGACTGCACTGCGACTGTCCCTGCAGGAACTGGTGTGGCCGGGGTACTTCGACAACGTTGTGAAGCTCGATCATCGTCGGCGGATTCGAGCCGCCTTCGAACACCATCTCGACTCCTCTGATCCTGACGGCGACGCCGATCTCGACTATGACCTCTGGCGCATCCGCGAACGAATCCAGGAGGCCGGAAAGCCGAGGATTGACTGGTACACCAGTCCCTACCTCGACGCGTGGGGTGGGCTCCACGGCCAGCGGAAGCCCGCGGAAGGGCGGCGAGCGTGGCTGGTGCGGCCCGGTCAAAGCGGTGGACATCTCGTTGACACCTGGCGCGCCGAGTCGTTCGTATCGGTGCCGGCAACGAACCTGCGTGTCGACCTCGATGCCGCAACCGAGGCGTCCATCCGGGACGCTGTCGAGTCGGGGTATACGCACCTCGACTACGCTCAGCGCCTGCAGTTGACGCAGGCGGACCAGGCTTTCATCTTGCGGATGGCCCCGGAGGACTTCGTGCTCGCGCTCTCGGGTGAGAGTGCGTCCCTCGGTGTCGTGTCTGGCAACCCCTCCTGGAGCGAGATCGACGGCTCGCGTCTGCGCCGAGCGGTCGACTGGCATCCGGGGAGTCTGGCCAAGTCAGAACTGCCTGAACCGCTGCCGGGCATGCTCGACAAGCAGGGCGATGTTGTCGACCTCACGAGCGCACTCGATGTGTTGACCACGCTGGCGGCTCGCCTTACGGGCACCGACGACGATCATGATGATGACAACAACCCGCGGACGGTCGGTCCCCCCATCAGTGTGGGCGTCAGCATCCCGCCTGTGACAGACGATCTCGTCACGAAGCTGCACATCCCTCGCGAGACGCTTCAGGAGTATCTGGATGTGCTGGCCGACCGCCAGCAGATCGTCTTCTACGGGCCTCCCGGTACGGGCAAGACGTTCATCGCCGAGGCTCTCGGTGCGCACATCGTCGGGAGCGACACCAATGACCGGCGGACTGTTCAGTTCCACCCGTCCTACGCGTACGAGGACTTCTTCGAGGGGCTGCGGCCTACCGTCGAGAACGGCAAGGTCCTGTACACGCTGGTACCCGGTCCGCTGCGCAACCTCGTCGCCAAGGCGACGACGCCGGGCAACGAGTCCAAGGCATACGTGCTCGTCATCGATGAGATGAACCGCGCCAACCTCGCAAAGGTCTTCGGTGAGCTGTACTACTTGCTCGAGTACCGAGATCAGTCGATCAGCCTGCAGTACAGCCCCGAGACCGACTTCCGCCTGCCGAAGAACCTCTTCATCATCGGCACGATGAACACACTCGACCGGTCGATCTCGATGGTGGATGCCGCCATTCGCCGGCGGTTTCCCTTCGTTGAGCTGCATCCAGCCGTCGAACCGGTCTCGGGTGTGCTCGACGCCTATCTGAAGGCACAGGGATCGGACGATATGCGTGCGCGGCTGCTGGACGCGCTGAACGAGGGGATCGACGAGCGCGATCTGCAGATCGGTCCCTCCTACCTCATGAAGAGCTCGGCGCGCGATCCCGTCGGACTGGAACGCATCTGGAAGTACGACATCCTGCCGTTGCTCGACGACCACTTTTACGGTGTGCAGACGCCGGAGCAGGTGCGAGCACAGTTTGGTCTCACAGCACTGCTCGCGAAGGTCGAGCGAGCGGGAACTGGCGTGGGCCCCGTAGATGTTGTGACGGACAGTATTGTGACCATCGAGGCGCCCCTCCCGAGCGAGGATTCTGACGAGCTGTGACCGACCTGCGCCGCCTCACGCTGACGGAGACGTTTGAACCACGTGTGGTTCGGATGACTCCGGTGCAGGCGCGCGCGCTCGAGGCAAGCCGTCTGGTGTCGGTGGTTCTCACGGATGGCTGCGCGGCCGTCATCGCGCCGAGTGGTCGGGTTGGAGGTGTGCGGGTCGGCGACCTTCAGGTCGAAGTCTGGCCCAAGGAGAAAGTCAAGCTCGCACACCTGCTCTTCATGCTCGGCTACGCAGCCGACCCAGGCTTTCGGCCTGAAGCCATCGACGCCGAGGCATACGACGAACTCTGGCCGGCGCTCGCGGAGTCGCTCGCGCGCTTGGTTCAACGGGCGCTCCTCGGAGGGGTGCTGCAGGGGTATCGCACGATCGAGGAGTCCTCGAACGTCGTACGCGGGCGGATCCGCATTGCCGACCAGCTGCGCAGACATCCCGGTCGCATCTATCCGACCGAGATCGCGTATGACGAGTACCTCACCGACATCGCCGAGAATCAGATCCTGCGCACCGCACTGCGCCGAATGCGCTCCGTTCCGCGATTGCGGCGTGACGTCGTTGCGCGTCTCACGCATCTCGACAATCGACTGGACGGTGTCGCGGTCCTCAGGCGCGGCGCAACGACGCCGGCGTGGCGGGCCACGCGACTTAACGCGCGCTATGTTCCTGCGCTCCGGCTCGCCGAGCTGATTCTTCGGAACACTGCTGCCCAAGCGGGCGATGATGGAGTGGAGATCGCAGCCTTCGTCGTCGTGATGTGGAAGGTGTTCGAGGACTTCGTGACTGTCGCGCTCAAAGAGGCGATCGCGCACCAGGGACGTCGCTCGGTGGCGCAGCAGCGGTGGTGGCTGGACGCCGAACGATTGGACCTCACACCTCGCGTGCCCATCGCCATCGACTTGCTCGAGTACGACGGCGTGGCCCCGCACATGGTCTACGACGCCAAGTACAAAGCGTCGGGCCGGGAGGGGCGGTACCCGAACGCAGACCTCTACCAGATGCTCGCCTACTGCACCACTATCGGGCTCGACCGTGCGCTTCTCGTGTACGCGCAGGGCGGTTCGCCTGTCGATCGGCGGGTCGAGAACTCCGCCGTGACGATCCGGGAGTGGCCCCTCGACCTGTCGCTCACGCCGGAGCAGATGCTTGCGTCGATTCACGAGGCCGTGGCAACAGCATCCGCACCGCTCACAAGGAGAGTCGTGTCATGACAGTCCCGAATGATCGGGAGATCAAGAAGCATCTGCTCGCCTTCTTGCTCTCGCGGCCCGGCAATCGTGCCCACGCAAAGGAGTGCTACGCGGCCCTTGCGAACCACTTTCCAGACCTCACGGACAGAGAGCTGACCGAGCGATACCAAACGAGCGTGAGCAAGTTCGCGAATGCAGTCCAGTTTTCTCGCCTTCATCTCGTGAACGACGGCCTCATCTATCGTGCCGGCGAAGGCCCGCACCCGAGCAAGGGCGTGTGGATTCTGACGCCAGCAGGCGAGCGAGCCGCTCAGGCTGCCACGCCAGAGAGTCCCAGCGTCTCTTCCGCGGAACGCTCAGCGAATCGCGAAGGGGTGCTACTCGGGTGGAATCGCGCGCTCTGGGATGGGTGGGATGAGACCTACGAGGGCGCGGTCAACATGGTAATCAGTGGCGCCCAGTACCGCACGCGCTGGTCGGTGGGAAAACGCCGTGACGTGCAGCCCGGCACTGATGCGTGGCTCCTCCGCCAGGGCGGACCGTATGGATTGCTGGGTCACGGCACCGTGCTCTCGGAACCATTCGACGACGCGCACTTCGCGCGGCCTGGTGAGACGTCGAGATACGTGGAGGTCGCATTCGATGTCCTCCTCGAAGAGGCCGACATTCTGGATCGCGACCAGCTTGACCTTGCGATTCCGGAGATCGCATGGCGACACCAGTTCCAGTCGGGCAACCGCGTCCCTCCGGATGTAAACGAGCGGCTGCTCCGGCTATGGCACGAATACACGACCTGACATGCACACACAACCGAGGAGTCCGCTCGGTGCCTGAAGTCTCACTCTCGAAGACGGACGATCACAAGCTGGACAAGAGCGTCCAAGCCAAGGTGCTGACGTTCCTCGTGAAGCTGCGTGAGGACGACTCGGCGTACGGGCTTCGGATCAAGAAGCCGAACAGCAGACGGACCCAGGTGCTCGGACCGGACGCGTTGACGGCTCGTGGCGGGCACTACTCTTCTGCATCGACTCCGCGGGAGAGCGCACCTACGTTTACACCAGCACATACGAGCACGACGAGGTGATCGAGCGTGCTCGCGCACGAGTACTGCGCACGAACCGCCAGCGCCTTGCGGACCTCGGCGCTCTCGTCCTTCGCAAGGGACCTCCGAAGCGCATTTGGGACATTCGTCGCTCGCGCTCGGCATGGGGGAGCAGCGTATGAGCTATCCGACGTTGAAGCTCGTCTCAGACATGCTCTGGATCAGCCAGAGCACCGCGACCCGCCTCATGAGTCGAGCGCGCGATGAGGTCTCGCGCCGGAAGCGCGCATCCAGGAGCCTCGACGAGCGCCCGCGGTCGACCCGTACTTCGACCCCAGCCGCTCACACACCTTCCCCGCGCATCCGGGTGGTCCCTCCATCGGCCTGTGAGCCGGCGGGCGTGGTCGGGGCGGAGGTCGATGACGAGATCGGGTCGGGTCGGGCGTTTTAGGAAAGCGCCACCATACGCTGGGTGTATGTTGGTGCGGGGCGAGGGGTGTCATGGCTGATCTCGATGTGCTCAGGTTCGTGGAACGTGCGCCGATGCGGGCCGTGCGTTGGGAAGATCTCGCCGCCGAAGTGGCCAATCCCGCACGCACCCTTGCCCGTCTCGCCAGCCGCGGCGCGCTCACACGCATCGCGCGCGGTGTCTACATCGCGCCGCCCGGTGGTGCGGACGGGCGCACCTGGAAGCCGCCGCTCGAGACCGCCGCGCTGGCGCTTGGCACGGCCCGGTTCGGCGAGCGCCGTGTCATCCTGACCGGCGTGGGAGCGGCACGCTTCTGGCATGCGATCCCGCGCGCGATCGCCGAGACGACACTCGCCGTTCCCGTGCCCGGTCGGCACCCCGTGCGCTTGGACACGGGCGGAGTCGTTCGACTCGCGCACCGCGATCTCGATCGCATAGACGCGACCCTTGAGCGCACGGAGCTCGGCGAAGCGCTCGTCGCGACGCCGGCGCAGACGCTCTACGACCTGCTCGGAAGCGCCGACCGTGGTGTTCTCGCAGGTGACGTCGCTGAGGCGATCGCGACTCTGCGAGCTCGCGTTGCGAAGAAGGATGTCGCGCGAATCGCGGGCCGGGCTGAAAGGGTTCCCGCAGCCGTGACCCGAATGCTGGGCGAGTGGGGAGACGATGGCTGAGCCGGTGCGCGGCATCCTCTCGCCACACGACCTCGACGCCGTCCGGCACCGCTTCGGCGTCGACGACGAGCAAGTGCGACGCGATCACGTCATTTCTCACGCACTCGCTGCACTCTCGACGATTGACAGCGACTCGGTGGTGTTCATCGGAGGGACTGCGCTCTCGCGCACGCACCTCACCGAGCTGCGGCTCTCCGAGGACATCGACCTGATCGGCCGCGGCTCGCGTACCGAAGTCGCACGCGAGATTCAAGACGCATTGGTGACCTCCCTCGGGCGTGCAGTCGGCGTGCCCCGGTTCGAGCCGGATCTCGCTGTCACGCGGCATCCGGCTTCGTCCGTCATGAGCGTCCGCGGCGCGCGCGTGAAGATCCAGCTGCTGAACGGATCGGAATATCCCCAGTGGCCGACCGAGGTCCGCGACCTCGAGCAGCGGTACGCCGACGCGCCGCCCGCTCGTATGCGCGTGCTCACCGCCCCGGCCTTCGCCGCAGCCAAGCTCGCAGCGTGGCACGACCGCGCCGCCCCGCGCGATCTGTACGACCTGTGGGCATTGGCCGAGCAGGGGATCATCGACGCCGAAGCTGCCGCGCTCTTCGGTCGCTTCGGTCCATTGACGGATGCCGCGCGGGTCACGTTCTCTCGGCGTCCCAGCGATGCCGAGTGGGTGGCCGCCCTCAGCCATCAAGGAGTCCTGCGCGTCGGTCCGGTTGAAGCCGCCGACGTGGTGCGGCGAGCATGGGTGGTGGCCGCCGCGTCCTGATGGTGGGCCAGACGCTCTTCGGAGCGTTCGCGGACGCCGCGCCGGACGAATGTCAGCTGCGAGGGCGCGGCGTCAGCTCCCAGTGCTGTCGCCGCGTGTTCCAGCCCGCGCACACAACTGCGCCCGACCCGACGGATGCCGGGACGGGCGCGGATGCACGTGTCAGTGACGACGCAGTCAGAGCGGGCGGATGTTCGCCGCCTGCATTCCCTTGGGTCCGCGCTCGGCGTCGAACTCCACTTTCTGGTCTTCGCGGAGCTCCTTGAAGCCCTCGCCGGTGATCGCGCTGAAGTGCGCGAAGAGATCGGCGGTGCCGTCATCGGGTGCGATGAAGCCGTAGCCCTTCTCTGCGTTGAACCATTTCACGGTGCCAGTGGCCATCGTGTCTTTCCTTCTGTTCTTCGGGCCGCCGGAGCGACCGGGGATGCCGCGCCGGCGAATGCGGCGCGGACGATGAGGGCGTGTCGCGGTCCTGGGGGAGGAGGGCGACACGAAGGATGCCGCGACCGCGGCGCGGGCGAGGTCGGGCGTGGCGTGCAGCCCGAGGTCCTCTCCGCGAGCGCCGTGGGCGCGGATGCCGAGGGGTGTGCGGTCGATGAAGCCGGCGTACTCGTCGCCGAAGGTGGCCACCGACACGTCGAGGTCGGCGCGGAGCCAGGCGAGCATCGTGCCCGGCGAGGGGATGATCATGGGGTTTTCGACTTTCGCGCGGAACGACTCACGCGCATGCGGCTCGCGGATACAGCGGCTGGAGGATGGGTGTCGGGTTAGCGCTCCACGATGAGGCAGAGAATCGACACGGGTCCCGGAATGGGAGCGCCTCAGCTTACCACGTGCCGGCCGCACTCCGCCTCACGGGGGAGGCGGAGTGCCTTCCCATGCCGCATGATCGGGCGTATGAGCGACTCCATCTTCACGCCGGGGACCGACGTGTTCACTCCTCGCGGACGCGGCGAAGTCATCGACGTGCGGGCGACTCCGTCCGGCAAGTTCGTCTTCGGGGTCGAGGATGCCGACGGTGAGGTCGCCTACTTCACCGAGAAGGCGGTCCGGCTCGCGCAGAGCTGAGCCGCCCACCGCGCCTCCCGCGCTCCGACCTGCGCCGCACGATGCCCGTGCGCCGCGCCTCACTAGAGTGGGAACCCATGAGTGAGCAGCGCAGCTCGCAGTGGTATGCGGGCGACGATCGGAACGCGTACATCCATCGGGCGTGGATGCGCCGCGGCGTTCCCGCCAGCGCGTTCGAGGGCCGTTCGCAGATCGCGATCGCGAACACCGCGTCTGATCTCACTCCGTGCAATGCGCACCTGACCGAGGTGGCGCAGTCGGTGAAGAACGGCATCTACGAGGCCGGCGGCATTCCGCTGGAGCTTCCGGTGGTCTCGCTCGGCGAGACTCAGGTGCGTCCGACGGCGATGCTGTGGCGCAACCTGGCCGCGATGGCGACCGAAGAGATGCTGCGCGCCAACCCGATCGACGGGGTGGTGCTGCTGGGCGGGTGCGACAAGACGATCCCGTCGCTGCTGATGGCCGCGGCATCCGTCGATCTTCCTGCCGTGGTCGTGCCAGGCGGGCCGATGCTCACCGGCCATTTTCGGGGCGAGGCGCTCGGGTGCGGCACCGACGTGTGGCGGCTGAGCGAAGAGGTGCGCGCCGGCACACTGAGCGAGGAGCAGTTCCGGGGGAGCGAGTCGTCGATGATCCGCTCGAAGGGGCACTGCAACACGATGGGCACGGCGTCCACGATGGCTCTCGTCGCCGAAGCGCTCGGAGTCGTGGTGCCCGGTGTCGCCGGAACCCCGGCACCGGATGCGCGCCTGCTCGAGGCGGCGCACGAGACCGGCCGGCTCGCGGTGCAGCTGGTCTCTGACGACCGCCGGCCGTCGACGTTCCTCACGAGGGCGAGCTTCCACAACGCGATCGTCGCGCTCGCCGCGATCGGCGGGTCCACGAACGCCGTCGTGCACCTGCTCGCCATCGCGGGGCGCCTGGGCATCGACCTCACGATCGACGACTTCGACCGCATCGGCGCGCAGGTGCCGCTGCTGGTGAACCTGCAGCCCGCGGGCCGATACCTCATGGACGACCTCTACCGGGCGGGCGGGTTCCTCGCGGTGATGCGCGAGGTGCGCGACCTGCTCGACCCGTCCGCGCTCTCGATCACCGGGCGTCCGTTCGTCGACCACCTCGACGACGCGCGGATCTGGGATCCCGACGTGATCACCCCGCGCGGCAACCCGCTTCAAGAAGCCGCGGGCATCTCGGTGCTGCGCGGGTCGCTCGCGCCCGGCGGTGCGCTGATCAAGCCGGCCGCGGCATCCGCTCATCTTCTGAAGCACCGGGGCCGGGCGGTGGTGTTCGACTCGATCGAGGACTTCCACGCGCGCATCGACGACCCCGACCTCGACATCGACGAGTCGAGCGTCATGGTGCTGCGCGGATGCGGGCCGCAGGGGTATCCGGGCATGCCGGAGGTGGCGAACATGCCGCTGCCGCCGAAGCTGCTCGCGCAGGGCGTGCGCGACATGGTGCGCATCTGCGACGGCCGCATGTCGGGCACCGCGTACGGAACGGTCGTTCTGCACGTCACGCCCGAGGCAGCGGCGGGCGGCCCGCTCGCCCTCGTGCAGACTGGCGACTGGGTCAGCCTCGACGTGCGCGCGGGGCGACTCGATCTCGACGTGCCCGCCGAAGAGCTGGCGCAGCGGATGCCGAACCAGGCCACCCTCGACGCCTACGCGAAACCCCGGCGCGGGTGGGAGCGCCTCTACGTCGACCACGTGCTGCAGGCCGATCGGGGTGCTGACCTGGACTTCCTCGTCGGGTCGTCGGGGTCGGAGGTGTCGCGTGAGTCGCATTGACGCGTCCGTGCCCGCCCTCGGCACCGCGACCGTCGCGACCGACGTCTCGCACTTCCTCGGCGAAGGCCCCACGTGGGATCCGATCCGCGGACGCCTGCTGTGGGTCGACATCATGGACGGTCTCGTCTACGACGGGCGGTTGACGGATGCCGCGACCGTCGAGATCGACGAGCGCATCGAGTTTCCCGACACGGCCGGCGCGGTCGCGGTGTCGGCGGCGGGGGAGTGGGTCGTCGCGGGGACGCACCGCCTGTACTTCCGCGACACCCGGGGTCGCATCGAGGCGGGCGAGCAGCTCGTCGATGGCGACGAGCGTCGCTTCAACGACGGCAAGCCCGACCCGGCCGGGCGATTCCTGGTCGGCACGAAGGGCCCGGGTCCCGAGGAGCTGCTTCGCGTCGACCTCGACGGCACCGCGACCGTGCTCGACGACGACCTCACGTTGTCGAACGGCCTCGCGTGGACGCGGGATGGGCGCACGCTGTACTCGATCGACACGATGACGCGTCGCATCCACGTCCGCGACTACGACCCCGTGACCGGCGCGACCGGCGCGCGGCGGGTGTTCCTCGAACTGGCCGAGGGACACCCCGACGGCATGACCACCGACGGCGAAGACCACCTGTGGGTTGCGGTCTGGGGCGGCGGATGCGTCGTGCGCATCTCGCCCGCGGGTGAGGTCGTCGGACGGGTCGACGTGCCCGCCCCGCACACGTCGTGCCCCGTGTTCGCGGGACCCGACCTCGACACCCTCGTCATCACGACGGCGATCGAGGGGCTCAGCGAGGAGCAGCGGGCGGAGCATCCTCTCTCGGGCCGTCTGTTCACGGTGAGGACCGGCCACCGCGGCAATGCGCCGTACCTGTGGGCCGGTCGCCCGCGGATACGCGCGCGCGGAGCCCGATGAAGGCGCTCGTCATCACGGGGCCCGGCTGCGCAGAGGTGCAGGACGTGGCCGAGCCGCAGGCGGTGCCGGGCGAGGTGGTGGTCGACGTGCACCGGGCCGGCATCTGCGGCACCGACGTCGAGTTCTTCACGGGCGAGATGGCATACCTCCACAGCCGGCATGCCGCGTACCCGATGCGCATCGGCCACGAGTGGATGGGTGTGGTGTCCGAGGTCGGTGCCGATGTCGGCCAGGAGTGGCTGGGTGCGCGGGTCACCGGCGACACGATGCTCGGCTGCGGCGAGTGCCGCCGCTGCCTGGGCGGGCGGCAGCACGTGTGCGAGTTGCGCGCCGAGCTCGGCATCCGCGGCGGCCGTCCCGGTGCCCTCGCCGAGCAGGTCGCTGTGCCTGCGGCCGCGCTGCGACGACTGCCCGACACGGTCGACGACGCCATGGGCGCGCTGGTCGAGCCCGGCGGCAACGCGTTCCGCGCGGTGCAGGCCGCCAGGCTCGAGCCGGGGGACCGCTGCCTCGTGCTGGGCCCGGGCACGATCGGCCTGCTGTGCGGACTGTTCGCGCAGGCGGCCGGCGCCGAGGTGCATCTGCTGGGGCGCAGCGTCCGGTCGCTGGGCTTCGCACGCACGCTCGGGTTCGCACACGTGTGGGCCGAGGACGCGCTGCCCGATCTGCCGTGGGACGCCGTGATCGAGGCATCCAACGCCCCGCATCTGCCCGCGAAGGCGCTCGAACTCGTCGAGCCCGGCAGGCGCGTCGTCTACATCGGGATTGCGGGCACGCCGAGCCCGATCGACACGCGCGACCTCGTGCTGAACGACGTCACGGCCGTCGGCGTGCTCAGCGCCTCGCCGGGCCTCGACGGCACGATCGCCGCCTACGCGTCGGGCGCCGTCGACCCGCGACCGCTCGTCGCCGCGACCGTCGCGCTCGAAGACCTCCCCGCGATCCTCGCCGGCGACAGGCCGGCGGGTGCGGGGCTCGGGCCCAAGTTCCACGTGTCGCTGGAGCGCTGACGGGCGCTTTCGTGGCTCTTCGGACATCTGGTGGGGGTCATGGGGTGAGGCCGCCGGCGGCGAGGAGCATGCGGAGGCGGTAGTTGTGCCGGTTGCGGTAGCCGCGGGCGAGGCGGCGGTGCAGCTCGATGATCCCGTTGACCGCCTCGGTGCCGCCGTTGTTCGCGCGGCTGGTGGTGAAGTACGCCAGGAACGCTGACCGCCAGCGGCGCAGCGTCCGGCCGAGGCGGGCGATCTCGGGGATCGGGCAGGTGTGGAACGTGTCGACGATCTTCTGGGCGATCCGTCGCCCCTCGGTGAGATCCTTCTGGTGGTAGGCGGAGCGCAGCTGCTGGGCGCACTGCCACGCGACGAACACCTCATCGTGCGCGGGGTCGGCCTCGATCGCCGCGGTCAGCCTCACACGCTGCTTGTCGGTGAGGTTCTCCGCTCCGGCGCGGAGGATGGTCTGGATCCCGTAGAGCGGGTCCCCCTTCCGTCCGCGATGCTCGAGGGTGTCCTGCTGAACGCGGCGGCGGACCTCGTCC